>JAJDZI010000021.1 GCA_022824735.1 Nitrospirales bacterium
CGGCTCGGCTCGGCTCGGCTCGACTCGGCTCGGCTCGGCTCGGCTCGGCTCGGCTCGGCTCGGCTCGGCTCGGCTCGGCTCGGCTCGGCTCGGCTCGGCTCGGCTCGGCTCGGCTCGGCTCGGCTCGGCTCGGCTCGGCTCGGCTCGGCTCTTAATTATACCGAAACATCCAGTATACAGGACAACGCGTGTTGCTGGCAATAACTTGCCAAAGATTTTCGAGGGGAATAATTCAGACTGAGTGATTTGCATTTTTGTAAGTCCAGAAAGGTACATGCTGGAAACCATTACTTGAAGCTTGCTAAAAAGTCAATGGGTCTCAGTGACGTTCTTCTTCTCCGAACCGGCCGGTCACGATGATTTCAGCCAGTGGCCGCCGGTCATTTGGGAGTTCTCTCTCTTGAAGATGATCGGGCAGGGATTCCCTTGGCGCCCGCTTTCCAACGGCGATCATGGCCAGGACGTCGTAGTCTTCGGGGACGTGCAGTTCTCTCCTGGCCTTCTCGTAATCGAATCCTTGCATCCCGTGTACGACCAACCCTCGCCGTGTTCCTTCCAATGCAAGATTTTCCCACGCCGCGCCGGCATCAAAGGCATATGTGACCGCGGGTTTGTCGTTCCGTTCGAAGAGTTTCCTGGAGGTGACAACGATCAGTGCGGCTGCCTGCCTGGCCCATACTTTATTGCCTTCGGCCAGCAAATCCACGAATGTCTCCCAGCACGTCGTCTGACGTTTTGCATACACGAATCGCCACAGTTGCGCATTATTCGACGACGGCGCCCAACGAGCTGCCTCAAACAGCGGCATGAGTTCGTCATCGGATAATTCTTCACCGGTCATCGAACGGGGAGACCACCGGTTCAAAATAAGAGGATGGACGTCATAGTTCGGCTTTCTCTGTGTTCGTACTTCTTCCGTCAATGCATCGCTCATGTCATGCTCCTTGTTTGTTGCGATAGGGGAGGGAGATCATCCGGATTCTTTCAGTCGATCCAAACGGGCCTGATCGACGAAGACCCATAGGTTCTTTTCCTGGGTCACGGTGACCGACCCGGGCTTTGCGCCCTTGGGCTTCCTGACGTTTTTTCTCAAGGTATAGATGACTTCGCCTTTTCCGCTTTTTCGCAGATCGCTGTAAAACAACGCCAGGGTCGCGGCGTCCTTCAAGGTTTCCGGAGGAACCTGCTGTTTCTTTTCCAGCCTGACGATCACGTGTGATCCCGGAGTTCCCCTGGCGTGCAGCCAAAGATCATCGGGTTTGGATACCTTGAACGTCACGGTGTCGTTATCCTTGGCCGTTTTGCCGACGAGGATGGGGCATCCTTCCTGAGAGGAAAATTCACGGTATGGCACGGCCGGTTGGGGGTTTTGCCTGGAACGTTGTGGGTCACGTGGCGGTGCCTGCCGTTTCGACAGTGCCGCTACCGGTTCAGTTTCTTGTGAGTGTGTCAATTTTCCACTCTCCAGGGCTTCCAATTCCTGCTGGTATTTCATCAATTCCGTTTTGGCCTGGTTCAGCCGGGGGACAAGGTTTTTCCGGGCTCCCGTAAATTTTCCGTATTTCGTGAAATAATTTTTCAGGTTCCCGGGTCCGTCTTTTTCCGGGTTCAACGGGAGCGTGATCTCCGGCAGCCCGTCATCAAAGTAATCAACGACGGTCACGTGTTTCTGACCTTTGCCCAAGGCAGAGACGTGGCTCTTCAGCAATTCGCCGTACCGTCCATATCCACGATACGCATCGACTTTTGCAAAATCCTGCGTCAATTTCTCGATCCGTCGCTGCAATTTTTTTACGTGTTTGCGGACGTGCGCGATTTGACGATGACGTTCGTCTTCGAGCGTCGCGTTCAACTCGGACGTGGAATAAAAGGCTTCGATTCGTTCGGAAACGGGAAACGCCATCTTCTCCGCATCAGCCGTGGGCGGAAACGCTTCTACCGGACTGTCGCCCCTCCAGGGACAGGGAGCGAGGGTAAACGGTTGTCCAATGGCTTGGCGACTCGGTTTGAGGGACCGCAGCACCGTGGTTTGCGCATCCAGGATGAAGACGTTGGCTGAACGGCCGGTCAATGCAATGACCAGCAAGAACACCTGTTCGCCTTTTTTTAGCTCGAACCACACGATGCGGTCATCAGGAGTTTGGGCGAGACGATGGATTTGTGCTCCCGAGAGATGGGCGCGCGCATATTGACAGAACGATGGCGGCATTGGAACGGACGGCATTTTTTGACCCAGGACGTGCAGGCGTCCGTATTGGGAATGGGTTGAAAGGACAAGTGCAAGAGACCGTCCGGGGCGGCGCAGTGAAAGGACGATGGTATCGGGCGTCGGCTGCTGGATCTTTTGGATAAATCCTCCGGCGCAAGCCGGCGCCATTTCCCTGAGAACGGTGTTTACATCATCAATGTTTAACACGAATCGGAGAGGGCGGTTTTCAGTTCGGACGTGAACCGGCTGATTTCCGGGATCAAGTCGGCGGAATGTCGGAGTTCTTCGATCTTTCGCACGAGGGCGCTGCCCACGATGACGCCGTCGGAGAACGCCGCGATTTGCCGGGCATCGTCGGGGGTGGCAATGCCGAATCCTACGGCCACGGGTTTCCCGGCTTTCTTTTGGAGCGCGCGCACGTTGTGTTTGATGGAATCCATGTCGCGTAGTTTCGCCCCGGTAATTCCGGTAATGGACACGTAATAAATGAATCCGTTGGTGCGTTTGATGACCTCGGCTTTCCTGGCCGTGGTGCTCGTCGGCGCGAGCAGAAAAATCAGGCATGGCCCTTTTTCCGCGGAGGCCCGTTGCAACGAGCCGGCTTCTTCGGGCGGCATGTCCGGAATGATGACGCCATCGACTCCGGCACGAACCGCGGCGTCACAGAATTCCCGCTCCCCCATGGCCATGATGGTGTTGTAGTACGTCATCAGGATGAGCGGAACCTGAGTCCTGGTTCGCAAGGATTTGATGGACTGTAAAATTCCGTGCAACGAGGTGCCTGTCCGCAACGCGCGTTCGGCCGCTTTTTGGATCACGGGTCCGTCGGCGATGGGATCGGAAAATGGGACACCGAGTTCAATCAGGTCGGCTCCGGCCTTTTCCAGGGCCACGACCAGGGTTTCCGTTTCAGCCAATGAAGGGTCCCCGGCCATGATATAGGGAATCAATGCCTTTTTCCCCTGCCGGCGAAGACGGTCAAACGTAGCGGTGATGCGATTGGAGGGAGCGGCCATCGTCAAAGCTGGATGCCTCGCATCTGGGCGACCTGATTGACGTCTTTATCCCCGCGTCCGGACAGGTTCATGATCAGGATTTGATTTTTCTTCATCTTCGGCGCCCGTTTGATGACTTCAGCTACGGCATGTGCGCTTTCCAGGGCGGGGATAATTCCTTCTTCTTGAGACAAGAGATCGAAGGCTTCCAAGGCTTCCTGGTCCGTCGCCGAAGTGTACTGAATGCGGCCCGAGTCATGGTGCATGGCGTGTTCAGGACCGACTGCGGGATAATCAAGACCGGCCGACACCGAGTGTGTGCTGCTGATTTGGCCGTGCCGGTCCTGGAGCAGGTAGGTCATCGTTCCGTGCAGCACGCCCGGCACGCCGCCGGCAAAGCGAGCGGCATGTTTGCCGCTGGTCAAGCCCATGCCGCCGGCTTCCACCCCGACCATGAGAGTCCGTGCATCCTTGATAAACGGGTAGAACAGGCCGATGCTGTTGCTTCCTCCTCCGACGCAGGCCACCAGACAATGCGGGAGCGTTCCTTCGACGGCCATGATCTGTCGCCGGGCTTCCCGTCCAATGACCGATTGAAAATCGCGAATCATCATCGGGTAGGGATGCGCGCCCAGCACCGAGCCCAGCAGGTAATGCGTGGTTCGCACGTTGGTCGTCCAATCACGCATGGCCTCGCTGATGGCGTCCTTGAGTGTCCGGCTGCCCGCGTCCACGCCCGTGACCGTTGTGCCGAGCAATCGCATGCGAAACACGTTGAGCGCCTGGCGCGCCATGTCTTCGGTTCCCATGTACACTTCCGCTTCCAGTCCGAACATGGCGGCGATGGTCGCCACCGCGACGCCGTGTTGTCCTGCGCCGGTTTCCGCGATAATGCGCCGCTTTTTCATGCGTTTGGTCAGCAATGCCTGGCCGACGGTGTTGTTGATCTTGTGTGCGCCGGTATGACAGAGGTCTTCCCGCTTGAGATAGATTTTAGCTCCGCCCAACGTCCTGGTGAGTTGTTTGGCGAAGTACAGCGGCGTCGGACGACCCACGTATTGTTTGAGACATTCGTGAAATTCCTTTTGGAAACTGCGGTCCGTCCGAAGTTTTGCATAGACGTGTTCCAGTTCCGTGATGGCGGGCATGAGGGTTTCGGGAACATATTGCCCTCCATAGTCGCCGAACCGGCTTTGTTGAACGGGAACGCGTGCCATGGTTACGTTTGTTTTCACCCTCACCTGAATCCTCTCCCATCAAGGGAGAGGAAATTTGGTGGAGTCGTTGGATAACGTCGAGATACGCTTCCTTGCGGCCTTTACTTTATAACGGCTTGATTGATGACGAGACAAGTTTCACGGCTTGGATGAAGGCGGTGACTTTGGCTGGGTCTTTCTTGCCCCGACCGGCCTCGACGCCGCTGCTGACGTCCACGCCGTAAGGGTGCACGGTTCGGATCGCCTCCTGAACGTTGTTCGCGGTGAGTCCTCCTGCCAACAAAAAAGAAAACGATTGCGCGGCCTCCGTGGCAAGTTTCCAGTCTGCGGTTTTGCCGGTGCCTCCATAGGCTGTCTCTGAAAAGGCATCCAGTACGAATCCTCGAACGCGCGCCCGTCCCTTGTACTCGGCCATGGCAAACAAGGTGTTGCGGTCACGAAGCCTGATTCCCCGGATAACCGGACGCCCGAGCGATTCGCAATATTCGGCTGATTCGTCTCCATGAATTTGCGCGATCGCCAATCCGCATTCATCCATCGTCTTGCGCACCTTTTCGGGTTCCTCATTGACGAATACCCCGACCGGCAACACAAACGGCGGTAAATTGGCCACAATGGACTTGACCACGTTCAGGTTCACGTGGCGAGGACTTTTCCTGTAGAAGACGAACCCAAGCGCATCGGCCCCTGCGTCGACGGCCTGCAAGGCATCGATCTGGTTCGTGATGCCACAGATTTTGATTTTTGGCAGAGCCATGACTTGAGGATCTGAGCGTAGAGGTTAAATCCAGCGGGTTCCTTGAACGGACTGCGAGGTTTCATTTTCCTGCCCGGTCGCTCCCCTGAGTTCCTGAATCTTGGCGCCAATATCATCGGCTCGAATCAGGGATTCACCCACCAGCATGGCTTTGGCTCCGGCTTCCAGAATTTGCACGACGTCCTCGCGTTTATGGATTCCGCTTTCGCTGACGATGATTTTTTCCGATGGAATCCGGCGGGCCAGCCGGTGAGTCACCGAGAGATCGGTTGAGAAGGTTTTCAAGTCCCGGTTATTGATGCCGATCAGCGTCGCGTCGGAGATTCGTTCCAGGGTCCTGTCCACTTCCGCTTCGTTATGTGTTTCCACCAGCACGTCGAGCGCCAGGCCTTTGGCTATTGAATAAAAATCTTCGAGTTGAATCCGGTCCAAGGCCGCCACGATCAGGAGAACGGCATCGGCTCCATGGGCCCGGGCTTCATAAAATTGGATGTCTTCGATCATGAATTCCTTATTCAACGCCGGCAGCCCCACGCGATCCTTGACGCTGGTCAAGTGATCCAAATGCCCTTGAAAGAACTCCTGGTCCGTCAAGACCGAGACTGCTGCTGCTCCGTGTTCCTTGTACGTGTTGGCAATGCCGGCGGGTTCATACCGGTCGGTAAATTCCGGGCGCATCAATCCCTGGCTGGGCGATGCCTTCTTGACCTCTGCAATGAGGGCAGGATGGTCCGCAGCATAGGCGTTCTCCAAGGCGTTGATAAAGCCGGACGGCGCGGGGCGGTCGGCGATTCTTCCTTTGAGTTCGGCCATGTACCCACGCCCTTTTTTTCGTCGAAGTTCGGCCTTTTTATGCTCCAGGATGCGTTCCAGGATCATGCCGTCGCCTTATTGGAGAACGTGATAAGTTTCTGCAACTTTTCGTGCGCGGCGCCGCTATCCAGCGCACTGGCGGCTTGGGCGAACCCGTCTTTCCAGTTTTTGGCTTTCCCGCAGGCCACGAACGCCGGAGCGGCATTCATGAGAACCACGTCACGTTTGGCGCCCAAGTGTCCCTTGAGAAGATCCTGGATGATGGCGGCATTGTCTTCGGGTGTTCCGCCACGCAGGTCTTTCGGATTTGTCCGGGTCAATCCGAAATCTTCCGGGGCAAGATGATAGCTCGAAATTCGTCCGGCTTTGCCCTCGGACACGTACGTGAAATCGGTCAACGTCATTTCATCCAATCCATCCTTGCCGTGCAGGACAAAACAATGTTGGGTGCCCAAACGGACCAGGACCTGGGCAAGTTTTTCCGTCAGGGCCTGGTCGTATACGCCCATGATCTGGATGCCGGCGCCGGCGGGATTGGACAACGGGCCCATGATGTTCATCAACGTTCGTACGCCCATTTCAGCACGAGGTTTGGCGCAATGCTTCATGGCTCCGTGGTAGAGCGGCGCGAACAGGAAGCCGATGCCGATTTCATTGACGCATGCTTCCACGCGTTCCGGAGGAAGATCGACCTTGACGCCCATGGCAGCCAACACGTCTGCGCTTCCGGACTGTGAAGACACCGATCGGTTCCCATGTTTGGCAACGGTCATGCCTCCTCCGGCAACCACGAAGGCGGTCGCGGTGGAAATGTTGAACGTATTGGATCGATCGCCGCCGGTTCCGCAGGTATCGATGACCTGGGGATCTCCCACGTGGATTCGCACGGCCATTTCACGCATGGCTTTGACCGAGCCCGTGATTTCTTCAACGGTCTCGCCTTTCATCCGAAGGCCCATGAGGTAGGCGGCGATTTGGGATTCGGCGGTTGCCCCCTGCATGATTTCCAGCATGACGTCGTAGGCTTCTTTTTCCGTCAGGTTGACGCCGTCAACCAATTTTGTAAGCGCGTCCTTGATCATGCCGTCCTGCCATTGCCGGAGCCGGGTTCAAGAAAGTTTCGCAACAGGTCCATGCCGGCTTTCGTGAGGATGGATTCGGGGTGGAACTGCACGCCTTCCGCACCGGTCGGTCGATGCCGGAGGCCCATGATCTCGCCTTCCTCCGTCAGCGCTGAAATTTCAAAATCCGTTGGCAAGGTTGCCTTGTTGACAATCAGCGAATGATACCGCGTGGCTTCGAACGGGTTGGGCAGGCCTTGAAAAATCGTTTGATTGTCGTGTTCGACCAGCGACGTTTTGCCGTGCATCAAGCGATCAGCGCGAATGATTTCACTGCCGAAGGCAAAGGCTAACGATTGGTGTCCAAGGCAGACGCCCAACAACGGAACGCGCCCGGCACAGTGCCGGATGACCTCCACGGAAATGCCCGCCTCGTTCGGCGTGCATGGACCGGGAGAGATCACAATGCGTTCCGGATTCAGTTCCGTAATTTTATCCATCGTGATTTTGTCATTTCGATAGACCGCAATATCAGCGCCCAGTTCCCCCAGGTACTGCACCAGGTTGTACGTAAAGGAGTCGTAATTGTCGATCATGAGTAACATGTGATTACCCCTCACCCCAGCCCTCTCCCACAAAAAGGGGAGAGGGGGCAGGGGAGGTAGAGTGTGTACAGCGGCTTCCCATTATTACTCTAATCCTTGCTCGGCCATTTCGATGCTGCGCATCATGGCGCGGGCTTTGTTGCACGTTTCTTCGTATTCCCTGGCCGGGTCCGAGTCGGCCACAATTCCGGCTCCGGCTTGAATAAAGGCGTCCCGGCCTTTAAAGACAATGGTTCGAATGTTGATGCAGGTATCCATGCTGCCCGAGAAACTGAAATAGCCCACCGCGCCGGCATAGGGTCCCCGTTTCGTGGGTTCGAGTTCTTCGATGATCTGCATGGCGCGGATTTTCGGCGCTCCCGAAACCGTCCCGGCCGGGAAGCAGGCTTTCATCACGTCATAGGCGTCTCTGCCGGGAGAAAGCGTCCCCGTCACCTGCGAGACAATGTGCATGACGTGCGAGTACCGTTCGATTTTCATGAATGGATCAAGCGCGACAGTGCCCGTTTGCGCCACGCGGCCGACGTCGTTTCTTCCCAAATCGACCAGCATGACGTGTTCGGCGCGTTCCTTTGTATCAGTCAACAGTTCATCGGCCAAGGCCTGGTCTTTCGCAACGGTATCCCCACGTTTCCGGGTTCCGGCGATCGGCCGGACGACGACTTGGTCCTCTTCACGCCGGACCAGGATTTCCGGTGAGGATCCCACCAATTCAACTCCCGCTACCCGGAGATAGAACATGTACGGTGACGGATTGATGACTCTCAACGCGCGGTAGATTTCCAAAGGCGACGTCCGAATCCTGGTTTGCCACCGTTGGGAGACCACGGCCTGGATGATGTCGCCGGCCTGAATATATTCTTTGGTCCGCATCACCATTTTCTCAAAGGTGGCCTGGGTCATATTGGAAGTGAAGCGGAGAGCGTGCCTGCGCGCGCTTGCAGGCCGGTGTCGCAGGGGTGTCTTGAGCTTCGCGATCATTTTTTCGATGCGGGTCGTCGCATCCGCGTAGGCGGACCTGACGTCCGATTTCCTGGAGGAGGCAATATGCGCATTGGCCACGACTTTGACCGTATGTCGCACGTTATCGAAAATCACAAGCGTATCCGTGACGAAAAAGGCGAACAGGGGGAGTCGTGCCGAATCCTTGGGATACTCGGGAACCGGTTCAAAAAATCGCACGACGTCGTATCCCAGGTATCCAACGGCGCCTCCGACAAAGCGCGGGAGGTCGGGCACCTGTACCGGCTGAAACTCGGACAGGATTGTCCTGATATGGTCCAACGGATTGTCTCCCAAGGGAAAGGTTTCGGTTTTCCGCCCTCTCTTGACGTGGAGGACGCCGTCTTCTTCCCAGAGCACTTGCGTGGCGCTGTTGCCCAAGAAGGAGTATCGCGCCCAACGTTCACCGCCCTCGATGCTTTCAAACAGGAACGCCGTCCGACCGGTGTTGATTTTCGAAAATGCGCTAACCGGCGTTTCTCGGTCAGCCAGAATTTCACGATAGACCGGCACGAGATTCCCCGTTGCGGCCAATTGGCGGAATTGGTCGAAACTTATTGAATAACAAGGCTTTTTCATGGCAAGAACGGTATCATGCGACTTCAAAACAAGTCAATGAAAGGCCAGAATCCGAATCCTTTCTTCCCTTGTAGTACTTGGGATTGGCAGAACAGCCTGCAATGCTTGATGTCAACACCCGGTATGAATACAGTAGAGTGCCATTGTTCTTTATTTCCTCTCCCTTGATGGGAGAGGATCAAGGTGAGGGTGAAGGAGAAAAGGGATTATGTCGTTGTTAAAAATTGCCAGGATGGGTCATCCGGGGATTCGGCAGGGAACCGAACCTGTTTCCTCAGAGGAATTGCATTCGCAGGCAATCCAGCGACTCATTGATGACATGGTTGAAACCATGCGGGATGCCGATGGCGTGGGTGTTGCCGCGCCGCAGGTTCACGTGTCCAAACAGATCATTGCGATCGAAGTGTCACCGGAAAATCCGCGTTACCCGAACCATCCGGCTGTTCCGCTCATGGTCTTGCTCAATCCCATGATCATCGACCACGCGGAGACCATGGAAGAGGGGTGGGAAGGCTGTTTGAGCGTGCCGGATTTACGCGGGCTTGTGCCCCGTTGGACAAGGGTCACGGTCAGTGGTCTTGACCGTGAAGGGCAAGTCGTCGCATTGGACGCCGAAGGATTTTTCGCCCGCGTGATCCAGCATGAAGTCGATCATTTGAACGGCAAGGTCTTTTTGGATCGATTGCCGGACCTCCAAACACTCACGCATTTGCGTGAATATGAACAGTTCTGGAAAAGGTAGAGAGCCGGCTCACTGGAGACCTTTATAGACGTCGGGGTTCTTTTTCCCTTCCACCTTCAGCAGCCCCAAGGCGCCTTTCTCGATACGAAAGATCGAATGGTCCACCGAGATATACGTGCCGGGGACTTCGACGACAAATTCCGCAATGGAAGATCCCGCGGCCGGCACCAGTGTGGTCTGCACGTTTTCCAAGGGCGCTGTTGTGAGTGAGCCTTCAGTCCAGACCTTGTCGAAGATTTCGCCGATGATGTGCCACGACGACACGAGGTTGGGACCGGCATTGCCGAAGAAAATCCGTATTTTGTCCCCGACTTTGGCCTTGAGCGGATTTTTCACCAGGGAACCGGCCATCCCGTTGTACACCACGTAAGTGGGGTGTTCGTCCGATCCTTTTTTGTGATCGAACTCCAGGACGCCGTCCTTGCCTTCCTTAGTGTAAAAATCGCTTTGAAGGACGTAGAATTCTTTATCCACGGGCGGCAGGCCGCCTTCCGGTTCCACCAGGACCATGCCATACATACCGTTTGCAATGTGAGCTGGAATCGATGGCGACGCAGTGGCGCAATGGTACACATACAGCCCCGGATTGATGGCCTTGAAGCTCAACCCTGTTGTCTCTCCGGGTTCGGTATTCAGCATTGCGGCACCGCCGCCCGGCCCGTTGACCGCATGGAAGTCGATATTATGACTTTCGGAGCTGTCCTTGCCGTTGGTTAAATGAATCTGTACCGTATCGCCAACCCGGACCCGGATCATGGGACCCGGCACCGTGCCGTTGAAGCTCCAGAATTTATATTGCTTCCCTTCGGCGATGGTGCCGACGTATTCCTTCGCTTCCATTTCAACCACGACCGTTGCCGGCTTGGCACGGGTAATGGGGGGAGGAACGTTCGGTGCCGTCGAAAGCTGGGCCTTGATGGTTTCTGCGGATGACAGGACAGGACAGCCTGCCAGGCACAGGGCGACCATCCATGCACTACGGATTCTTCGGGAACGTGGCTTCTGCATTGTTCAACCTCCTGATATGATCGGTGTCTATGATTTTCACAGATAATGTGAACGTCTATTGGAAAATTGTCTTGATGAGCATGATATACTTTTTGTTTTAATGTGACAATTTGGCCGGAAACTGACGGGTAGGGTAAGAAGCGAACATTCCGGTTATGTTATCCACGTGAACATCTCATGAAAATCGTCCGTTTTCAAGATCCGGCAGGTAACGTTCACTATGGTGAGTGGATAAAGGAGTGGTCGGCTCTCCTCATCGAGAAAACGACTGACGACATGCACCAGGTCACCGACCACGTCGTTGCGATTGACAAACTCCTTGCGCCCGTCGAACCTCCAAGCATTCTGTGCGTGGGATTGAATTACCGGCGGCACGCGGAAGAAACGGGCGCAAAGATTCCTGAACATCCCGTGCTGTTCATCAAGGCGGTGAACGCGCTGGCCCATCCCGGTGATCCCATCATTATTCCCAGAGTTGCTCCGGAGCAGGTTGATTGTGAGGGTGAATTGGCCGTGGTCATCGGAAAACCCGGAAAGAATATTGACCGGCATCGGGCTCTCGATCACGTGCTGGGGTATACCTGCGCCAACGACGTCAGTGCGCGGCGTTGGCAAAAAGAAGGTGGGGGCAAGCAGTGGTGCCGGGGAAAATCATTTGATACGTTTTGCCCGCTCGGACCCTGCCTGGTCACGCCCGACGAGGTTCCCGATCCCAATGCCCTCAGGATCACAACCACGCTCAATGACACAATCATGCAGGATTCCACCACCGCGGACATGATTTTCGACGTGCCGTCCCTGATCAGCTTCTTGAGCGAAGGAACGACGTTATTGACGGGGACGGTGATCCTGACTGGTACTCCCCAAGGTGTGGGATTTGCGCGCAATCCTCAAGTCTTCCTGAAGAAGGGCGACAGGGTTGCCATTGAAATCGAACGGATCGGAACACTTGTCAATCCCGTTTCCGAGGAAGCGTAAATAGAGACGTTGTGTACTCGCCATTCAATTCCCCTCCTTTGTCAGGAGGGGCGAAGGACGTTGTTCACGTGGGCGTATCCAGACACTTTCGCGCTTGCCAAATGAGGACGAGTACGGGCAAGCCCAGTAAGGCGGTGAACGTGAAGAAATATGAATACCCCAGGCTGTCGACGATGGTGCCTGAGTACCCGCCCAGGACTTTGGGGAATAAGGTCATGAGTGAACTGAAAACGGCATATTGCATGGCTGTAAACCGGATATTGGTGAGGCTGGAGAGAAAGGCCACAAAGGCGGTGCTGGCCAGTCCTGCTGACAGGTTGTCAACGGAAATGACCACGTAGAGCATGTTCAGGTTGTGGCCCGTTTCGGCCAATGCAATAAACAGGAGATTGGTCGCGGCGGACAACACGGCTCCAAACAGAAGAATGCGAAGCACGCCGTAACGGACCGACAGCAGACCTCCCAGAAATCCACCGGCAATGGTCATGAAGAGTCCGAAGGTTTTGACCACGCCGGCAATTTCCGGTTTGGTGAATCCCATGTCCTGGTAGAACACGTTGGCGATGACGCCCAACACAATGTCGGAAATTCTGTACACCCCGATCAGTAACAGAAGCAGTAAAGCGGATTTCAGCCCGTATCGGGTGAAAAAATCTTTCAGCGGGGCGATATAGGTCTCCTGCATCATGTCCCGGTTCACGACTCCGGTACGGACCAGAAGGATGGCGATCAGCCATGCCGTTGCCACGCCCGCGCCCAGCCGTGCGGTTTCGATCACGAAACTTGCGGCGACTTCGGCACCGAGCGTGCCCGTTAGTGTCCGGTTGAGCCCGGATGCAACTTCGCCTGAATAATAAAAAATCATGATGAATCCAACGACGGCCGAGATGAACATGAACAGGACCCGCGCGTGGTCTCCGGTTGATTTGGAAGGTTCAGGCCGTTCATGGGAGGCCGGTTCGGAAATGACGAGCGTTGTGAGGATGCCTATTGTCATGGCCGCGGCCATGATGAGATACGCCGATTGCCACGCTTGGTAGTCATACGCGCCTTTCGCTGATCCGAATGCGCCGGCGAGAAACAATGCCCCGGCCCCTGCTACCAGCATCCCAACGCGATACCCCGCGATATAGGTAGATGACAGCAGGGCTTGAAGCGAGACGTCTGCGGATTCAATGCGATACGCGTCGATGACGATGTCCTGCGTGGCGGATGAAAAACCCAGCAGTACGGCGGCCAAGGCCATCATGGTCAAGTGCCCTTCGGCGGGATCGGTAAACGCCATGCCCACAATCGCCGTAATAATGGATCCCTGTGCGAGCAGCATCCATCCGCGTCGCCGTCCCAACCTCGAAGTCAGGAGCGGGATGGGGAGCCTGTCCACGAGCGGGGCCCAGACAAACTTGAACGAGTAGCCCAAGGCCGCCCAACTGAAGAAGGTCACGGTTGCCCGTTCGATTCCGGCTTCACGCAGCCATAACGAGAGCGAGGAAAAAATCAAGAGGAGGGGAAGCCCGGCCGAGAAGCCGAGAAACAACATGGTGATGACCCGCGGGTGTCCGAACGACCGCAGGGAACGTCGCCAGGATTGTGATGTGGTCTGCATGGGTTCTCGATAATCCGCAAAACTCCGGTGTGTTGTTGTTTGGGATTGATGACGTCAGGGTCTTGCCCGGTAGTGTACCATGCTCTAGTATGAGGCGGATATTCCTACCTTCTCCCTCAAGGGGCGAGGGTGCCGGATGGAGAACGAGCGTCATGACGAACTACACCGACTTTATCAATTATCACCTGTCGATGTTGGTTGATGAGACCCGGACGGGTGCGTACAGTCAAGCCATTTCCAAAGTTGTGAAACCGGGTGACGTGGTGGTGGACGTGGGCTGCGGATCGGGTATTCTCTCGTTTTTCGCGTGCCGGGCCGGTGCCCGCCACGTGCATGCCATTGAGAGTGAGCCCGTGATCAATATTGCCGAACTGGTGGCGGCGAAAAACGGATTTCAAGACCGGATCACGTTTTACCATGCCTCGTCTTTCAACGTGGAGTTGCCTGAACCGGCAGACGTCATCGTGACGGAGACGATGGGCACATTTGGGTTTGAAGAAGGGATTCTCGGGTCCTTGACCGATGCCCGGGAGCGCTTCCTTAAACGAGGTGGGACACTCATCCCCCACGGTGTAGACCTGTTCCTCGTCCCCGTCGAGTTGCCCCAGTTTTACGAACACGTGGTCGATTTTTGGGTGAACAGGTGTCAGGGATTCGACTTCTCACCCGTTCGTCATTTGACCGTGAATAACTTTCATCCCTTGAAACTGCACGAGGGAACATTTTTGGGTGATCCTCTGCGGGTACAGGAAATTGAATTCGGGGAAACGACTCAGACGGAAGTCAAGGCAGGCTTCACCATTCATGCCAGGCGGCAGGGCTGGCTTCATGGATTGGCGGGTTGGTTCAACGCCGAATTGATGCCCGGTCTTTCTCTCTCCAATGGCCCCCAGGATAAAGCCTCGCATTGGGGGCTGGCCTTTTTTCCCATTGACCGTCCTGTTTCCGTGGACCGCGGCAACCGTATCGACGTAGAGATGTCTTCAAGCCGCAATGGAGAATATTGGCATTGGAACGTTTCAGTGAACGGATTGCGGTTTGAACATTCCAGTACCAAGGGTTCCCTGCCGGAAGTCACAAACGACCATTCTCCTCTTTCCCCTCCTTTGTAAGGAGGGGCGAAGGGGAGGTAGAGGTCCTTGAAAGAGAAGGCCCTCGGCGGGGAGAGTTATGGTTGGCTGACGATTAGTCGTTGACCGATGCCGATGATGTTATCCGTCAGGTTGTTCCACTTTTTCAATTGCTCAACGGTCACGTCATACGTGCGGGAGATCCGGTAGAGGGTGTCTCCCTTGACAACCGTGTAATAGGTCGGTGTGCCCATGCCGGTGGTATCGGATTGCGCCATATCCATACTGCCGGAGCCGGCGTCGGCTTTCTCGATGCCCAAGTCGTTGAACTCTGATTCGTCAAACGAAAAATCACTCAACTCAAACTCGGATAGCGCAGGGTCGGAGAACGACGCATCGGGAGAAAGGTCCATATCGCTTGCAGAACCGGATGCGTTGCCGGCTTGCTCCCGTGTTTGCTGATTCGAGACCTGGTCTCGCAGGGTGTCACGCTCAGCAGCCAACTCCCGGTTTTGAGATCCCAACGTCGAGACTTCCTGTTGCATTTCCTGCAAGCGGGCGTCGAGTTCGTCCGTCCGCTGTTCCTCTTGCGCCAACAGACGTTGGAAGTTGAGAGCCTTGGCTTTTTCAGCCTCGTATTCACCCGTACTGACACAACCTGAGAGCAAGACGGCACTCATCAGACAAAGCATTCCAAACCGAGGCGCGAACCTGTTTGAACATGAGCCAGGGTTTTGCAGGTGCTGTGCGGCGGGCTGAGTCTTCAAGGTCATTTTCAGGCTCTCTTTCTGGTTTTATCCGTGTAGGTTTGAGAGGAAAGGTCACGAACCGGAGGCAAAACGACGTCCGTCAGTACTAGGAGTACAATAAAATGAGAGCCTGAAAATGTCAATCCTGACGAGTGTCTTTGTGGGACGTGGTGAACTGCCGGGCGCTGTTTCCTGGCCGGACTTATTCGAGAATTTTCAGTAATTCTTCATCGCTCACAAAAGGATCGGATAGCGATGGGTCGGAAGACGGATTGTCTTTGGTCGTGTCGGGAGGCTGTGAAAGATTCGGGGGGTGGGAATTTTCCTCTCGAAGACCGTCCAGTTCGGCGGTCAGAGTTTGATTTTCCGATTCCAATGCCTCAATTGTAGCCTCGGTCTCTTTCAACTGGGCATTGAGTTCGTCTATTTCCTTATCCTTTTGGGCCAATTGAGCCTCCAATGTCTCGTTGCGTTTTTCCTCTTGTGCCAATAAGCGTTGGAAGTTCAGCCCCCGAACCTTTTCCGCCTTGAGTCTTTCAGAGCTGACGCATCCGGATTGCAGGATGGCGCCCAGCAGACAGAGAAGGCTCAGGCAAACCATCCCTCCGGCCGAATAGCGGTGAGGTACCGGTTGGCATTGGGGTACGGTCTGCGGTTTTTGAATCATCAGCAGGTTCTTGTTTGATTTTCAGCGTGAGTTTGGAGAAAAGATTCGGTCGATACTTACGAACGGCCCGTTGTTTGAGAATAGAGAGAGACGTACAGGAATGTCAAATGCCGGCAGAAAGCCGGTTTATTGACCTCCGAAAATGCCTGTGCTAGCTTGTGCTCGCAATCCCCGGAACTGCTGGGTTTGTTGCATGGCAGGCATGTCCCCATCCGACGTCCCACTTCACGTTGAAGCTCGTCTCGCCGAATTGCGCGAACAGATTCGCCGTCACGACCACGCCTATTACGTCCTAGCGCAACCCGTTATTTCTGACCAGGAATATGACAGACTATACCAGGAACTTGTTGCCCTAGAAACGGCCTTTCCTCATGCAATCGCGCCGGAATCCCCGACACAGAGAGTCGGTGGCGAGCCCTTGGGCGAATTTGTCTCCGTTCGGCATTCGGTTCGCATGTTGAGTCTCGACAACACCTACTCACAGGCTGAAGTACGAGGGTTTGTCCAACGAGTTCACAAACTCTTGCCCGAAGTTGCACTCGACTGGACGGTCGAACCCAAGATTGATGGTGTTGCCATAAGCCTCCGCTACGAAGAAAGTAAGTTTGTCTTAGGTGCCACTCGAGGGGACGGTGAATGGGGCGACGACATCACCGAAAATCTTCGCACCATCCGTAGCCTCCCGCTTATTCTATCCTCGAACCTGAATCCCATACCCAGAGTCCTTGAAGTACGCGGAGAAGTTTTTATGTCCAAGGAGGGTTTCGCCAAACTCAACGCCGAACGCGAAGCGGCTGGCGAACCAAAATTTATTAATCCTCGTAACTCAGCAGCCGGTTCCCTGAAACAATTGGACCCCAAAATCGTTGCATCTCGTCCGTTGTACGTCATTGTTTATGGCATTGCCCTCCTTGAACAGGAAAACAACGAGCCGCCTCAAACCCAGATTGCAACTCTGGATTACCTTCAACAAGCAGGTTTTAAAACACCTGAAAAAATATGGTGCTGCAAGACCGCTGAGGAGTTATTGATTCGTATCGGTGAACTAGAACCTATGATCAAAACCTTCGATTACGAAACCGACGGTGCCGTTATCAAACTCAATTCCATTGCTCTACGTGAAAGAATCGGCGCCACCGACAAAGCCCCACGTTGGTCAATGGCCTACAAATACGCTGCTGAACAAGCAGAGACCAAATTGAAAGATATCACCATCCAGGTTGGTCGCACCGGCGTTCTTACTCCCGTTGCCGAATTGGAACCGGTTTTTGTCGGTGGCACTACCGTCAGCCGGGCTACCCTCCACAACGAGGACGAAATCAAACGTAAAGACATTCGGATCGGTGACACTGTCCTTGTCGAAAAAGCCGGCGAAGTTATCCCCGCAGTTGTTGATGTATTGTTTGAAAAACGTCCCGCCGACGCCAAACCCTTCGAGATGTTTGCGGCCACCGGCAACCAATGTCCTGCTTGCGGAAGCGAGATTTTTAAGGACAAAGAGTTTGCTGCTTGGCGTTGTGACAACTTACAGTGTCAGGCGCAGGCAGCGCAAAGACTCGATCATTTTGGTGCTCGTACGGCACTTGATATCGAATGTCTCGGCAACGTTGTTTCCGACAAACTCATTGAAAGCGGTTTGGTCAAAGAACCGATTGATTTGTTTGGTCTTACGGTCGAACAGTTGAGCACGCTCAACCTCGGCACTGACGAAGAGCCAAGAACATTCGGAGAAAAGAACGCTATCAAACTCATTCAGTCGCTCGCGCGCGCACGCGGCCTGGGTCTTGATCGCTGGCTGTTTGCCTTGGCTATTCCCGAAATGGGCCAAACCACTGCGAAATGCCTTGCCAAGTTTCACAACAGTGTTCGTGACGTTGCTGATTCGCCACTACTTCACAATGTCATCGAGTTGGAAGAAAAGCACGAAGCTGCGGTGCGCATCAATCCGCGTTCAAAAAAAAATCCGACTGAATCCGCTGAGAATAAAATTGAGAGGGAAAGGCAACATGCTAAGCTTATTTCAGAAATACGAGAACGGCTGAATTACTTGAAACAACAAGATTTTGTAAAATTTCATGCTACAGATTGGACTTGGAAAGCCCAAAAAAACTGGACATATCCTCCCGAAGTTGGCCCGTCGGTGGTTCGGAGTGTAAGGGAGTGGTTTAATGGTGAAACGGGAAAAAACACTCTCGACCGCTTAGACAAGCTAGGCCTCAATCAACAAGGCAGCGAACTTGCACTGAGTAGAAGCAAAAGCAATTTGACGGGAAACCCTGAGACGAAAATCTACAAACTCAAGTTCGACAAAAAACTTGACAAACCGGAGTGGTTCTACGATCCGCCTACGAACCGACAGATAAAGGTTGTGAAGTTTTTCCATGTCAATGTGCCACCCAGCAAAGGCGTGGCATCTGGCATAATCACTCGTCTATTCCTTGACGAGGCAAAGAAGGAGCTTTGGGAGAAATACGTCTACCACACGGGCGATGAATCTCATGACAACACAGAACTGATGCCATTCGATCGTGAAGAATTACGCGCCGTTGTCGTTCCTGATAGTTGGAGGCCCAAGCAAATCTCACACATTCCTGGTAAGCGACATGAACGTTTACAAGCATTGATTGCCGAGATACTTAGGGAAGGAAGCCCGTTTGACGACCCTGTTCCCGATATCAGCTTCGCAGATGCTTCATTCGCGTTCACAGGAAAGTTTGCTTCGGGAACCCGTACGGAATGCCAGGAAGCGGTAACAGCATTAGGAGCGATTGCGCAGAACGACGTAAATCGTGGCACGGATTATCTGACTATCGGCAACGAGGGCAGCAAGGACTGGGCGCAAGGGTCTCACGGGCGCAAGATCGAGAAGGCCATGATCTTGAGAATGGAAACCGGCAAACCTGCCATACTTGCAGAAAACGACTGGTTGGCGGCAGTGCAACGTGAAATCGCCAAGTCATAACAAGGGGACTGACGTGGCAAAATCTACAAAGAGGTCAAGAAATATAGTCTGAGTGCGTCTCAGGAATTATCACAAATTGTCTGGATTCCACGGAGACCGAATATTGAGAACTCGGTCGATATTACTCACAATGGAAGGTGTCATTGATTCGTCTAACTCTAAACCAAAATGCACTGCACTCACCCCATCCTGTGTCGTGACCTTGAGAAAAGGCGTCCCAAAGCGTTCGCCATGCTCGACGATAAATCCTTGCTGCTCCATCCACTCACTGTATTCACCAAACGTGGGCGAGGGCCAGTAAGGAGGCAAGAAACCAGTGTCCCTTACACCGTGGCACAATCTAGTGCGAAGACATGCGCATCGTCTTTACCTCGTTGGCGAGGATAGACTTTTGCCGTGCCGTTATTCCACATGGCGTGAAATTTCTCAGGAGCGGGCTTGATATGAGCAAAGGCTTGCCCATGTCGTTGCAAACTATCTTTCTCCAGTTCCAGAAGGGCGAGCGTCAAATGGGTCAAGGCATCATAAACCGTTTTCCCTTGGGCACAAACATCATATTCCAAGCATTGTGCGACTACCCACCCATACTCATGGCAAATCAGAACTCGAAGTTTTTTCCTTGACCGCCATCTAGAGAACAATTTTCGAAACATATCGCATCTTACTCCATTCACAACCGCTATACGGGATCATATGCCCCCAACTTTTTCACAATCAAGCCGGCGCTATACGGCTTGGGCGGGTTCCGGTTCTTCTTGGGATACGTCTTCCTGTTTGAGGATCTGGACGCTCTTGATGGATCGGTTATCGGCTTCCCGGATGGTTAACAGGCAACCGGCTACTTTGAGTTCCTCTCCGACCGCAGGGATATGGCCGAGGTGCTGCTGGATAAGCCCGCTGATGGTATAGAAGACCACGTCTTCGTCTTTATCCAAGTCCACCTTCAGGAATTCGTTGATTTTGCGAACTTCCGTTCGACCGCTCACCAAAATCTCGTTTTTGCCGGTTCGTTTGATCAGTTCTTCGCTGACGTCCGTCTCGTCGAGTATATCACCCACGACTTCCTCCAACAGATCTTCCGTGGTGACGATTCCCATAACCCCGCCGAATTCATTGACGACGACTGCAAGGTGGCGTTTCTCACCCTGAAATTGTTTCAACAGGTCGCCGACCGGCTTGGAAATGGGTATGAAGATCGGGGGGAGGGCCAATTCCTTCAGTTTAACGGTGCGGTTCCCCTGGGCCAATTCGATCAAGGCATGCGTCCGGTACAGGATGCCCGTAATGTTGTCGCGGAGACCATCATAAATGGGAATCCGTGAATGTTTGGTATTGAACAGGTCGTCTTTGGCTTCGTCCAAAGACAGGTTACTGTCGATCACGACCGTGTCGATTCTCGGGGTCATCACGTCTTTGGCCGTGAGCTCGGTGAACTCGAAAAGATTCTTGATCATCTCGACCTTTTCGGTCTCGAGTACCCCGGTTTTCCCTCCGGTCTCGATCATGATCTTCAGTTCTTCTTTTGTCACGAACGGGACGGCCAATCCTCGTCCTCCGGTCAATTTCAGAATCAGGGGTTCCAACAGGAACAGGGCTGGAGCGAAGAGCTTTTCCATCCAATAGATCATGTGCGCAAAGAATTGGACGGCGGAGGGTGCGTGTTTGGCTGATAGCGTCTTGGGAATGATCTCTCCGAAAATCAGCACAAAAATCGTCAATCCGCCCGTCGCAATTGCCACCGCTTCGGAGCCGAAATGTTCAAACGCGACCATGGAAATCAATGCGGCGGCCGTCAGGTTGACGACGTTGTTTCCGATCAGGATGGTTGAAAGCAGTCGCTGGGGATTCTGTCTGAGGGAAAGCGCCAGTTTTGCCGCCCGGCGGCCTTCCTCCGCCATGGTTTGCAACTTGGTCTCGGAAAGGGAAAAGAACGCAATTTCCGCGCCTGAAAACAAGCCGGAGAGCAGCAAGCAGATCACAATGGCGATGTATTCCATGGGATTAAATCAGAGTAAACCCCTGGTAGAGGGCAGAAGGGCCGGAAAGGCTAGAGAAATCAACCCTTTTGCTTCGTACCGATCACGGGCTGGAAAATGGACAGAGAAAAACGAATAGGACGGGGAGAGATCAGTCTGCTGGTGACGGAAATATCGTCTGGGACCGTCGTCATCCATTGGCGATTGGGGATCCTAGCACAAGACCGAATTCCGTATCAAGGGTACTCGCATTATAGATAAGAGGAATCATCTTCTCATTGCGAAGCCAGCCGGTCGAATTTGTAGCTTTGCTTGCTCAGGACGGGAAAGACCGTGAAGATCGGCGTGCTGTGCGGAATCAGGCCGGTGTCCGTTCCCGGGCTCAAGGTCAGGTGGAGATTCACGAAATTGAAACTCAGCCCTTCCTGCCAGGGTTGAGACTGGGCTTCCGCATAGGTCGGGACCTTGTCCGAGGCGTAGGATCGCGTCATCAGCCCTGCGCCGCCTTGAAGGCCATATTCGTACAGGTCCGGCGCGCCCTGGATCAGGACGCCCACTTTGGAGGCATCGAACCAAACTTTGAAATTACAACTGACCTGGATGAACGGTCCGAGGCTGCCGGTATGTTCAAGCACGGCGAGGGGGTAGGCGTATTCCGGGGGCACGTCTCCCGAGGCCGGCACGGACTGGGATGGAAACTCGGCATCCTTGATGCCGGAAAACGACACGAATAAGAGGTTGGGGTCGTCCAAGGCAATATCATAGACCTGCCCGTCGTGGTAACTGCACAGCTTACCCATTTCGTACCGGAGAGGATACGAATATCCCATTTTCGCGTAAAAAATCCGAATGCCCGCTTCCAGTGGGTCATCGGGGCGCCGGCTGATCTTCAGGTCGAAGGGAAGCATCATGTGAAACCCGTTCGTCCGAACGGCCATGAAAGGCGCGCAGGCGCCGGGAAATTCCTTGTGCAGGGCTTCATTGTCAGGCTCGAATCGCTTGGGCGTGCCGCCGAAATGTTGCGCGGTCTTGGCCTCCTTGGTGAGCCGGTATTTGTTCTGGTAATAGGCCCCGGCCCGCTTTTGAGCCAGGTCCAGAAAATAGTCCGGAAGATCCGTTTCGACAATCAACGTGTGACGATCGACCGACGCATTCCGGGACGACTTCATGGCGTCGTTGTAGATAGCCAACTCGGCAGTGGTTTTCTGAATATCATGCTCCAGGTCCTTATCCAATTCGGGGTCGAAGAACCGTGTGGTCGCGAGCAATTGACGGGCTTTTTGCAGCAATTCCAATTTAAGCGAATACCGTTTCGGTTCCGGGGCAATGGCCTGGATCGTGGCGATGAGCAGGCTGAACTGTTCTTCCGGCGCGACGCCGAGAGCCGTCAAATCCTGTTCGCGCAGAAACGCAATCGCCAACGGGCCAAACGCCTCTTCGCGACGGAGGCTCAAGGTCAGAAGATAATTCAAATACGAACGAGCTTCATCCTGGGTCATAGTCTTCATCCTCTTTCTGAATTATCTTTCCCACGTAACAATTTCAGACGTACAGAAGGTTGACCAGTAATGCTGTTCCGACTCCTATTGTGGCGAGCCCCACGACGGCTTGAAGGCTGCGATGTGCCCACGTGAAAGCCTGCGCGGTCCAGGCGAAAGGGACGGCGAGCAATGAAGACAATACCGTCATGCCGGCAATCGACCCCAGACCGAACAGCCCGATGTAGAACAGGCCGATAACCGGTTCCTGTACCGTCGTAGCCGTTAAAACCACCAGGGCCGTTGATCCGGCCAACCCATGTACCATGCCCACCACGAGTGTGCGCAGGGGCAGCCTGTTCGCATGGGCATGAACGTGGTGGCCGGGATCATGGTCCACGTTTTCGCCACGATGACTATGGACGTGAAAATGAGTCCGGCCGTCGGAGTGACGATGCGTATGGAAATGGAGCCGCTCCCGCCACAGGCGAAAGAGCACCTGTCCGCCCAGGAAGATCAGCATCATGCCGACCACGCCTTCCAGCACTTGTGCCAGGGTGTCTCCGAAGCGCAGATCCAAAAGGACAGCCGCGCCGGCAAAGATGAACAAGGTCAACGAATGGCCCAGGCCCCACACTGCGCCATGTGCGGCAATCCGGCGAACAGATCGCGTGTCCGTGCAAAGCGACGACACGGCCGCCACGTGATCAGCCTCCAACGCATGCTGCATGCCGATCAGGAGTCCCAGTAAAAGAATACTGTTCACAACAGGCGACCTCGAAAGTTTGTTCTAGGCATCATGTTCTCCAAGACATCCCATGGCAGCTACTGTACGTTTCGTAGAGGCCCTCTGACAAGAATGCCCTTTCGTTTCGTTGGTGACTTCGTTATTCTACGCAAGCAAAGCAACCCCATCTACCATCCCCGTGTCGGATCTTCCCACTATTTCAGAAACGCAACAAGCCCTTGAATGGCCGCAAGTGTTGGAGGCGTTGGCCGCACAGGCGCATTCGGCGCCGGGAGCCGAGTTGTGCCGGCGGTTGCCGTTGGAGGATTCGCTCGAACTTGCGCAACGTCGCATGCAGGAAACGACGGAAATGCTCGAGTTGTCCCATGCTCCGGTGCCATTTCCCGCGGTGCAATTTGAAGACTCGTCGCAAGCTCTGCGCAAGGCGGAAAAAGGCGGAATCCTCGACCTCAAAACACTACGAGCCCTCTCCGTCCTGATTCACGTGGCTGGGGCGATCAGGCGTTGTCTCGTGGCGAATCAAGATGCTGCGCCGGGCCTGTTTGCCTATTACGTATCCCTGCCGGACCTGTCCGAACTGCGAGAGGAGATCGATGCCTGTGTGAGCGCGGAAGGGGAAATGCTCGACCATGCTTCACCGGCATTGTATGAGGCCCTCCGTCTTTCGCAGGGGTTGAAGCACCGTATACGCCAGTGCATGGAGACCATGGTGGCGTCTTCACGCTACCGGGAATTGCTGCAGGAACCGTACTATGCGCAGCGGGAGAACCGGTACGTCCTGCCGGTCAAGGCCGAGCGCCAGCATGATCTTCCCGGGATCGTACATGACATGTCGGCCAGTGGCGCCACGGTGTTCATGGAGCCTCGTGAACTCATCGACCTGAACAATCAGATCAAAGTTGCCGAGCTTCAGGTCGCCCGTGAAATTACCCGTATCTTGCAGGAACTCACGAACCGGGTTGTGCGGCACCTGGATGATTTGCGGAGCCTGTTGCAGGTCCTGACTGTATTGGATTGTGTCGGAGCCAAGACGCGCTTGAGTATTCGCATGAATGGTAGGCCGGTCAGTCTCAATACGGACGGACACGTTCGTTTATGGAAGGCCCTGCACCCTTTGTTGCTGTTGACGAAAGAACAGGTCGTGGCCAACGACGTCAGGTTCGAGCGGGATTCTGCCGTGTTGGTCATTTCCGGTCCCAATACCGGGGGAAAAACCGTGCTGCTGAAGCTGTTGGGCCTTTACAGTCTGATGGTGCGCAGCGGGCTTCATGTGCCATGCGGGGACGGATCGGAGATGGCGTTTTTCGAGGAAACGTTTGCGGATATCGGTGACGCGCAGGACCTGACCAAGGACCTCTCCAGTTTTTCCGCGCATATCAGAAAACTGATCGGCTTGCTCAAGAGCATCGAACACCGCGCCGGCAGGCAGTCTCCGCGAACGCTGGTGCTCCTCGATGAAGTCATCAGTTCAACCGATCCCGCCGAAGGCGCGGCTTTGGCCGAGGCGCTGCTTCGCCGTTTTGCCGAACTCAGCCTCAAGGTCGTCGTGACGACGCACTACAATGCGCTGAAGACGTTGGCTCTTTCGACGCCCGGATTTTTGAACGCGAGCCTCGAATTTGACGTCAATACGCTGGCTCCAACCTACCGGTTTATCCCCGGCATTCCCGGCGGATCCTCCGCGCTGGATATCGCCGGGCGTTTGGGTATGGATCAGTCGATTCTCGCCCAGGCTTTGGAACTGGTTGATCGTGAAGACCGGCAACTCGATCACGTGTTCACGGACCTGCAACGCACCCATCAGGAATTGAAGGAAGAACTCGATGAAGCCAGGACCCAGCGAGCAACAGCCGTTCGTGAGGCAGCCGAAGCCCGGACCATTGCGGAACGATTGCGTTCCACCGAACGCGACGAAATCAAAAAGATGAAAAAGAAGTTTCGGGAGGAGTTGGCAACGGCCCGCGCCGAGGTTCGCCGGATCGCCGAGTCCTTGCAACGGCAACGGACGTGGAGTCATGCGCAGGAGGCGCAGCACTTGTTGCGCCAAGTGGAAGCGACGATCAATCGACCCACGGCATCGGAGTCCGTTCCGGTTGCATCTCTTGAAGAAGGCGACGTGGTGGAAATCGCCAACCTGGACACGCTGGGCCGGTTACTGGAAAAGCCGGAGGGCAAGAAATCGGTTCGTGTGCAGGTCGGATCATCCGAACTGTCCGTCCACGTGGACCGGCTTGTGGGTGTCGGTAAAGCGGGGAGTGTGCCTGACCTTGTCGCGCAAGAAAAAAGTCCCGCGCCGCGCTTGACGAAACCGTCGTCACGATCAAGCGAAAGCGCAGGTTTGGGATCAGCGGCACCGGATTTCGCGGGCATCGATTTGCGGGGGCAAACCGCGGAAGAAGCCCTTGAGCAATTGACGACCCAGTTGGATCAGGCTTTGCTGCGGAATGCCAGGTCTGTCCGGATCATTCATGGGCATGGGACCGGGAAACTCAAGACCGCGATTCGAGCATTTCTCGCGCAGTCGGCATACGTGACAGTGTATCGACCCGGGAGTCAGGAAGAGGGAGGGGATGGTGTGACGATGGCGGAACTAACGTAGGGAACCTTGATTTGCCAGGGCGATGGTCACGTTGCGTTGGAATCCTGAAAATTTCGCGCGCCGGATAGGGGAATGGGCAAAGGTCCTGGAAAAATTTTCTTCGCTCAATGCCGAGAGCTGTGACAGGTTGGGTCTTTGGGTCAGGTCAGTGGGTTGCATGCCCGGTTCGTGTGTTGCCGGAGCGAACGCATTGTAGGGGCATACATCCAGGCAATCATCACAACCGAAGATGCGGTTCCCCATGCGGGTTTGCAGGGTCTTATCCAGTGAGGCTCTGTCTCCGCGATATTCGATGGTGAGATAAGAAATACATTGTGTGGCATCGACGACGTAGGGTTCGGCAATCGCTCCGGTCGGACAAGCTTGCACGCATAGCGTACAGGTCCCGCAGAGGTCGGTGCCGGGTTCATCGGCCTCCAGTTCTACGGTGGTTAAAATTTCTCCCAGCAGCAACCACGAACCAAAAGCCGGGGAGACGAGATTGGAATGTTTGCCGATCCACCCCAGGCCGGCTTGCTGCGCCCAGAATTTTTCCATCACCGGGCCCGTATCCGCGTAGCTGCGTGTGACGCAATTCGGTTCGAGAGACTTGAGCACCCGTTCAAGCTGTTTGAGTTTTTTCTTGAATACGCGGTGGTAATCCTCACCCCAGGCATACCGCGCAATCCGCCCGTTGCCTGGCCGCTCATCAGGGACGTTGTCGGTCCAGTAATTGAGACCGAGGGCAATAATCGAACGGCAATGGGGTAGGACCTGCGTGGGATCGGTACGGCGTTCCGGAGTGCGTCGCATCCACTCCATGGTGCCGTGGTAGCCTTGGGTCAGCCAGGACTGCAGGCGGTCGAGCAGGTTGGTATGGGAATAACCGGATGGAGAGCAATCCCGGTCAGTCGTTGACGACGGGACGTGAGCGATGCCGACGGCATGAAAGCCCTGATCAAGAGCGGCTTGTTTGAGAAGACGGGTAGTTGACGACACGAAAGGGGCCCTCTTTTCCTTCTGCCATTCCAAGCAAGATGCCCAAGTGGTCATTCCAAGCGAAGCGAGGAATCTGCTTGTTCCCCTCTTTTGTAAGGAGGGGCAAGGGGAGGTAGAGGTCGCAGCGTTTTTCCTTAATCCTTGTAGACTTTTCTCGGTTGAGTGGTCATGGGTTGACTGTCGCCGCACGCGAACATCACGCTGAACCGGGCCGAACAATTGTCCGTGCCACAGGCACTACAGGAGCCCACGATTCTGGTTTTCCAGTCGGTTTGTTTCTCATCGATGGCGCAGCTTGTCTTCCCGCCCTTGGAGATATCGATCCACGGATCATCATAGCCCGGGAAATTGGCGACCTTGCATCCCGACGGAATCGGGACTTCACACGTGCGGCCTTGTTCTCCTTTCACCATTCCCAGGTTGCAGATCGATTCAGTCCGGGGTTCGGCAGAGGCCACCGTGCCGTTCATGAACAGGATTCCGCTTGCGACCATAATCAGGGACAGGACCAAGTATTTCATCATTAGAAACCTCTTTCGATTTTTTAATCCCGAAAACAGCGAAATTTTCCCTACAATAGAACGCTTCAAACCTAAGAGCAAGCCTTCTTCATCTGTCATCCTTGACCATATCAGATGGATCCCCGATTACAAATAGCCTGTCCTTGACGTTCTTAATCGAGGATCGGGGATGGATCCAGGGTCTTTGTTTTTTGCAGTTGTCGCTGCCGCATCTCATGCGGCTCGGAGCGGCCAGGAGCAAGAAGCGCCATAAGGCATGTCCCGGACTTTGATCCGGGATGACGCGGCTACACAGGTAAAAAGAAACCCCTGGATCCCCGATCAGGGTCGGGGATGACGGGAGGAGAGGGTCGGGGGGTGACGGAAGGGAAACTGTCAACGAATGAGTGAACATCTACAATTGCCCCATATGGGTCATCCACTCGCCGTCCCACAGTCGATCAAGGAACTCCTGCCAGGGCAGAATGGTCATGCCATCCACTTGACGAGCCGCCGGTTCCATGGACACCAGGATGTAATGTGTCATCAGGGCTTCTTCCCGGAGGGCTATGAATCCTTTCAAGTCCCGGCGTGATATGGTTTTCTTGGCCTTCACTTCGAAGGCGAGTGTGCCGACAATGAAGTCCACTTCAAATTGAGACTTGGAACGCCAGTACTTGGGCGGCCCGAGCAAGTGGTAATCGCAGAATGCCTTGATCTCCTGTAGCACAAAAGTTTCGAACGCTTCGCCGTATTCGGCTGTGCCCAAGGCCAGACCACGACGTCCCTGCAGGTGTCGCGTCAAGCCGACGTCAAACAAATAGTACTTGGATGTCGAGATCGCCTTGCGTTTGCGGGTTTCGGTATAGGCGGGGACTTCGTGTGCGATGAAGGTGTCTCGAAGAATCCCGTAATACTCTCGCACTGTGGAGACCGGAACCTGGGCGTCACTCGCGATCTGCGAGAAATTGATCATCTGGCCGTGTGACAGTGCCGCCACTTCAAGAAACCGGCTGAATGCGCCGATATTGCGGACCAGGGCTTCGGCTGCGACTTCCTCCGTGAGGTAATCTCCCGAGTAGGCGGCGAGATCTTCTTCCGGTGCGTCGGAAAAATAAATCGACGGCAGCAGGCCAAATTCCAGTGCCCTTTCCAAACGAAAGTGCTCGCCGAGTTCGGCGCGCACAAAGGGATGCAGCACGCGGGATCGTGCCCGGCCGCCGAGTAAATTAACGCCTTTGCGGCGCAGCGTACGCGCGCTTGACCCGGTCAGAAAGAAACGAATGCCGTACTCTTCGATCATGAGCTGGACCTCGTTCAGCAACACCGGCATCTTTTGAATTTCGTCGATTACAATGAGTCGTGTGTCCGGGGTGAGTGCTTCCCGGATCAACGCCGGATTTTTGGATAGACGGATAAAGAGCGTCTGATCGAGCAGGTTATACATGCGGACATCAGAGAGCTGCTGGCGGATCAATGTGGATTTCCCCGTCTGCCGTGGACCGAACAAAAAACAAGACTTCTGTTGCAGAAGCGCTCGGGCATCAAGATAGCGTGTAATATTTGGAGCAGATATGACCATGACAAAAATCACATAAATCGTTAAATATCATGACAATTAACATATAAATTGTCAATTTTGAAATTTTTGTCATGCCTGATCCTCTCTCAACCTAGTCATCCCGAGCGTAACTCGACTGTTTTCTTCAGGAAGTCGAACAATTATTGGAGAGAGGCCGAAGGTGAAAATTGGCAACAAACCCGTGAGAATTTACAAGGCGGCTGGTTGATCCTTGCGCTCAGCACTCTTTGCGGGATCAATCAGTCGATCCTGGTACTGCTTCTGCATCGCCATATAAAAGATCACCAGTTGTGCGGGATCATGCTCAAAACGTGCCGAGATGCGATGCCGCACTTTCCGGATCTCGTCGATGACCGGATCACTCAGGTTCTGTTTCATTGTTACCTCCAAGGAGTTCCAAGGGAGTCACCAATGCCGGCACGAAAAGACCCAACATGGTATTCACTCGGCGGATGTGCCCGAACTTGTTGGCGTTGGCAAGGTGTCGGCAATTCTAGGTTACCAGAAAATCGCACAAGAGAGGATGTGTGTTTTTTCTTTTTCCGTCATCCCCGACCTGATCGGGATCCAGTGTTTTTTTGCCCCCTCGCCCCATTGTGGGAGAGGGCTGGGGTGAGGGGGAAAAAGAAGAAGCCTTCATCATAATTGACGGATGTCAGAAGGTTGACTATGGTGACGACTCATGATCAGAAGTAGAAGATCCCAGTAGATCTGCCTTGCATGACTTCCGAAAGCAACGATCTACGCGTTCAGAAAGATCTATTTCAACCCGGAGATCTATAATCTCCATGCACCTGTCCTGGAACGAAATTCGCGCTCGTGCTGCTGAATTTGCTCGTGAATGGCAGAACGCAGCCTACGAAAAAGGCGAGACGCAGAGTTTTTACAACGACTTCTTCAGGATTTTCGATGTCAGGCGTCGTTCCGTCGCACGGTATGAGCAACACGTGCGCAAGTTGGACAACCGGTCCGGGTTTATCGACTTGTTCTGGCCGGGCGTCCTGCTTGTCGAACAGAAAAGTGCCGGCCGTGACCTGGCGAAAGCCTACGGGCAGGCAGGGGAGTATTTCGACGTTCTGACCGAAAAGGACCGGCCGCGCTATATCCTGGTCAGCGATTTTCAGAACTTCGAGCTTCACGATCTTGACGAGCGCGAGCAGATCACGTTCACGCTGGCGGACCTGCCGGCCCGCGTCGAGAAGTTCGGCTTCATCCTTGGTGTGCAACGTCGCACCTTCCGCGATCAGGACCCAGTCAACGTCAAAGCCTCGGAGTTGGTGGGACGGCTGCACGACGCGCTCAAGGCATCCGGATACGACGGTCATGACCTGGAAGTGTTCCTGGTGCGGACCGTGTTCTGCCTGTTCGCCGATGACACCGGCATCTTCGAACCACGCGACATCTTCTTGGATTTGTTGGAGACCCGGACGAGGGAAGATGGCTCCGACCTCGGCGGCTGGCTCGCGCGACTGTTTCAGGTGCTGAATACACCCGTAGACCTGCGTCAAACCAAGCTTGATGAAGACCTTGCCCGCTTTTCCTATGTCAACGGCAACCTGTTCGCGGTACGGCTGACCATTCCCGATTTCGACACAGGGATGCGCGCGGTATTGCTCGATGCCTGTCGTTTCGACTGGACGGCAATCTCACCCGCCATTTTCGGCGCACTTTTTCAATCCGTGCTAGAACCTGTCGAACGTCGCGCGCAGGGTGCTCATTACACCACTGAGAAAAACATCCTGAAGGTGATCGAACCGCTGTTCCTCGACGATCTGAGAGCGGAGTTTCAACGGCTCAAACGGCGTAAAGATCATCGCCGCCGTACGGCATTGAACGCCTTTCACAAGCGGCTGGGTGCAATGAAATTTTTCGATCCGGCTTGCGGGTGTGGCAACTTTTTGATTATCGCCTACCGGGAATTGCGCGAATTGGAAATCGAACTGATTCGGGAATTGTACCGCGACGAGGCCGATGAAACGCAACGGGTGCTCGATACCGCCGACCTCTCACAGATCAAGGTGGATCAATTTTACGGCATCGAGATCGGTGAGTTCCCTGCACGCATTGCCGAAACTGCCTTGTGGATGATGGATCATATCATGAATAACCGTTTGAGCCTGGAGTTCGGGCAGAGCCACGTCCGCATTCCGCTTGAAGATGCGCCACACATCCTGAACGCAGACGCCCTTGAAACGGATTGGGCGGACCTTTTGCCGCCTGAAGACTGCTCCTTCGTGTTCGGCAATCCGCCGTTTGTCGGAGCAAAATACCAGAGCGAACAGCAGCGTACTCAGGTCCGCAGCATCGCGGCCTTGGGCAAAAACGGCGGGACACTCGACTATGTAACCGCTTGGTTCATCGAGGCAGGGAAATATATCTCAAAAGGATCGGCACGGATCGGCTTCGTCGCCACCAACTCAATTACTCAAGGCGAGCAGGTGGCGCAACTCTGGCCAATCCTCTTCGAGCGTTGCGGCTTGGAAATTGCCTTCGCGCATCGCACGTTTGCCTGGGGCTCGGACGCGCGCGGCAAGGCTCACGTGCACGTCGTCATTATCGGACTCGACGCCAGGGAACGCCAGTGGGTAGAAAAACGCCTGTTCAGCTATCCCGACATCAACGGCGAACCGGAAGAAACCCAGCACGCCGCGCTTTCACCATATCTCTCCGACGCGGGCAAACTCGCCGATCCGCATCTGACGGTGAGAGAGGAAAGTAGTCCGATTAATGGGATGGGGAAGTTGATAATTGGTTCCAAGCCTATCGACGGGGGCAATTATATATTCGATGCGGAAGAACGATCCATTTTCCTGGAAACGGAGCCGGAAGCCGCGACTTTCTTGCATCTCTTTGTCGGCGCGCGTGAATACCTGCAAGGTGGCGAGCGCTGGATTCTCTCTTTACATGAAGCCGAGTCGGTAGTGCTAGCGAGGCTTCCGCGTGTGCGAGAGCGTATCGCAGCTGTTCGCACCTATCGACAAGCCAGCAATAGCAAGCCTACGCAAAAGTTGTCGAAAACGCCGACACTCTATCATGTGAACGTTGTTCCCACTGCGCCGTTTCTGATCATTCCCAAGGTGAGTTCGGAACGTCGAGAATATGTGCCTACAGGCTGGCTGGAGCCGCCAACAATTCCAAGCGATCTTCTCTTCGTACTGGAAAATGCGACTCTCGCCGATTTTGCCCTCCTTACATCTGCCATGCATATGGCGTGGCTGCGCCACGTCGGCGGTCGCCTGAAAAGTGATTATCGCTATTCCATCGGTCTCGTCTACAACACTTTCCCAACGCCACCCCAAAATGCCGATTTGTCAAAACTGGAACCACTGGCACAGGCCGTACTCGAGGTCCGTGCCGCCCATCTGGACTCAAGACTGGCGGACCTCTACGACCCCGACCTCATGCCACCGAATCTCCGCAAGGCCCACCAAACCCTCGACCGCGCCGTAGACAAACTCTATCGCCGTACCGGATTCGCCTCCGAACGCGAACGCGTTGAACACCTGTTCATGCTCTACGAGAAAATGAGAGCGCCTTTGAAAGCTAGAATGCAGATGAAACCAAAGCAGAGGGGGGGAACGATAACATAGATTGGAAACAGCAGGTTTGATGCCTTTTCGAAAAAGAAACGATATGCTTAATTCGTCTACTCTATAAATCAACA
>JAJDZI010000138.1 GCA_022824735.1 Nitrospirales bacterium
GGAAATCATGCATCGCATCTTGAACCATCCGGCCCTGCAACGCGTCGAACTGTTCTGGCTCTGTACGCGCGACAAACGTGCATTCTATGAAAATCTCGGCTTCAGTGCCAAGGAACAGACCGGCATGGTCCTGGACCGGCGGGCGCGGTCCTCCTCGCGCCGTGATGAATAAAGGAACCTCCGATTTAGTCCACTTTCAAATTCCTGCGCACCCAGTGACGCGAAAACCAGGGGTACAGCGATGGAATCACCAGCAGGGTCAGCAGCGTACTGGACACCAAGCCGCCGATGACCACCGTCGCCATGGGGCGCTGAATTTCCGAGCCGACGCCGGTTGCGAGTAACAAGGGAATCAACCCCAATGCGGTGGTTAATGCGGTCATGAGTACGGGTCTGAGGCGAGAGTGGGCCCCTTCCTCAATGGCTTGCCCGAGCATCCTGTTCTCGGTAAACCGCCGGTTGATGGACGTGACCATCACGACCCCGTTCAGCACCGCCACGCCAAACAGCGCGATAAACCCTATTGAACTGGGCACCGATAAATATTGCCCGGACAGCCAGAGCGTGATAATGCCGCCGATTAACGCCAGGGGGATGTTGATCATGATCAGGGCGGCTTGGCCCAGCGAACCGAAGGCGAAGTAGAGCAGCAGCAAGATCAGTGCGAGGGATATGGGCACCACGATCATGAGTCGAGCCTGGGCCCGCTGCTGGTTTTTGTATTGCCCGCCGAATACGACGTTGTAGCCGCCGGGCAGGTCGATTTCTCGACTGATCCGTGCTTTCAATTCGTCAACCAGGCTGCCCATGTCACGACCCTCCACGTTGGATTGGATCACGACGCGGCGCTGGACGTCGTCACGGCGAATTTGCGGAGGCCCGGCTTCGATTTCGATGTTTGCCACTTCGCCTAAACGCACCCACGCGCCGTTGGGCGATTCGATCAACAGGTCACGAATGGCACTGGCGCTCCGGCGGGCGGATTTCTCCAGCCGCACGTAGATATCATAACGCTCGTTGCCCTTGATGACCTGCCCGGCGGATACCCCGCCGATGCCGTCCGACACCAGCGAGACGATTTCCTCCACCGCCATCCCGTACCGTGCCAGTGCCTCACGGTTGGGGCGGACCACGAGCTGGGCTTCGCCGGCGATTTTCTCCATGGATACGCCTCGCGTGCCCTCGATGTCCTTGACCAGCGCTTCGATCTCCATGCCTTTCTTCGCCAGCACGTCCAAGTCGGGGCCGAATAATTTGACGGCGAGTTGGGCTTTCACCCCGGACAGCAATTCATCGACCCGGGTGGCGATGGGTTGGGAAAAGGAAAACACCAATCCCGGATGCACGGACAGTTTTTCTTCCATGAGGGTTTGCAATTCATGGCGGTCGCGGGCGGACGTCCATTCCGCGACCGGCTTCAACCCGACGTAGGTTTCGATATTGGAAACAGGTTCGGGATCGCCGCCAATCTCGGCGCGGCCGATGAGACTCAGGGCGTAGGTGACTTCCGGAAACTCCATCAGGATCGCTTCGAGTTTGGGTGCGAGCGCGACGGACGTCTGCAGGCTTGATGAGGGCGCCAGCGTGGTGCGGATGTTCAACGTCCCTTCTTCCAGTTCCGGCACGAACTCGGTGCCCAGTTGCGTCATGATTGCCATGGACAGGATGAACAGGATCGCCGCGGAACCGACGACGAGCGCGCGCTGCTTCAGTGCCGCTTGCAGCACGCGACGATACGCCCACGCAATCGGTTGCAGGACCGGACTTTCCCCATACCGGGGCGCTTGCTTGAAGGCATAGCTCGCCAGCGCCGGGATCACCGCCAACGCGACCAGCAACGACGCCAGCATCGCCGCGACGATGGAAATGGCCATCGGCTGGAACAGTTTGCTCTCGACTCCTTCCAGGGCAAACAGGGGGGAAAAGACCACGGCAATAATCATCACGGCAAAAAAGACCGGGCTGGTCACTTCGTGGGTGGCCGTTTGAATGAGCACGTTCATGCGTCGCTGTCTGCTTTGCACCACGTCCATATAGGCCTCGGCAGGGACCGTCTCGGGTTTGGTCAGGCGGGAAAAAATGTTTTCCATGACGACCACCGTGCCGTCCACCATCATCCCGATGGCGATCGCCAAGCCGCCCAACGACATCAGGTTGGCTGAAATCCCCCAATTGGCCATGACGGTGAGGGCCAGGCCGATCGACAGTGGGATGGAGAGCAACACCAACAACGTGGCGCGCAGGTTCATCAGGAAAATCGCCAGCACGATGATGAGGAGGACGAACGCCTGCAACAGCGCGTTGGTGACCGTGGCGACGGCTTTATCGATCAGGTCGGCCTGGTCATAGTAGGGGTATAGCGTCACGCCGTCGGGCAGGGCCTGTGCGATCAGCGGCAGCCGGTCGTGGACGCCTTCGATAGTGGTATTGGTATTGGCTCCCATGCGTTTGAACACGATGCCCGCCAGGACCTCGCCGCGCGGTTGTGGCCGGCCTTGAGCGTCGCGGTTGGTCATGGTGACGGCGCCCTGGCGGATTTCACCGCCCAGTCTCAGTCGCGCGAGGTCCTTCACCTTGACCACGACGCCGTCGGCTTCCTTGACCGGGACGTTGCCGATGTCCGTGAGCCCGTCGATACCGCTGCGTACCCAGCCGACCGCGCGCAGGACCAATTGCTCGGCCCCGCGGTTGACGTACCACCCGCCGGCATTACGGTTATTGGCCTCGATCGCGTCAATGACCTGGTCCGCGGACAGGTGGTAACTGAGCATGCGGGCCGGGTCTAATTGCACCTGGTACTGCAACACGTCGCCGCCGAATGACAGGACGTCGGTCACGCCGTCTACCGGCAGCAACAGCAGCTTGACCACCCAGTCGTTCAGGCTGCGCAATTGCATGGCGTCGATGTTGCTGTTCTCGTCGGCCAGCAGCACGTACTGGAACACCATGCCCAACCCCGAAGTGTTGATCCCCATCTCGGGCGTCCCGACGCCTTCGGGAATGTTTGCGCGCGCGGCTTGCAGTTGCTCGAACACCAGTTGCCGGGCGAAGTAGATATCGGTGCCATCCTTGAAGACGACCGTAATCACGGACAACCCCGTCTTGGAAATCGAACGGACTTCTTCGACGTCGGGTAGCGAGTACATTGCGGCTTCGATGGGATAGGTGATCAGTTGTTCGACTTCCTCGGCCGCCAGGCCCGGTGCTTCGGTATTCACCTGCACCTGAATGTTCGTCACGTCCGGAAAGGCGTCGAGATTCAGTTGCTCCAACGAAAAGGCCGAGCCGATCAGGGCGGCGATCAAACTCAGCGCCACGAGCAGGCGGTTGCGGACCGCCCAATCCACCAGAGCATTCAACATGGTTTCTTCGATGACTTAGTGGCTGTGAATCTCGAAGCCGCTCTTGGCGAGTTCGGCCCCCAGGTAAAACGCCCCCTCCGTCACGACCGGCGTGCCTTCCGCAATCCCTGAAATGGAGATTTTGTTACCGTGTGTCGTCCCTCGACGGATGCGGGTCTGCTTGAAATGACCGGGTTCGAGCTCGACGAATACCGTCCAGTTCCCTTCTTCGTCCTGCACCAGGGCCGATTCGGGCACCGCCAACGTGGGTTCTGCGTGGCCGGCATCCGCGGCGATGGCAACCTGGACGAATTCCCCGGCGTGATGATGCGCGTCCCGTGGCGTGACGGCGATACGCACCCGGACGGTTCGCGTCTGCTCGTCGAGCAAGTGATGTTTCTGGATGACCCTGCCCTCGTGCCAATGTCCGCCGATATTGACCTGTGCCGGCACGCCGTCCTCTATCCGGTCGGCCTGAAGGGGAGGCAGGTTTGCTTCCACCCAGACGCGGCGCTCATCGGCGATCAGGAACAGACTGTGCCCCGCCTTGATGCGTTGGCCGACGCGAAAATCGTCACGCACCACCGTCCCGGACACCGGGGCGTTGAGCTGAAACTGTCCCAGCGCGACTTTCATCCTGCGCGTGACGACGGCGTTGATCTGTTTGTTGTCCAAGCCGTAGGCGCTCAACTTCAGCCGGCCTTGCTCATAGGCCACGCGGGCTTGGACGTAGTGTTTCGCGCTGACGACTCTCCGTCCCAGCTTGCGCACGCGCTGCCACTCGTTTGCCGTGATCCTGAGTTCGCCTTGGGCCGCGGCCACTTCGATACTGGTGAGGGTGATCAGGGGCTGGCCGGCTTTGACCTCGTCGCCGAGCCTGGCGTGTCGCTTGACGACAACGGCGTCGATCAAGGGTGCCACCTCGGCACTGCGGTATTGGTCGAGTTGGATTTCACCAGGCGCGGAGATGACTTCAGACAGCAATTCCAATTTGAGCGCGGTGACGTGAATGTCCGCGGCCCGGATGGATTCAGGGGAAAGTTCGACGACCCTTTCCCCGGATTCTTGCCCGTGGGTTTCATGATCGTCGTGCGTATCTTCATGGGCTCCTGCCCCGGATACGGTCTCTCCGTGGTCTCCGTGATCGTCGTGCCTGGTTTCATGGCTGTCCCCATGATTGCCCTCGTCGTGGGCGTGCTGCCCGGCTGCGTCCAACGACGTGAGCGCGGCGATCACGAGAACGGCGGCGCTCAACCCGATCATCGACAAGGAGACTGCGCGCATACACGTCATTGTTCATCTCCCCGAATCAGTCAGGAGTGCCGTCCGTTTTCACATAGCTGTCAACGTTGAGCCATTCATCGACTTTTCCCGATGCGAGCAGCCATTCAAACCAGGCGAGCCACAGCGCCTGACGCAGGCGAAGGGCGCTGTCCTGACTGTCGATGGTCCGGCTGGTTTGCACCAGGAATTCCGTGGCGTTGAGTTCGCCGGAGCGCCACAGACGCCGGAGAAGCTCCGTCTGTTGTTGGCTGCTGGATGGCCCGATGCGCTGCCAATCCTGCCAGGCGTCCTGGGCGATCCTGTAACGCTCAAATGCGTTGACGAGACGGGCGCGGGCGCGCCGCAGGACGTCGTTGACCGTCCGTTGTGCCTGCTGATATTGCCGGTAGGCCGCCGTGACTTCATACCTGAACGGATTGCGAAGGGGAAGGGGGAGGGTCAGGTTCACGCCAACCAGCGACTCACCGGCTTCGTCGCCGCCGGTGACGCCGATCGTCGGGTCGAGGGTTTTTTGGCGTGTCCGTAGCGCGATCATTGCCTTGGCCGAATCGACTCGACGCTGCGCCGCTCGCACCTCCGGTAACGCCATCAATAAGGCGTCCAGGTCATCCTGGACCGGTAAGGCCGGGAGCCCTGCTTCCAACGTGGGCCAGGGCGTGGTGATGTCCGGAGGGATCAGGTTGCCCACCTGTTGCCGCGCATCGATCAACGTGGTTCTCACGGTGGCTTGTTGCATCCGGGCGTCGGCAAAGACCAGGACAGCCAGGTTGAATTCGACCCGGGCCATGTCCCCGGCCTCAAAGCGGCGCTTTGTCAGCGTGGCGAAGTCCTGCATCAAACGAACGCGTTTTGTCGCGAGGGCCTCGCGTTCAACGCCCGTCTGATAGCCGGCCAGACCCGATAGCAGGTCGGCGGTGACGGCCCGGCGCGTGAAGATATAGTCGGCGCGAACGGCGAGACGGTCCGCAGCCGCGACCGCAGTACGGGCTGAGCGTTTATCGACCAGGTCGATCCTCTGGAGTAATCCCAGGTAGTGTCTGTCTTCATGGGCATGTTGCGTTTCGAACGTAAATTCCGGGTTGTAGAGGGGTTGTGAGGCGGCCGCTTGAAATGCCCCCCTTGCGTTGAACGCCGACCGAGCCGCTTTGACGCGCGGGTTGGACGGAACGACTTCCCTGACGAATTCAATCAGCGCGGGGCTGGAGTCCGGCAGCGCCGGCGTTGCATCCTTCCCGTTGGGCGGTTCGGCCGCTTGGCCGGCGGTCGCCAAACTTCCCAGAAGCAAGGCAGTGAGAATGGCTATTGGCAGTTTCAATCGACACATGGCGAGTCGCAACCCGTAAACGTCATTCCCTCTATAATGAATCTCCCTTAAGTTTCTTTCAAGTGCCCCACCATTCTCCCTCAAGGGGCGAGGGGGTTTTCCCCTTCCCCTCTTTTGTAAGGAGAATGATCAAGAAGAGCCCATCACCTATTCTTGATAGTTCCCGACTCAATGGAGGCCGGTGGGTTCGAGGTAGTGAAGCATGTAGGCGAGGCCGATTCCCGCGAAGAACGCCAGCGTGAGCTTGGTGCGGTCATGGCTGTGGAAATGCACTTCCGGGAGCAGGTCGCTCAGGGCAATGCACAGTAACGCGCCGGCCGCGAAAGCCAGCGCGACCCCGACGACGTATTCCTCCCATTGGCCGAGCAGTCCCACGCCCCAGAACGTCAACAAAGCCGCCACCGGGCAGACCAGGGAGAAGAGGACGTTGGCCAGGATACGCCTGCGCGCGCCGAACCCCGCGGCCCGCATCGTGCCGATGATGGAGAGGGCATCAAGAGGTTTGTGCAGCACGATTGCCAGGAATACGCTGAGACTGAGTCCAATCGCATTGTCGGAAACGCCGGCCCTGACGCTGGTGCCCAATGTTATCCCTTCCGTCAGCGTGTGCAGTCCGAGGCCCATGGTGATCCCGACCCAACTCATGGGATGTACCGAGATGTGACCATGTTCCTGGTGATCGTGGGTATGATCGTGCGAATCGTGATCTTCATGACTGAAGTCATGCTGGTGAAAAGAGAAGACGCGCAACAACACGACCATCATGACGGTGCCCACCAGCATCCACCACATGGCGGTTGCGACGGAATGCTCGCCGGGAATCTCCAGTATGCTGTGGGGCAGGAGATAATACAGGGCGACGCAAAGGATGACGCCCGCCACAAAACTCGTCACCATCTGGGTGCGGGTATGCGTCAGCCTGAAGATGGACGGCAGCCATCCCCCGAACAGGGAGACGGCGCTGATGACGACGCAGTACCCCGTCAGGAGTAGCAGGGAGTCAGCAGAATCCATGATGGGTGACGAGACTCCTCATAACCGTTTGCCGTTTCGCTCCGGCCCTCCCGGCCGCGATGTTTCTCGTTGAAAAACGGAGAGCCGCTGAAACGAACCAGCGGCTCTCCCGGTTTTCGGGCTTCGGCCCCCTGCGGTCTAGACCGTGCCGTGATCGTCGCAGTGGTCACCATGTGGATGATGCAGGTGACTGCCGACAAGATAGTCCGTGTGATCCCCGTGGGGAACGGCCTCATGGCCGCAATCGGCGCCATGTTGATGCCCTGTGGCATGGTCGCTGCACGCATGATTGGGCGTACAGGCGTCGGGATTCTGGCTCGTGACGCCTACGGCATGTTCGTCATGATGCCCTTCATGCTGGTGGTGCATGTGCCCGTCGTGCAAATAATCGGTGTGCCCCTCGTGCTGAATCGCGGTATGGCCGCAACCGGGGCCATGGGTATGATCACCGTGATCGTCGTGAATTTTGTGATCGTCGCTCATGAGTTGTTTCTCCTTCCCTTCGGGTTAAAGATACATAAGGCCCATGCCCGGCAGGGCGGTTGATCCGCTTCAGTCCGTCGGGCGCGCATGGGCAAACAGATGGTCAACGTGGTGGTCTTCGGTGCATCCTTTCCTTGATTTTTCCAACTGGAGCGTAATGTGCTTGATGCCAAAATCACGGGAGACAATTTCCCGCAGGCGGTAGCGCAAGGTGTCGGGGTCGCCCTGATAGTCGGGATCGATGAGGACGTGCGCGGTGAGCGCCTCGTAATCCGGGGCGATCGTCCAGACGTGGATATCGTGGATCAGGGTCACGCCTTCCACCTCTTCGATCTTGCTGCAAAGTTTATACACGTCAATATGTTCGGGTGTTCCCTCGAGCAGTACGTGGACGACCTTGACAAGCAGGCGCCAGGTGCTCAAGAGGATGAGGATGCCGATACACACGCTGATGATGGGATCGGCCAGTGTCCACCCGAAGGCCCAGATGAGGATGCCTGAAATGACGACGCCGACGGATCCCATCAGGTCGGCCATAACGTGCTGAAAGGCTCCTTCGACGTTGACGCTGTGCTCGGCGGAACTGTGGAGGATCCAGGCTGCCCCGACGTTGACGAAAAGACCGATCACGCCGACGGTCAGCATCAGCCCGCCTTCCACCTCCGGCACTTCCTGGAAGCGGTGGAAGGCTTCCAGGGCCACCCATGCGGCGATCAGCCAGAGCGAAAGAGCGTTGATCAGGGCAGCCAGGATCTCGAGACGATGGAAACCGTAGGTGCGTTCAGTGGTCGCGCGACGCGTAGCAAATTGCATGGCGATCAGCGCAAGGGCGATGGATGCCGCGTCGGTCAGCATGTGACCCGCGTCGGCGAGCAGCGCCAGACTGCCGGACAGAATGCCGCCGATGACCTCGGCGAACATATAACCGACAATCAGGACGAAGGCGGAGATCAGGCTGGTTTTACTTGCATTGCGCAACTCGTGAGAATGGTCATGCCCGCCAAAACCATGATGGTGATGATGGTGCCCATGGTCGTGCCCGTGGTCATGGTCGTGCCCGTGGGCATGGTCGTGCCCGTGGTCATGGTCGTGCCCGTGGTCATGGTCATGGTCATGCCCGTGCGTATGAACTGTTTGCTTGTCTGATGGAGGGTTCATGAACGGGAAATTGTATTATTAAAAGAGTCGATTCTATTCGTTAAGTAGTTGCAGGTCAATCATTTATACGATGTCATATGGCTATTCAGTCTATTTATTGTATGTTTCAGACATCTTATGAGACGATTCAGGCAGTTTGTTGTTTACAGAAGGGCAGCCTTCATCTCGGTTTTGGCTGTATCAATCACTCCATGAGTGCAGTATGATTCGATGTGTGTGACTGAATCCGTCCATCATGTGGCCCGTTGTGTGGAAGGCGAGGGTCGGGGGTTGGAGAACTGTCATGAAGTGTCTTGGGTTGATGTCGGGGACCTCGATGGATGGCGTGGATTGCGCCATCGTTGACGTACGGCCCGGCCGCTCCACGTTGCGGATTGCGCTGCTTGCCCACCGGACTTCCCCGTACCCGCCTGCGATTCGGGAGCAACTCCTGTCGCTGGTCCGAACCGGCACGGTGGAAGCGCAAACCAGCGTGGTGGAAACCCAAACCGGCACGGCGGCAACTTTGTGCCGGCTGCACGCGGCCGTGGGAGAGGTGTTTGCCCGCGTCGCCAACCGGACCATCCGGCAAGCGAAGCTGTCGCCCAAGGACGTTGCCGTGATCGGCTCGCATGGTCAAACCGTGTGGCACAGCCCGGCGCGGGTGCCGGTAGCGGGGGTCGGATCGATCCGGTCCTCGTTACAGATTGGCGACCCGTCCGTCATTGCCGAGCGCACGGGCATCCTGACGGTCGCCGATTTTCGCGCCCGGGATCTGGCGGCCGGCGGGGAAGGCGCGCCGTTGACGCCGTACGTGCATTACCATGTATTCCGGTCCCGGCGATGGTCGCGGCTGATCGTCAATCTCGGCGGGATTGCGAACGTGACGTATCTGCCGCGGGGCGGTGGTCCGGAGGACGTGGTCGCGTTTGACGTGGGTCCCTGCAACCTGCTGTTGGACGGATTGATGACCCATGCCACGCACGGGCAACGGTTAATCGACCGGAATGGAGCCGAGGCCTCACGCGGGCGCGTGCGGGATGTCCTCGTCAAGGCGCTCCTGCGCCATCCGTTCTTTGCGCGACGGCCCCCGAAGTCCACGGGGCGTGAAGAATTCGGTGAACGCTATCTCCAACACGTCCGGCGGGTCGCCGCGCGACACCGGCTTTCGTTGGAGGATACGCTGGCGTCGAGTTGTACTGCTATTGCGCAAACGATTCGCCGAGCCGGGACATGGGCGGTTGACGAGGTAATTGCCGGGGGCGGTGGCGTGCGCAATCGGGCACTCCTGGCGGCCCTGAAACGGGAATTTGAGCCGGGTCACGTCACGTCCATGGAACGATCCGGTGTGAAAAGCCAGGCGTTGGAAGCCATGGCCTTTGCGGTGTTGGCCTATGAGACCATCCGGGGCGTGCCGGCCAACCTGCCGTGGGTCACCGGCGCGAAGTCGCCGGTCGTGCTGGGTACGGTGACCCCCGGACGAGGTCCATTCGCTTTAAGAACCTAGCGCGCGCGGAGCAATAATCATGAATGTATTCGAGAGCCTTTTGGATCGACTGCTTGCGTGGCTCCCCTTTGCCACTCACCCTGTGCTCTCCCAGGTGCTGGGGCTGGGACTGATTGTTCTGGTGACGTTCGTGGCAGCCGTGTTGTGGTTTTGGCGTCGGAGCCGCAAACTCGTGCCTGCTCACGGCGTGCGGCTCGACGGTCTCGGCAACCAGGTTTCGGCCACGGTCCGCCCGCTCATGGACGGCTCGGACGTCTCGATGTTCAACCTCCTGCTCCTGGCCGTTCGAGAACGCTTTTTGTTGCTGTCGAAGATTCCCTTGAGAAACCTGATGCACTTGCGCGTCGAGGACAATTCCGTCAAGCGGGCGTTAGCGCCGATTCTTCGCAGCGTCACGGTGGACTTTGTCGCGGTCCATCCGGGGACCGGGCTGCCCGTCAAAGCCATTTTCGTCAGGGAACCGGAAGATAATGACATGACTTTGAGTCCACAGGACCGGCTGGTGGAGACCCTCTTGCGCAAGGCCGGGATTGACGTGCTCAGGCTCGATCCCGAGGTCCTGTACAGCGTGGAGCGATTGACCAACCTGTTGGGTCTCGAGGAGGAAGCATAACTGACCCTCCTCCTCCTGTCATCCTTGTATGTGTTCAGTAATTTGTTGACAATGTTCCCCCTCACCCCGGCCCTCTCCCACAAAGGGGCGAGGGGAGGCATGGAATGGAATGGAATTTCCTCTCCCTTGATGGGAGAGGATGAAGGTGAGGGTGAGTAGGGGCAGGCCCCTGTGCCTGCCCTCCACAGAAAGGACAACCACAGGGGGTTGTCCCTACATGCTGTCAACGAATTAGTGAACATCTACAATTCCCGACCATATGGACTGGATCCTTGATTAAGGATGTCGAGGAGGGATCCAGGGTTTTTTGTCTTTATCTGTTATTCTTGTATATGTTCAGTTATCACTGGCAGCATGGCGCGAAGAGACTGTAGGGCCAGGTGATGGGTTTCACCGTTCTGCACGGCGGGGTCGTTGAAGGGAACGAATCGAGCCAGTTTAAAGAAAGGGCGATTTGCCAACACGGCCGCCACTTCGGAGGATCGTCCCCGGGTGATCTCCAGCGTGTAGCCCGGACCCTGTTTCCACTCCCATAGCGAATGGCTCAGACAGAGGTGGATTTCACGGTCGGCGACGGAGGGAAAGCGGTCGATGAGATTTTCCTTGTATCGCCGGAGATGGCCGCCTTCCAGGATCAGGGCGAAGACCACGTGGTGGCCCCACCAGACGAGGGACCGAAAGGAAAATTTGACGTCTTTGGTAAAAAACCGGGGGTAATCCAGATATTGATACGGGAAGTCTTCCAGGTGTTCTCCCTTGACGAATTGGCTGGCGTCAGGGTCGAAGCCGTCCGGGACCAACAGGCGATGCGCCGTGAGTTCACGTTGAAAGGATTCATGGATCTGTTCCAACAGATGCCGGATTTTCGGGGAGATACGGGCTTTGGCTGCAAAGAACTCGGTGTCGGACAACAAGCCAATGTCTGTAGCGGTAAAATTCATGGGTCACAATAAATTATTCCAATGCTTCCTTCAATGCCGCCCCGCAGATAGATTTTTCTTCTTGCCCCTGTTATAACTACGACTTATGAGAATAACCGGACGATGATGTTCGAATGGGATGCGGACAAAAACAAAGCCAACATCCGCAAACATGGAGTCGACTTCGAAACCGCCAAACGCATATTCGAGGGGCCCGTCGTGACCAGGATCGATCATCGCAAGGACTACGGCGAGGATCGTTATATCACCATCGGCCGGGTGGCGCGCGCAGCGCTGATCGTGGCTGCCCATACCAATCGTGATGGTCGTATTCGCTTGATCTCGGCTCGTCCGGCGTCCCGTAAAGAAAAGCAGACTTATTATGAACGGATACGATAAACCCCTCACCCCCGCCCAGATTGCAGACGTTGAGGACGATACTATCGACTTCAGCGATATTCCGGAGTTGGATGATATCTACTGGCAGGAGGCGGAACTCGTCGAACCCGATCTCACCGAGGAGATCACCTTGCGTGTCAAGCGCTCCGTGTTGGCCCATTTCAAAACGTCAGGGAAGGGCTACGAGACGCGGATCAACCGCGTGCTGGAAAGTTATGTGCGGGCGCGACGCGAACACGGATAGCGCGATTCGGAACGCCACTACATCGCCCCATCATTGTCGCTTCAGGATGCTCACGAATGCATGCGTGGGAGTGGTGTCATGAAGGTGGCGACGTTCAACGTGAATTCGATCAGGAAGCGGTTGTCCGTGGTGAAACGGTGGCTGAAAACCCATGCTCCGGACGTGCTGTGTCTCCAGGAAACCAAGGTGCAGGATTCGGAATTTCCTTTGCGAGCATTTGCCGCTACCGGGTATCACGTGCGTTTTTGCGGCATGAAGGGCTACAACGGAGTGGCCCTCTTCACCCGGCGTGAACCCGAGTGGGTCTCGTCCGGATTGAGCAAGGGACCGGCGGGGGACGGGCCGCGTTTGCTTCACGCCGTGGTGGACGGCATTTCCATCATCAACACGTATATCCCGCAAGGCTTCAGGATCGACCATCCCAAGTATCAATACAAATTGGATTGGTTCAGGCGGCTGCGCCGGTATTTCAGCCGGCACCTGTCTCCCGATGAGCCCGCGATCTGGTGCGGCGACATGAACGTGGCCCCGGAACCGATTGACGTGCATCACCCGGAAAAACACCTCACCCACGTCTGTTTTCATGACGAGGCCCGGAGCGCCTACCGGCGCGTGGTCGAGTGGGGGTTCGAGGACGTGTTCCGGCGTCTGCATCCGCACCGGCAACAGTTTACGTTTTGGGATTACCGGCAACCCGACGCGCTCAAGGCCAACCGGGGCTGGCGCGTGGATCACATCCTGGCGACCGGATCATTGGCCCGGCGCTGTACGGCCGTCGAAGTGGATATCAAGCCCAGGAAGGGGAAGAGTCCGTCGGATCATACGGTGCTGTGGGCGGAATTTTCC
>JAJDZI010000099.1 GCA_022824735.1 Nitrospirales bacterium
GCGCCACGGGACCGGGCTGTCTCCCGGGATTTGATGATCGCCAGGCGCAAGGCATTGAGCCGGATAAACCCTTGGGCATCCTGCTGGTGATATCCCTCGTCCTCTTCGAACGTCGCGAGGTCTTCCCGGTACAGCGACGACTCGGACCGGCGGCCCGTGACCGTGCAATTCCCCTTGTACAATTTGATCCGGACCGTGCCGTTCACTCCGCGTTGGGCTTCATCCATGAGTTTCTGCAGCATCACGCGTTCGGGAGCGAACCAATAGCCGTAATACACCAGTTCCGCGTAGCGTGCAATCAAGCTGTCGCGCAGGTGAAGCACCTCCCGGTCCATGGTCAAGGATTCGATGCCGCGGTGCGCCACGTGCAGGATCGTACCGCCGGGAGTTTCATAGACCCCGCGCGACTTGATGCCCACGTAGCGGTTTTCCACCAGGTCCACCCGTCCGATGCCGTGTTGACCCCCGAGCCGGTTGAGGAACTCGAGAAGGTTGGCCGGGGACAGGCGCCGGCCGTTCACCGCGACCGGGTCCCCGCGCTCGAACGTGATTTCAATCTGGCGGGACCGGTCCGGCGCGCGTTCCGGGGAAACCGTCATCTGAAAAATGGATTCGGGCGGGGCTTTCCAGGGGTCTTCGAGGATTCCGCCTTCGTAACTCACGTGAAACAGGTTCAGGTCCATGCTGTAGGGTTTGGCCTTGGTGGCGGTCACGGGGATCCCGTGTTTTCGGGCGTACCGGATCAACTCGCCGCGGGATTCAAACGTCCATTCCCGCCACGGCGCGATGATGGCGATATCGGGATTGACGGCTGTATACGTCAGTTCGAACCGGACCTGGTCGTTTCCTTTTCCCGTGGCGCCGTGGCTCACGGCCTGGGCCTTTTCCTGTCGCGCGATTTCGATCTGGCGCCGGGCAATCAGTGGACGCGCGATCGAAGTGCCCAACAAATACGAACCCTCGTATACGGCATTAGCGCGGAGCATGGGAAACACGTAGTCCTTGACGAACGTTTCCCGGAGATCCTCCACGTAGACTTTCGCCGCCCCCACGGCCACGGCCTTGTTCTTGATGGCTTGGAGATCTTCCCCTTGGCCGAGGTCCGCGCAGAAGGCGATGACGTCGGCCTTGTATTCCGTCCGGAGCCATTGCAGGATGACCGAGGTATCGAGCCCGCCCGAATAGGCCAGGACGACTTTGCTGATCGCGTTGGATTGCGGTGAACGTGTCGACATTGTGGTATGAGGATGGTCAGGGCCAGGGCCGCCCCAGCCACTCCGTTAAGATCGCTTTTTGAACGTGCAGGCGGTTTTCCGCCTGCCGGAGGACGACGGACTGCGGGCCGTCCAGCACCGCCGCGGTAATTTCTTCACCCCGGTGCGCCGGCAGACAATGCAACACGATGGCCGAGGATTTGGCCCGGCTGAGCAGGTGTTCGTTTAATTGGTAGGGGGCCAGGGCCTTCACCCGTTCGGCTTGTTCCTGCTCCTGTCCCATACTCGTCCAAACGTCCGTATAGAGCGCATCGGCGTTCTCCGCGGCTACGGCGGGATCATGGACGATCTCAATGGTCGCGCCCGTGCGGCCGGCTTCCTCGCGGCTGCGTTCGACGGTGCCGGGGTCCGGCTGGTATTCCGGCGGGCATCCGATGACGACGTGCAGCCCCACCTTTGCCCCGGCTTCGATCAATGAATTCGCCACGTTGTTCCCGTCTCCCACGTACGCGAGTTTGCAGCCTTCGAATGTGTCTTCGGTAAACGATTCTTTGACTTCCATGAAAGTGAACAGGTCGGCCAAGGCCTGACAGGGATGACAGAGGTCCGTCAACCCGTTGATGACCGGAATGGTGGCATGGCGCGCCCATTCCTCCAACGTGGACTGCTCGAACGTGCGGATGACGAGCCCGTCGAGATACCGGGACAGCACGAGGGCCGTATCGGCGAGGCTTTCGCCACGGCTGAGTTGGATGGTATCCGACGGCAGGAACAAGGCCTGCCCGCCTAATTGATGCATGCCCGCTTCAAAGGAAACCCGCGTGCGGGTCGAGGGTTTTTCGAAGAGCAGGCCCAAGGTCAATCCCGAGAGCCATTGAGCAGCCGGACCGGACCGCGGGGTCGCCTTCAGTTCGCGCGCAATGCGGAACAGGCGGAAGATCTGATCGCCGGACAGGTCGGAGACAGCCAGCAAGTCTTTCGTGCCGGCTTGCGGCGTCGCAGGCGGGGCCGCCGAAACGCCGGGCTCTGAAAAGGATTGCCCCAAGAGTGTCATGTGGGGGACGCCCCCCGTGCCGTCCATGGTTCCAATTGAATTACGTGCAGCGTCATTTTTGCCCGTTTTCAGGAATGCGGAAGCGATTCGAGTTGTTTCTGCAACACACCCGACAACACGTCCACCAGCCGATCGATTTCGCCATTGGTCACAATCAACGGCGGCACGAACCGGAGTACGTTGCCCACGGTGCAGTTGATCAACATGCGTCGTGCCAAACAGTCCCGGACGACCGGTTGCCCGTCGATGGATAATTCCATGCCTTGCAGGAGCCCCAAACCGCGAACCGCCGTCACCACGGAAAGTTTGTCCTGCAAGGATTGGAGTCCTTTGTGCAGGTAAGCCCCGGAGGCTCGGCAGCGTTCCAGCAGGCGGTCGTCCAGCAAGGCGTCAAGCGTGGCAAGGGCACCGGCGCAGGCTAGGGGATTCCCGCCGAACGTGGACGCATGGGAACCCGGCCCGAACGCTTGCGCCACGTCGTCGGTAGCGAGACAGGCGCCGATGGGGAGCCCGCCGCCCAAACCCTTGGCCAGGGTCATGATATCCGGTTGCACGTTGTAGTGTTCATACGCAAAGAGGGTGCCGGTTCTCCCCATGCCCGTCTGGACTTCATCGAAAATCAACAGCACGTCGCGGTCGCGGCAGAGCGCGTGCAGTTGTTCCAGAAACGTCTTGTCGGCCACCACCACGCCGCCCTCGCCCTGTATGGGCTCAAGCATCACCGCGGCGGTGCGTTGATCCATTTGGCGTTCGATCGAGGACACGTCGTTGAAATCGGCGTACTTGAATCCTTGTGGGAGGGGAGCGAATCCCTGCTGCACTTTGGCCTGTCCCGTTGCCGTCAAGGTGGCCAGGGTCCGGCCGTGAAACGAGTTCTGCATGGTGATGATCTCGTGACGGTCCGGGCCGTGTTTATCAAAGGAATATTTGCGGGCAAGCTTGATGGCGGCTTCGTTGGCTTCCGCCCCGCTGTTGCAGAAGAACACCTTGTCGGCAAAGGAATGCGCGACCAATCGCTCGGCGAGCCGGACCTGCGGTTCGGAATAATACAGGTTCGATGTATGCAGGAGGTGCCGGGCTTGTCGCTCGATAGCCGTGACTAGGTCAGGATGCCCATGCCCCAGCGCATTGACCGCGATGCCGGCGACAAAATCCAAGTATTCCCGATCCTCGGCGTCATAGACCTTACACCCCTGCCCCCGCACCAGGCTGATGGGAAACCGGGTATAGGTATTCATGATCGTCCGGGCGGAACGCCGTTGCAGATCTTCAGTCAGCATAACAACGAAACCTCGCATGGAAAGAGGCGAATCTAGCACAGGGTCTCTCAGTGACGCAATGGAATGCGTTTTGTCTCTCTCTCCCCAATGGGCGGGAGAGGGTGAGGGTGAGGGGGCGTGGATGGAGTGAACGTTTACGAAGAGGGCGGAAGAAAGGTCCCCTTCGAAGCCATCTCGACAGCCTGTTCATAAGGGAGAACGGTGACGTCCCCGACCTTGAGCATCCGTTCGCCTCGATACACCCCAAAGGCCTGCCGGATATCACCGGACCGTAGCAGGACGTTCAGTCCTCTATTGAATCGTTCTTTCCAAGTATCGGAAGATTTTATTTCAAAACCGACCGCCTGTCTGCCTCTTTTCCAAATCAGGTCCACTTCGTTGCCGGATTCCGTACGCCAGTAGAAAAACTGTGCCCCGTGAGACCGCCATGAGTTGAGTGCCCTGAACTCATTGAGAATAAAGGTTTCAAACAGGACGCCCGTTTCATCTGCCGAGGGCTTGTCCCGATGAAAACCCGCCAAGGCGCGCTGCACCCCGCAATCGAAAAGATAGAATTTGGGATGGGCAACCTCCTTGACCTTGGCTTTGTTGCGGTAGGCAGGCAAGTACCAGCCCAGCAGCGTGTCTTCCAGGATACTGAAATACCCTTGGACCGTAGACCGGGCGACGCCCACGTCCCTGGCAACGTTGGTGATATTCAAGATCTGCCCGTTCATCAGGGCAGTGACGGACAAAAACCGGTGGAAACTGTCAAGGTTTCTGACGAGGGCTTCCTGTTGAATTTCCTCTTTTAGGTAGGTCTCGACGTACGCATCCAGAAATTCAATTTTCTCTTCGCTGGTGGCCGACGTCACGCTCAAGGGTAATTGCCCGTAACGCAAGACGTCCTGCAACCTGAAGTCCTCGCCGATCTCGAGCATATTCAAGGGAAACATCTTTTTTGACAAGGCCCGGCCTGCCAGCATGTTGGCATGGGACCTCTTGAGTTTCCGGGCGCTCGAACCGGATAGGGCAAACCGGTAGCCGTGCCGGCTTTCGAACAACAGGGCATGCACCTCATCCAATAGTTCCGGAAGTTTCTGGACCTCGTCGATAATGATCCAGGCCTTCCTGTTTCTCAGTGCCGCCGCTTCTTGGGCGAGCAGGGACGGGTCTCGTTTATATCGAAGATATTCACCGGACTTCAGCAGGTTGAGACGCAAGGCCGCATGGCCAAGACGTTGATCCAGCCACACAGACTTTCCCGTCCCTCTCGGGCCAAACAGGAAAAAACTCTTTTCGGGTAATGTGAGTATTCGAGAATACATGCCGTCAATTCCGTTAAATTTACCGTGAAAATAACGGAATGACAAACGGCTGTCAATCTCTCAGGCCGTGGCTTTCCAGCTCACCTCCCTCTCCTTTAATCTGTCATCCTTGTATGTGTTCAGTAATTCCTCGACTCCTCCTCCTGTCATCCGCGATCCTCGATTAAGAACGTCAAGGACAGGCTATTTTTAATCGAGGATCCAGCGTCTTTGTCTTTTGTATTTCTACCTCTCCCCTTGTGAGAAGGTTGGGGAAGGTAAGCTGACCCGCTTGATTCCGGGGTTGTCATTTACACCGCCTGAAAGTTTACGCTATAGTACTTTCGTCTGCTTCATCAAAGCGACCCCTCTGTCGGGTCGCCTGCTCAATATAAGAGCCTCGCATTGTCTTCGTGGGTAGCTCCCACGTCAGACGATGTTGTATCCAAAAGGGTAAATACGCAGGGTCTCCAAGATGCTTTGGTGAGGCAGACACGGCCCGGCCATGTGCGGATCGGACCGTTGGCCATCATTTTCACCACAAGGAGGGCATAATGAAATATCTTCATCTTGGGACGATCACGCTCAGCATCGGGCTTTTGCTCAGTGCCTGTGGAGGCGGAGGCGGAGGGGGAGGGTCCATGAATGGCATGATGGGTACAGGAGATCTGCCACCTGCTAGTCAACCGCCACCCTCAGAAACACAGACTGCGTTCAGTGGGATAGGAACAAGGGATGTCTCTGCTCTCACTCAAACAGCATTCAGTTCGTTGCTAGACGCGAGTAAGCAATCCAGCACCCCTATTTTTGGTAGCGTTGTTCAAGCCTTTACGTCTTCCAGGCTCTCCGATGTAACCGGTGTCGAGACAACGTTTAATGGCAGCCGATTCACCCTTCAAATTAATCGTCAAGATGGAAGTTCGACCACATTGGATACCGACCGTGACCTCACTGCTGACGTTGAGAACATTTCGCCTTCTGACAACCAGGTTACTAACAGAAACGGCGTGGAAGGCTATGGCTACAGGCTGAATGGGTCTGCATTTACGGGCGCGGGAGTGTCTGTGGAATGGGCCAGTACCGATTTTACTGATTATCTGTCTGGAGGCTATTGGGTGCACGTCGATATTAGTGCGCGACACTATGAAATCGGGGCATTTATAGACGGATCGGAGTTTGACAGTCTCATACAGGTACCTGTTACTGGCACGGCCACGTATACCGGCAGGGCAGACGGTGGGTATATTGTAAGATATGGAACAGATTTCGCGGATGTTTCTTCAGGAACATGGGAACAAGGTGAGTATACAGGAAGAACCAGACTGACGGCCGATTTTGGGTCTAGCCAGATCTCAGGAAGGATTGACAATATCGGATTGCACAACATCCGTACCCTCGAACCTGATGGAACAGCAGACTATGATCCAAGTTTGCGAGATACAGACTATGAAGGCATCCTGGTGGCCGTGCCCATCAGTCAGACCGGAACTTTTGAGGGGCAAGGTGCGATGCTGACACATCCCCAAGTTCAAATTACCTCTTCGCAAGGCTCATGGGCGGGTAGGTTTTCAATCAGCGATGACCCTGCGGGCAACCCGCGAGCCGTCGCGGGAACAAATCGCGCATCCTTCACAACTTCTGGAGAAACTGAGGGCGTATTTGTAGGGGCTTTCTACGGAGCCACCGAACGGTTCGAGTAATGGACTTGATACACTGGCTCGGACACACGCCCGAGCCGGTGTATTTTTCGTCGAGGGACAGGAGTCGCCGATCTTTCGAAATTGGGCAAACTCTCTTCAGGTTTTGGACTCAGCCTCCCCTTACTTTCCACGAGATGGGCAGGTCCTCCCTTTGCCGCGGAGTCTATCGCTGTAAACCATGTCCCCGGTCTGTACCTTCGGGCAGGTCTGCGTAGTGCGGGTGATGGGTTCAAGGCGTGGCTGCATGTTCTGATAGTTTGGTCACAAACACATCGGATGGAATGATTTCAACATCATCTATGACATTGCCTGTTAAAGCACCTTTCAGTTCATTGAATAGATAGTCTTTCAGATTATCAAAAACCACTGCATCTTCTGGCGCATTCATGCCGCTGGCGACGAGCCAAAATTTGTACTTTCTCCCTTCCAGGAGATCTCTTGCATCTTTGCATAGCGTAGCTAGACGACATAATACAAGCATTGATCCATAAACTTTCAATCGATTTTCTTGTCGTATGCACTTGCTGATAAATTTTGTTTGGTCATTGTCTGCAAGATAATGATATTTGCTTTTCAGATTTTTAACGGTTTCCATGAGTCTTGTTTCTTCAATCAAGACAACAGAATCATCATTCTCGCACATAAAATAATCACAGCAATCACAAGGGCCTAAACCGGCATCTTTCCTCATATCGGGCTTCCCTGAACCATCATCCATTCTATAGGCTCGGTGGCTCTCAAGGGGACTGCCGGCGATTTCAATCGGTTCCAGGAATTTTTCAAGGGCAATCATAGCCCCTCCAAGTACAGATCGGAGAAGGGCTTGGTTAATCCCTGCTTGATCTCTGCCATCCTGGTTTCAAAATCTTGTTCGAACGCTCGGCCATTGACAGGAAATTGGTTGAGTGCAACGAATTGCTCATCATCAGGATTTTTCTTTACATGAACTTCCAGCCACTTGAGGATATCTGCGCTATGCGTGGCAATCACGACGTTCACGCCTTGACGTGACAACTCGAAGAGGGTTTCCGCCATGATGACCTGCCAGGCCGGATGCAGGTGCGCTTCCGGTTCGTCAATGAAAAGAAACGACCCTTTATCCAGCACCTTGCGCTCGATCAACAGCGCCAGAATGCCGAGATTGGCGATGCCCATGGCCGTGACGGGCAGGGAGAAACTACGGCCGTTTTCCTGAAAGGACAAATCGCCGGTTTCGGAAATTGTAATCTTTCCGCCAATGACATCGCTGCCAGTCAACCGTTTATGTACATCCGGGAATGCCATGTCTCCGGTGTAGTCGAACTTCAGTGCCCTAGCCAGGTCATAGAAATATCCCGGAATGCCGGTCAGTGGGTCTCTCTCCTTTTTATAGAAGAAAAATTTGGAATGGAAAAATCTGGACTCCTGTCTAATATCCTCCAATGCATTTTTCAATTTCCAGTAAACTGGTGATTCCAGATAGATGACCCTGGAGTACTGCTGTAACTGGTTTATCCGGGAGGCGTTTATATCGAATTCAATTTTTTGATTTGAAAATTCAAAATTTCCAAAGCCCTTGACGTTGACCTTCGACCGTTCATTTTCTTCACCACTGAGATCAGAAAGTCTTGGCACTTGAAAGTTTTGAATCAAGTTCTCTCGGATTTTGTGCTGTATGCCAGCAACAATAAAGTTTTTTGCGTCTGTTTGGCTTAATGTTTCTTTCAATATGTCCAAGTAATCTATTATGTTTTCCAAGTCTCTCTGCTTGCGCTTTTTCTTCTTTTCCCAGCTTGAAGGAGGCTCATCACTTAAGTCATAGTCCACTTGCTTTCGCTCTTCCTCTACTTCTTCTTCCATGAATGTCTTCAAAATATCAGCGACCATCTCCCGCATCTTTGTCGTTTGGCTAATCAGCCTGGGTATAATTTGATCTAACTCGTCGATTGAAGCTTCTTTAACAATATCTTTCAGTTCGTAAAATTCGGGCAGTATGGAATTCATTGAAAGGGTCTGTATCGAGTGGTCCGCAGGATTTTCACTCACCCATGGCTGCATCATCACCAAAGCATTCTCAACAGGACTTACCAAATGATCCATATACGTCTCAGCAGGGTTGGCATTCATCGCGTCAAAAAGCGAATACAGGAGCTTGGAGACAAAGCTCTTCCCTGTATTGTTAGGCCCCGCAAACACGGTGAACCGTCCAATACGGAGTTCTGCATCAGCGAGTTTGCCGATATTCTTAATTTCGACTTTGAAGCTCATGGCCTACCAATTCATGTGCGAAAACCTTGTATCCTCCTACCCAATCCCTGTCCCCTTGTTGTCGAAGAACGCGATGGGTTTCATCGTTTCTTTCTGACCTTGGCAAAAACAAAATTTTCCTGGATGTCGAATTCCGGCGGCGGATTGCCGTTGTCTTTCAGTGCCTTGTGCGCCGTGGCGATACCGATTCCGAAGCGTTGCATAAAACCCATGTTTCGCATGGCCTCCGCAATGGTGGGATTGCGATAGGCGGTCACGCCCGGTTGTCCGAAATTTTCCTGCGTTACCGAACCATAGACCGAGCCGGGGTTGTTGATCTCCACGTTGTCGGCAAACCAACTAATCCTCACTGGCGTATTGGAATTCTCATAGTTTCTGTGAATCACCGCATTACGGGCGAGTTCGCGTAATGCTGCGAATGGATAGTCAGGGTTTTCCGTATGTGTTTCTCCGCTGGTATCCAGAGCGTTGGCGATATGCACTTTCAAAAGCCTGTCCAGATCATAAAGTTGGTCCGGCAAGGTTCCGCGTATGGCTTTTTGATCGACAATGGAGTCCGTCACTGCATTTCCTGCATAGCGAACAAACTGGATATACGCGCAGGGGAACCAGTAGTGCGGGTCTTTCCCTAACATGAGAATAGCCGTCACGGTCGGTGTCCCGTCCGGCGTCGTCAGGCGTAGTGCCTGCAATTGTTCTCCACGATTCCGGTCGTTCTCTTCCAGCACTTCCGGCGATACGGCGAAGGGCAGATAATCCTGTTCGAACTTCCGCATGTCCAGGTCATTGTCCATGGACGCGCCGGGCACGCCTTGCATGTCATAAGGCAAATTCCCCCAGCGCCTTTTCTCCGTCAGGCGGCGTTCGTCCTCAGCAGTGGCTTGGCCGCGTCGCGGTCCGATCCGAATCCAACACCGGCCATCGACTTTTACAGGCGGATTGTCCGA
>JAJDZI010000030.1 GCA_022824735.1 Nitrospirales bacterium
ATCCTCGACCTTGCCCCTCCGATGAAAACCGGACAGGTTATGGGCTCGCTACAGGCTCTACCGGGAATCTGTCCTAAATTGCGTTGGTATGATATGGTGCATGGTGTGGACAGGGAAGATTCTCTTCTCAGGGGTGCTTGGCGAGGAAGACGAGAGGATGCCTGACCTCGTTTCGTTGCGCCTTCGCACGGCAGCCCTGGAGGCAGTGACTCGTGGTCTCGATTCTCTCCAGGAGTCCGTCAAAGAGAATGGCGCTTGGCCTCTCGAATGGCACCGCTCCACGGGGCCGGCTGAAAGCAAGACGCCGCCGTTCCTGACGGGCCTTGGTGTGCTGGCGCTGGAAGTCTGTGACCATTCTCAGGCCAGGGGCATTCTCTCCCGCTCCCGTGATTTCCTTGTCTCCAGCATGGAGTATCCCGGCCTGTGGCGCTGGCCACCCCATCCGCTCGATCTGGATTCGACCGGGGTGTGCGCACTGGCTCTCGGCCCACACGGCCACCCCTGGATGTTCTTCGGGAGAAGCATCCCCCGAATGCTCTCGTGCCGCGACGGCAGGGGGCGCTTTCCCTTGTGGACGGGCCGGCTTGGAGCCTTTGGCATTCCCGACGACAATGACTACGATCCCGTCATCAACGCCAATGTCATTGCCTATCTGGGCGATCGGGAGGAGACGCGACCCGCTCAACGCTGGATTGAGAGTCTCATCACTGAGAACCGGATGTCTGACGCAACTTCGACATGGTATGCCCCGATGGATCTCTATTACATCGTCAGCCGCGCGGTCCGCACCGGCGCGCCGGCCTTCGAAGGCGTGAAGATGATTCTGCCGGCCCGCATCACGAACGCTTCCCCCGGAAATGCTCTCCGCGTGGCGCAAGCCGCGTCTGCGCTCTGTGTGCTGGGTGATACCGCACATGTCGACTTTCTGCGCCAGTGTGCCGAGCAACTGATCGACATGCAGCAACCCGATGGCGGGTGGCCGTCATGCGAGTTCACCCGGGCCCCCGGCGGTGTACGCATCCACCTGTCCCGAGCCCTGACCACCGCCAACTGTATCGAAGCATTGACGCGCCTGACCCGACCGTGCAACGCACATCCCGGGGACTGAACGATGAGACGGCTTCGGGATACGCTATCCGGATTGCGTGCGTGGATTCCCGAGTCATTGCTCGACGGCAAGGGCTGGGATGATCTGCTGCACCGAATTGGCGATTTGCCGGCTGCTGCTTCCGCGGACACGTGCGGTTTCGAAATGCGGCTCACTGAACCGGAGCCCACGGCGGACTTTTCTATCGCGGTTGTGGACGGACCAGTCGCACGCCACCTGGTCACGGAGGGCACAGGGGCGCCGCCGGACACCCCGGAAGCCTGGCTGGCGAAGCATTGCGCCGGCACACCCGGGCCCGACGACTGGATCGATTGGATGGTGCTGGCATACGACATCGTTGCCGGCGGCGGAGCGCGCCGCCTGGCTCCGATGGTGTATCTCAGTCCGGCCTCCCTGCGGCACCCGCTTGACGTTGCGAACAACCAAGTCCGGATCGCGGACGCTCTTGGGCGTGCCGCCGGCAGGAATGACTTCAACCAGGAACGCCGCTCCCTGGCCAGGATGGTCGAAGCGCTGCCGCCGGGGGCCACAATCGTCTTCGCCGCGGCGGTTCCCGATCGCAGACCGAGGTTCATCAGGCTGGTTGTCGTGGGCGTCACGCCGCCCCAACTCGGTTCGTTTCTCGACAGGCTTGCATGGAAGGGATCCATTCCGGCAGTACTCCGGTTCCTGTCCGGCATGCATGATGTATCCACGGACTTCATGCTAGCAATCGACGTCGCGGGGGGGGGGGCGCTGGCACCGCTGGGCCTGGAGATGTATCCGAACCGTTCGAACGGCGTCGATGATCGCGCTCTACTCTCGACCTGGCGCACGACGACGGCATCCGATTGGCGCGGCATGGTGGACCGCCTCGTGACCATGGGACTGTGCCTGCCTGAGAAGGCGGCGGGGCTTATCACCTGGCCCAAGTGTCACAATGTCTACGAGGCGCAGGAAGTCTTCCGGCTGTCTATGGGAATCAACCACGTCAAGGTCACGTTTAAGGAAGGTCGCGTCGAAGCCAAGGCCTACGCCGGATTGAGGTTCTTTCCCCTGGCGGAGGCGGCCGCCGAAAGCCCGAGCCGGTAAGAACGGAGCGACTCCCTACCCCCTGTCCCAGTCGATCATGTCTTCGTGACGCCATGACGACGTGGTGCCGTCGCGTCGTGTCTTCGGAACCTCGGCCTGAAATCGCGCTCGTCTCACCGCCCGTTCCCCGTCCTCCTCATGGAAGACAGCCAGAACCCGCGCCTCAATGGTCCGGCGCGATGGCGCGTTCTCTCGCGTTGATTGATCTTCAAAGGCGGTATGAAACGTCGAACGCAGATTGGCTGCGGCTTGGCGCGTGTCGTATTGTTTGAAGATCAGGACTTCTTCGGACGTCATTCGCGGGTAGTAGAACCAGCACTGGCGGTTGCTGTGGATGAGACGGCAATCGATGACGCGGGTCCGTGGCCAAGTTCGCCGCCAAGCATCGGCATAGACGACGTCGGCGACGTCAACCGTCCCACCATCGCAAAGGGTCAGCGGCATGAACTCGATCACGCCTTCCCGGTCGATGCTGCGCCACACGTTGTAGAGACCGAAATGCCGCCCTGACGGCACATGCAGAAGATCCTCGATGAAGGGAGTGACGTCAGCGTGGACCGCCTTCGCATAGACGCCCATGCCACCGGGCCCCGTCGCTTCCCCAGTGCGCACTTCGCATTGCACGACCCTGGCGGCGAGGCATCCGGTCGCCGCCATGACAAGATCCGAACAGGAAGTGTGAAAGCGCGTGGCAACGGCGTTCGGATCGTGGAAATCCATTTCGAGGGGAGCGTTGGTCAAGGTGAACCCCATGCCGTCCAGAGTCGGCGGCTCGGGAAGCTGCCGAGCATCATGGATCCTGATTGGCTTGCGCACGGACATGGCACGCAACTCGGCGGGCGAAACCGTGTCCGAGGCAGGCAAGCGAGTGCCCCGGTATTTCGGGTCCGCGAAGACACCCGTCGAAACGACGAAAGGTGCCGCAATCAGGGGTGGTAGTCCTATCATGCTCAGATCAGTTGCCGCGAAGCCATATCGCGAAACGGGCCATCCTCATGGTGCCGTCGCGTCAGTGCTTCGGAACCTCGGCCTGAAATCGCGCTCGTCTCACTGCTCTTTCGCTGTCCTCCTCATGGAAGACCGCAAGAACCCGTGCCTCAATGTTCTGGCGCGGCGGTGCGTTCTCTCGCGTTGCTCGATCTTCAAAGGCGGTATGAAACGTCGAACGCAGGTTGGCGGCGGTTTCGCGCGTGTCATATTGTTTGAAGATCAGGACTTCTTCGGGTGTCATCCGCGGGTAGTAGAACCAGCACTGGCGGTTGCTGTGGACGGGACGGCAGAACACCGTAGCCTGCGGCCAAGTTGCCTGCCAAGCATCGGCATAGACAATGTCGGCGACGTCAACCGTCGTATTATCGCACAGGGCCAGCGGCATCATCTCGATCTCGTTTTCCAGGTCGATGCTGCGCCACACGTTGTAGAGACCGAAATGCCGCCCTGGCGGTACATCCATGTAATTCTCGATGATGGGAGTAACGTCGGCGTGGGCCTGGACCGCGTACGTACCCGCGCCACCGGGCCCCGTCGGCTCCCCAGTGCGTATTTCGTATTGCACGACCCTGGCGGCCAGGCATCCGGTCGCTGCCTTGACAAGGTCCGAACAGTAGGTGTGGAAGCGCGTGGCAATGGCTTTCGAATCGTGGAAATCCATCTCCAAGGGAGCTTTGGCCAAAGCAAACCCCATGCCTTCCAGAGTGGGCGACTCGGGAAGCTGACGAGCGTCATAGATCCTGAATTGGTGGCGCACGACCATGGTGCGCAACTCGGCGACGGGAACCTCGTCCACAGGCATGCGGGTGCCCCGGTACTTCGGGTCCGCAAAGACACTCGCCGATACTACGAAGGGCGCCGCGATCAGGGTTGGTATTCCGCTCATGCTCAGATCACTTGCCGCGAAGCCATATCACGAAATGGTCCATCCTCGGCGACCAGTTCGTCGAAGCTTCCAGTCTGGACGATGCGGCCTCCATCAAGCACATAGATCCGGTCTGCCATGCGGATGGTCGAGAGACGATGGGCGATGACAAAACGGGTGCCGGTGGACTCCTCAATTCCCTTCATTGTAAGTGCTTGGCTCCTTGTGTCAAGCCAGCTTGTGGGCTCATCGAGGAAGATGATGCGAGGATTGCGCACCAGGGCGCCGGCAATGCGAATGCGCTGGCTCTGCCCGCCGGAGAGGATCGCCAGACCCGTGTCCACAACGGTATGGAGATTCATCGGCATGGCGCGGATGTCCTCCTCGATTCCCGCTTGGCGGGCGGCGCGCCAAGCGTCGTTTGTGGTGAGATCGCCGGTTACGCCGATGATGTTGTCGAGGATGGTGCCATCCATCAGGGGGCCGTCCTGCATCACCACGCCGATCTGGCGACGTACCGCGGTGAGGTCCAGATGGGCGAGATCCCTGTTGTCATAGTACACGGCGCCCGACGACGGCTCCTCAAGACCCAGCGCGAGACGTAAGATGGTGCTCTTGCCGGCACCCGATGCTCCCACGATGGCAACGAACTCACCGCGTCTCGCATAGAGGGAGACATCCTCAAGCACCGAACCGGAGGCTCCCGGATAAGTGAAGCTGATCCTCTCGAGGTGAACGTCGCCTTCGATTTCCTGGCGGAGTTCCTGCCTCAATGACGTGTCCACCGGGCTGGTGAGAATGGGCTGCACCTGCTCGCATGCAGGCTTGACGAACGCGATGGCCCGCGCCGAGTTACCCAGCATGACGAAGGCCAGGCTCAAGACCATGGCCGCCGTATGGGCGGCGAGAAATTCTGCCGTGGCGAGCGCGCCGCCACCGAGGAAGCCCACCACCGCAAAGAGGACGGCGGTGGCGAGAGCAGGCACTGCGGCGCTGAAGGCGCTAAGCTGCTCGCTGAAGGCGGCAAGACCAATTTCCGCTTCCTTCTGCTCGCGATAATGTCGCGCCCAGAATGCAAAGGCGGAGTCTTCCGAGCCCGTCGTTCGCAACTTGACGATCCCGTTCAGAAACTGATGGATGTCGTCGGTGACCTGACGCACCGAGGCCAGATAGCGTCGCTGGGGTTCGACATGCAGAATGCAGAAGGCGGCCGTCACGCTGATTGCACCCAGACTCAGGCACAAGCCGCCCCAACCCAACGCCGTGCTGTAGTAGAAGAGCAGTCCGAGAGCCGGCAAGGCAAACAGGGTCGAGAGCACCGCATCAGCGGTGACTCCGGAGACATGATCCCTGACGTCCTGGAAAATCATTGAGCGCGCCGCGAGGTCACCAGCGTTGAAACGGCGAAAGAAGCCTGGATGCATGCGCAGCAGGCGGTCCCAGATGGCCGCGCCAATTCGCGCCGTGAAGCGCGCCTCAAGGCGCATCAGGGCGGTGCCGCGCAGGACTTGCGACAGGGCTGCCGCAAAAGCGAGACCGACGAGGATCGCCGAAAGCTGTATCAGGGAGGTTGCGTCGTCTGCGGGAAGGACCTCCGTGATCAACGTGTCGACGGCTACCGCCGGAGCCAGGGCGAGAAGGCCTGCTCCCAGACCAGCGACCACAAGGCGAGAAACATCCATCGCCGCCCTCGCTGCGCCGACGTGGAGCAGATCGCGTATCCTGACAGCGCCGGCATCCTGCAGCCCGGGATAAAGCAGCCAAACGTCACGAAGCCCATGCGCCGTTTGCGCGCCAGCCGGGGAACTGTCCCCGGTCCCGGGGTCGATCATTCGGTAACGACCGAACTGTCCCGGCAACAGGACAACAGGCTGGCCGTCATCCCGACGAAAGGCCAGCATGGTGCCGCTGTCTCCCAGCCACCACTTGTCCTCCACTGCCAGGCGCAGCCGCCGCTGCCGTATACCCGACGCCTCGCAATAGGCCTCAAGCGACGGCTCGCTGTCATCGGCCGAGGTCGGCATTCTGATGTCGATACCTTCATGCCGGCCAATCAACCTCAGCGCCCGCACCAATGGCGTCTCGTCATGTTTCGTGCGTTCATCCGTATCGACGAGAGCCGCAAGGCTCCTTCTCGCCCCGGCTTTCTCACGCCGCCGCCGGGAGGCCTGCATGCGTTGCAGATTGGCGTCGTCGACCAGAAGAAGCTGTCGGCTGACGACATCGGCGGAGAGTACCAGACGGTGAAACTCCGACAGGCCCGTGGTGAGGAGTGCGCGCATGTCGAGTGCGCCGGACCGCTTGCAGATCATTGGCGTCGGCGTGTTGAACCTCATCCAGCTTGCCGGGGTGAGGGGCACCATCACCGGCTCCTTCGGAAGCGGCACCAGATCAACGAAACTCGCATTGGACGTATCCGAAACAATCCAGACCACCCCGCTCATCGCCGCGACAACGCCGTTTCCTGTCGTCTCGCCGGGCCGCACCCTGCAAGCGATGGCTGGATGCGCCTCCATGTCGCGGGTAAGCGCCGCGGCCAGATCTTCGATCCAGGCGTCGATCTCGACGACAAGCGCGGAGGCGAATGCGTCAGAGTCCTCCCTGCGGGCCGGCCCGTCGATCAGACGCTCGCGCCGCAGGCATCGCAAGCGCGTTCCAGGGATGCCCTTGCCAATGAATCTGACGGGTTGATCGGATTCGTCTACGCCAAATGCCAGCCGGCCCTCTTCAAGGCGCATCACGTGCCTGAAAGGCGAGCGCATCTGGCCATCAGCATGTTCCGTCGCAAGGACGTCCAAGACACCCTTTTCGACGTACCACACGACATCCGGCTCGTTGAGGCGCAACGGTCGGTTGCCCTCCGCCGCACGGGACTCCCCAAAGGACCCGGCGAAGGCCGCCAGCGCCTCAGTGCCCACGAAGCAGCCTCCTGTAGGCGCTGTCAATGCGCGTGAGTTCCTCATGGGTTCCCCGTTCAACAATGCGTCCCTTTTCCAGAACGACGATCAAGTCGGCGTCACGCACGGTGCTCAGCCGATGCGCGACGATCAGGCAGGAACATCCTCGGCGGCGGATGCGGTCGTCGATCAGGAGTTCGGTTGCAGGATCGAGCGCACTCGTGGCTTCATCGAGAATGAGCAGAGACGGGTTGGGGACCAGCGCCCTGGCGATCTCCAGACGCAGACGCTCGCCGCCGCTGAAATTGCGTCCGCGCTCTTCCACCATCGACTCATAGCCTGCCGCGCGGCCAATGATATGTTCGTGTATTGCGGCGTCTCTGGCGGCGGCGGTGACGAGATGGTCCGGTGTTGTCGGATCCCACATCGTCAAATTGTTGCGTACGGTCGTCGCGAAGAGCACGGGATGCTGGTCCACGACAGCGACGGACCTGAAGAAAACCTCACGCGGAATATCGTCGAACGGATGGCCGTCGAAGAGAACTTCTCCTGACCACGGCGGGTGTAGCCCCGCCGCGATCAGGGCCAGTGTGGACTTGCCTGAACCGCTCGGACCGACGATGGCGACGCGTTGGCCGGGTTCGATCGTCAGATTGAAACCCTGGATAAGGGGCTCCTGGTTGCGTTGAAAGCCGAAGCTGACATCACGCATCTCCAGCCTGCCAACCAGACGCAGGCGGCCATCGAGTACCCTGACCTCACCCGACGAATCGGGGCCGTTGTCGTGGGAAGGCGAGTCCTTCGGTGCATTGAGCACGTCGTCGACCCTGGTCAGATCCGCCTCCAGCGTCTGCAGGAGGTCCGACAGTTGGGCGATCTGGCCAACAGGACGAAGAAAACTGCTGGCCAGAACATAGAACCCGATCAGCACGCCGAGCGTCATCTCGCCCGACATCACGCGCCATCCGCCCAGGGAGAAGACCACCGCCGCCGCGAGAATCTGGAAAAGGAGCGGCAGGGCCGCAGCCACATGACCCAACTCCACAAACTCCTGGCGCACTCTCACTTCACGGGCCTGCCGGCCGCTCCAGCGCGAAAAGTAGTCGTTCTCGCGGGCTGTCGCCTGCACGACCTCGATTGCCCTGAGACCGCCGATACCCATGCCGATGAACGCGCCCTGTTCATGCCGCAGCTGATGACTCTGGTCCCGGCGCAGATTGCCCAACGCATGCGTCGAAGCGATACAGGCCATTCCCAGGCCGGCAATAAAGAAGGCCAGTAAGGCATCCCAGATCAGCATGGCCACCAGGAATGCGCCGCTCATCACCAGATCGACGGCAAGGCGCGCGAGCCGGCCGGCTCCCGTCTCGGCAATCTGGTCAATCAGGCGCATACGATAGGCGAGATCACCAGCAGACCGGTGGGTGAAGAATCTCATGGGAAGCTGGAGAAGACAGTCGAGGTAGCGGTCCGACTGGCTGATCGACATGCGCACTGCAACTTCGCGCAAGAACCGCATCTGTAGCCAGGTCAGGAGACAGGTCAGTGCGCCGACACACACCATCCCCGAGATGAGGGCACTGCTCCAATCCATCAGCTTCTCTTCCAGGATGCGATCCACGAAGAGAGCGAGCAGGAGGGGCAGCGCCAGTGAGACAAGCGCAAGGAGGAGTCCGCAGATGGCCGCACGGCTCAGGAATGAGGCTTGGTCCCTCATCCACGGCCACAGGCGACGCACGACACTGGGCCGCTTCCCGCGGGTCCGGAATGAGGGCCCCGGTTCAACGAGCAACACCGTGCCCGTGAAGTCACGGTTGAAGACAACCCGATCAACGATGCGGCGGCCTTCAGCAGGATCGTTCAGATAGTAGCGGTCCCGGCTGATCTTCTCGAGGACGACAAAGTGCCGGAATCCCCAGAACAGGATCATCGGCATCGGGAGCTTCGACAAGCCGTCGATCTGACTGTTCCAGCCCGTTGCCTCCAAACCGTATTTCCTGGCAGTCCGCGCGATGTCCTGAAGAGTGGAGCCGTCGCGCCCGACCCCACTTGCCTCACGCAACTCCTCCAGGGGTACCCAACACCCGAAATGAGCCAGCACGCTTCCCAGACAGGCAACACCGCAATCAGCGGCTTCCAACTGCATGACTAACGGTGTGCGTCGATTCCGTCGCCGCTGGGTGATGACAGGCACGTCGGCCTCGATTCGCTCTGCCATTGGAGACGACGCTCAGACCGTCAACACAATCCAGACAACCAGCGTGAGTAACACGAAGACAAGCGCCACGGAGAACAGCCGCTCGCGCGGCGCCGTCACGCGCAACAAACCGTCCAACGCCTCCGGCTGCGCGCTGCGGATGAGTGCTTCCTTGCGGTACATGAATCTGCTACGTCTGCGGATGTCGCCGATGCGTCCTTGCCAGGGTCAAACTGCTGCTCACCGCGCGGTCCAGACAGCGCGGTGAGCGAGCGTACTCGTTCTACCAATCGCCTGTCGGCACGGCGCCACCTGACGAGGTGCCCAACTCCTCGTCTGCAAGGCGTCCTCCAGCCGGCGGAAGAACCATGTGAAAGTCCGTGGCGCTTTCCTCATGGATGTTAATGGAGAAAGCCTCCGGAACCGTCACCCCGGTGGCGACTTTGATTGCCTCTCTGGGATCTTTGAGCAACAACGCTCGAAATTCCCCGTCCTCATCTGCCTTCGCCCGAAGTTGTGCCTCGATTTCCACTCCTGATTGCATGGCCGAACCCTCCTTGTTTCTCCGTCCCATAACGGGACGATTGACCCTTAATAGTGCATCAGAGTGCACAGTATAGATGCCTTAACCGGACTATGCAATACCCACCAGGACTATTGTTTGAACAAAGGCCATTTTGCAGCAGCGAGTGTTTGATCTGCTGAGGGTTTGCGCCGGCTGAGCCGGACGGTCCCGCCCTGTAAGCTGGCTTCTTCCAATTCTTCGGTAATTTCAATCAACCGGTCCGTGCCTGCTCCGAGCATCGGAACCATCTGACGCTCAATGTATTTCACCAACCCCACGCCTTTCGCCAACCACAGCGTCATCGTGTCAAATCCGGTAATGCGCGTGCCGTCACCGGACAAATGCACCAACAGATTCATGTGCGCTTCCATACGAATCGCCTTGTCGTACGTCCCGACCGGCACGGTCACGGCTTCCTGCCCCGCAAGGCTCACCGTAGCCTGAACGTCGACGGTCTCCGCCTGTCCGTCACGATCGAGGTCCAGACCCAAATTGAGGTTTTTCCGGTCCAATTGATGAAAGGAGCTTGGAACTTCGAGAGGAAACCGCACGATTTGATAGGGAATCAACTGCCGTTCCAGAATCGTCCCCGGTTTGGATCCGTAGTAACGAATCCCTGCAACGTCCCGCCGGTAATAACTGTCGGTGGGCCCCTGATCGCCGGGATTGGTATCGTGAAACACCGTGACGAGGACTCCGTCCTTTTTTTCTGTTCCCGTGACCTTCGAAACGTTCACGAACGTCTTATCCTCGATCTGGTTCACGACGCCTTCGGCGATACGCCCCCGGTATTTCCACTCATTGCCCGTTTGATCGGGAAAATAGACGCCCGCATCCTTGATCACGGCAGGCACAGCCTGCCCAAACCCGGGACCGCACCAACCCGCAACCAGACCTGCAACCAGAACGGCTCTCAACACGGTGAATCCGGCCACACGTTCTCCTGTTTTCCGGTTCTGACACGAAGACGTAAGCTTTTTTCACCGTACCATAGCCCCCTCAGCACGGCAAGACAGAGGATAGAGTACGTTGTCGGATTACGCTGCGCCTGTCCTGAGCGTAGTCGAAGGGCTAATCCGACCTACAGGTTTGTTACTGGTTTGCCTTGCCGTCTTTCGTTCGGGATAATCATTGCAATCGGAGGTTCCGTCGTATGTCCTCGGCATCCACACACACAATTCAGCACCGTGAGCAGAGCTCCGCGGCCCCTCCTGCAGTGCTCGTTCTCGGAGGCTCCGGGGTCATCGGTTCCGCGGTGTGTCTTCGATTCGCGCAGGATGGATGGAACGTCGGCGTTCATTATCATGACCGGCGCGACGCAGCCGATGCTATTGTTCGTCAAATCGAACACCCGGTTCACAAGAGCCGCTCTTTTCAAGCGGACGTGAGTGACGGACGTCAAATCCATACGCTCTTTAATCAGGTTCAAACGGTCTGGCCCGAACTCGACGCCATCGTGTGGGCGGCTGGCGCAACCATCAACCGCCTCACCGTCCGCATCACGCCGGCCGAATGGGAGCACATGCTGCACGTCAACCTCACGGGCCTGTTTCTTTGTCTGCAACAAGGACTGCGGTTGTTTTCCGAACAACGCGGAGGCGCCGTGACGGTCGTCAATTCCCTGAGCAGTACCATGGGCGGGACGGGTCAAGCGGCTTATGCCGCGTGTAAAGCCGGAGCCTTGGGATTGGTCAAGTCGGCAGCGAAGGAACTCGGCAAGGCCAACGTTCGCGTCAATGCGGTCTTTCCGGGTTGGCAGCGATCGCCTCTCGCCGGAGACGCATTTCCCGGCCCGGACCAACTCCACGCTCACGTGTTGGGACGCACGCCCTCACTCGATGAAGTTGCCGATTTGATCTATCGCGTAACCACGTCCCGGGATATCTCGGGTCAGGCGTACAACTTGGACAACCGTATCCGGTAAACGCATGCCGACCCAGCTTCGACAACCCGGAATCTTCATTGCCGGAACGGATACGAACGTGGGGAAAACCGTGGTGACTGCGGCCTTGGGGCTGGCGCTGCAACAAACCGGCGCCAGGGTCGGGATCATGAAGCCCATTGAGACGGGCTCCGCGCCGGACAAGATGAATTCGGACGTCCACCGGCTCAGGACTGTCTTTGCATCCTGCAAGACCGTGGACGTCCAAAACGTTTATCGCTTCCCCCGGCCAGTGGCTCCGCTCGAAGCCGCGCGGACCGCGCAACAACGCATCGACGTTGATGCGATTCTCGATGCTTGCCGAACTTTTGCCGTTCATCACGATTACGTGCTCGTGGAAGGCGCCGGAGGCATTCTCGTACCCCTGACTGAAACACATGACGTCTGCGACCTGATCAGGCTCCTGGGCCTTCCGTGTCTGATCATCGCTCGAACCTGTTTGGGTTCGGTCAACCATACGCGTTTAACCCTCAGGGGGCTTCGGGACGCGGGCATTCCGGTTTTCGGGATTCTGCTCAATCACGTGGACACCACGCCGCAAGAACAGCAGGCATCCACCGTCAAACTGATCCGGGAACTCAGCGACGCGCCGGTCCTGGGCCCTCTCCCCTTTCAGCCTCACATGGATTCCCAATGGGAAGACGGCATCAACGCGCTCGCAAATCATTCAACTATTAGTGAAGTGGCGAAGATGATGCAGGAACGGAACCTCTGATCCCCGATTAAGAACGTCGAGGACAGGTTTATTGTGATAGCGGGATGCAGGGCAAGGCGTCCCGGAGCGAAACCCGAAGCTTATCAGAAAGATAGGTGAGGGGTGAGCGAGGACACAACGCAGCCATGCGCCCGATAGTGCAATAAATCAAAGGGTCCGAAAGGAAGCAAGCAAGTCGCGCATAGCCTGCTCCAAAGACGGGGCATCAAACACGGCGGAGGCGACGGCCACGCCATTCGCTCCTGATGCGACGACTTCCTCAACGGAATCCAAAGTGATTCCTCCGATTGCAAACACCGGCAACGAGGTCAGGGGACGAATGTCCCGCAATCCGGCACATCCCACGGGCGCCTCGTGAGCCTCCTTGGTCGTTGTGGGAAAAAGAGGGCCGTATCCGACGTAGTCCGCGCCTCCCCTGGTCGCTTGCGTCACTTCCTCGGGCCGATGGGTCGAGATCCCGATGATCTTGTGGCGTCCCATGATATTTCTCGCCAGATCCAGGGGGAGATCATCCTGCCCCAGGTGTACGCCGTCCGCCTCCACTGCCAGAGCCAGGTCACACCGGTCATTCACGATGAACAGGACGTCCAGGCGAGCGGCCGCTTCCCGTAATACTTTAGCCTTGGCAAAGACGTCCCGCGAGGAGCCAGTCTTGTTCCGGTATTGAAACAACCGGATACCGCATCCGGCTGCCAGTTCCATGACGGCCGGCAAATGATGACGGGGAGTCCATTGCTCATCCAAAAGAAGGTAGACGCCGGAAAGGGAAGACCGCGACACGGGTGCAACGCTACAACATACGGCCGGCTAACAACCGATCGAGAAAATTGGTGGAAACGCCGCCTTTTTGAAAATCGGGATCACGCAGGATAAGCCGCTGCAAAGGGATCGTCGTCTTGATCCCTTCCACGGCAAACTCGTCGAGCGCGCGTTGCGCCCGGGCCAGCGCATCAGCACGGTCCTGACCGTGCGCAATCAATTTGGCGATCAGGGAATCGTAGTGCGGATGAACCTGATCCGTCGCTTCCAGGGCCGTATCCACACGAATCCCCGCCCCCCCGGGCACTCGAAAACGCGAGACGACACCCGGACTCGGAACGAAGGTTTCCGGACATTCCGCATTGATCCGGCATTCGATACTGTGCCCCTGCCACTGGATATCTTTCTGTCGAAATCCTAATGGAATCCCCGAGGCCACGCGAATTTGTTCCTTGATGAGGTCAATGCCCGTCACCATTTCCGTGACCGGATGTTCGACCTGGATCCGGGTATTGACTTCCATCACGTAAAATTTTCGATTTTGATCAAGCAAAAACTCCACGGTGCCCGCGTTTCGATAATTCACGGCTTTGACCACCTGAAGGGCGACCTTCCCCATCTCCTTTCTCAATGCGTCATCCACGACGGGAGACGGAGATTCCTCTACCAATTTCTGGTAACGACGCTGGATCGAGCAGTCTCGCTCTCCCAAGTGAACCGCGTGCCCGTGTTCATCGGCCAACACCTGAATTTCGACGTGCCGGGGTTCAGGAAAAAACTTTTCGAGATAGACGCCGTCGTGAGCAAACCCCGTTCTCGCTTCCACCTGGGCCGATAAAATGGCCTTGCCCAGTTCGGCTTCACGACTGACGACCCGCAGCCCCCGTCCTCCTCCTCCGGCAGAAGCCTTGACCATCACGGGGTATCCGAGTTCGCTCGCAACCCGGACGGCATGATCGAGGTTTTGCAATTCACCGTCGCTGCCCGGCATAACGGGAATCCCATGTTGAAGCATGGTGGCTCGAGCCTTGACCTTATCTCCCAGCAGGGCGACGTGTTCGGAGGTCGGACCGATGAACGTCATGCCGACGGATTCACAGATCTCGGCAAAATGCGCATTCTCCGCCAGGAACCCGTATCCGGGATGAATGGCATCGGCCCCGGTGATCTCCGCCGCGCTCAACACGTTGGGAATATTCAGGTAACTCAACGCACTGTCGGCTGGGCCGATGCACATGCGCTCGTCCGCTTGACGCGCAAAAAGAGCCTGCGCATCGACTTCAGAAAAAACGGCAACCGTTTTGATCCCCATTTCCCGGCAGGCACGGATAATCCGCAGGGCAATTTCTCCGCGATTCGCAATCAGGATTTTTTTGAACAATCAGGGATTCCTTTACGGAAGAGGTTCGATGACACATAAGGGTTGCCCATATTCCACACCCACCGCATTTTCAACCAGGATCTTGACGACTCGCCCGTCGACTTCGGCTTCGATTTCGTTCATCAGCTTCATGGCTTCAACGATGCACAGGACCTGTCCCCTGCTGACCAAGTCCCCTTCTTCCACGTAAGGCTCGACGTCCGGCGACGGTGACCGATAGAACGTCCCGACAACGGGCGAGGCAACCGTCAACAAACGGGATGAATCCTTGTCCGCAACATCTGCGGCCGGGTGGGAAGTTTGACCGGATTCCATGGCAGAGGACGCCTGGACATTCGTCGTCGTACCGGATTCGCGCCGGATCCGGATACGCACGTCCCCGCGTTGCACCTCGATCTCGTTCAAATTCTGCTCGTCGAGAACGTCAATCAGGTCCTGGATGTCTTTTCGTTCTTCGCTGTTCATGCTTCACGAACGGACGCGTTCTACGTATTCCCGTGTCCGGGTATCGACTTTGATCGTTTCGCCGTTCTCCAGATATAACGGGACTTTGATGGTCGCTCCGGTCTCCACCACTGCGGGTTTCGTGCCTCCCGAAGCGGTATCGCCTCGTACCCCCGGGTCGGCTTCCACGACCTTCAACTCCATGAAGATCGGCAAAACCATGGAGATGGGGCTGCCTTCGTAAAGCAGAATTTCCACGGTCGCGTTTTCCTTGAGCAAATCGGTATCGTCGCCAAGTTGTCCTTTTTGATAGGTGAACTGCTCATAGGAAGAGGTATCCATAAACGTATAAGACTCACCGGCGGCATAGAGAAACTGCATCTCGCATTCCTCCAAATCCGGTTCGTCAAACTTTTCACCGGACCGAAACGTCTTTTCCAAGACCTGACCGGTTTTGAAATTCTTCAACTTGGTCCGGACAAACGCTCCGCCCTTACCCGGTTTGACGTGTTGAAATTCCACGATGTAGTAGGGCGTGCCCTCCAACTCCATCCGGGCGCCATTTCGAAACTCTGCGGTTGAAATCACGATTTGCGTATCCTTTCTCTCACAAGCATAAAAATTTCCAACACCATGGCTGTCAGTCCTGCATGTGTTCACTCATTCGTTGACATTTCCCCCTCACCCCAGCCCTCTCCCTATTTCCCGCTTAATGCAGGAAATAAGGGAGAGGGGGTTCCCCTCCTTCTGTCATTCTTGCGAACGCGAGAATCCAGTGTCTTGTCTTTTTCCTCCGTTCACAACGACAACAACCCTGGATCCGTCCTCGACATTCTTAATCGGGGATCGAGGTCGGGGATGACAGAGAGAGTCGGGGATGACGGATTGATGAGAGGCGTCTCACCTAGTACGATTCGTCCCTTAGCCCTTTTCCCGGGTCCTTCGCACGTGGTCAATGACCGCCCGGACCCCGAGTTCGTAACTGAACGCCCCAAAGCCGCTGATCTGGCCGACGGCCACTCCGGCCAGGTACGAATGCTGGCGAAATTCCTCGCGCTGGTGAATATTTGACAAATGCACTTCAACTGTCGGTACGGTGACACTCAAAACGGCATCTCGAAGGGCCACACTGGTATGCGTATAGGCCGCAGGATTGATCACGATCGCATCAAATTGCCCTCGGGCTTCCTGAATCCACGAGACCAATTCTCCTTCGCCATTCGAATGTCTTGCCTCAAGGGTCACCCCTTCGGCCTTCGCCAGTTCCATGAGTCGATCGTTGATGGCCTGAAGGGTCTCATCCCCGTAGATCTCCTGCTCTCGTACCCCAAGCATATTCAGGTTGGGCCCATGCAACACCAGGATTCGCATCATCAAAGAGTACCTTTACGTTGTTCCTTGATTCAAGTCGGCTGCCTGAAATGCGGCAGCCGCTTGCACTTTTTGAGACAGAACGCGGCGGAGTTCCACCATGCCCAACGTATCCCGCTCGCAATAGGCGAGGAGCGCCGACTCCAGGCGCTGACGCTCGACCCAATCGGTGACAACAAACATCATTTGATGGTACGTGGCCGATGCGGTTGCGCCGTCCTTGATTTCCAAATCTCCATAATCGAGGGACGGGACAAGGGCCGGCAGCACGGACTTGATGGAAAACGACCCTTGAAAGTCCGGGTGGTAATAATGGCTTTGCAGCACTTCCAGGAGATCCCAGAGTCGCTCCCCCACTCGAAGCAGGTCTTTCCGCAGGTGTGGCACGGCTTCGGCCAACGCCTTCACGATGTAATGTTCATATTCGGAATAGACGCAGATACTGCCCTCCTCTCCGACCGCTTCCAGCAGGCTCACGGCAATCCCTTCGCGCGGATCTTTCTGTTCCGATGAGAGATAGGCGGTATGCCGCAACGACCCGTCTTCCGCCTCCGTATGATTCGACCATTGAATCGGGATGGGCTGATAGGGATGGGTGTGGGCGTACAGGGGAACCGCGGGCATCACCGTCTCGAAATCCAAGTGATGGACCGGGTATCGGATCGACTGAAGTTTCTCCGCCAGCTTTGGCGACATCCATTCCACGTTCTCCCGCACGCGTTCCTGCAGATGAGACAAAGAAGCCCGGGCAGGAATCTCGTCGATCGTCTCGATTCCCTGTTGGCGCAACCGGCGAACAATATCTTTCCGGCCGGGCAGATAGTGGATCCATCGCGCGGGTTTGGCCTCCGTACAATGCGACCAGAACGGGCATTCATAAGGAGAGTGGCAATGGTGGTCCGGCTCGACAACGGGAGCCCGGCTTTGAGCGAGCATCGCTCGCATCTCATCGAGTCGTGGAGGAATATCCGGCAGTTTTTCCTGGATGGCTTCCGTGAGATCTTCGACCACGAACAATTGTCGCAGGTCCACGTCCCCGCCGGGATACGCGTATTGTCGATTCACGCGCATCAAGGCAATGCCGCTCAGCGTGAGGCCGTTTCCCCGGAGCACGTGGGTTTGCACCGCCAAATCATCAAGGTGCACGGATTTCACTCGTGAAGCCGCTTTCACTTCAATCAGCCTCCAGCTCTCGTTGACTCGTTCGAGTACGTCCACCCGAACCAGGGTCCCTTCAAATTGAAAAGCGCCTTCAAAAATGGCGGGCACGGCCGGATCGGCCATGAGGGCCGCCGTTTTTTCCAGGGCGGCCGTTGATTGACGATGTCCCTCGGCCACCAACACGCCACCGGGAAAATACCTGTGCGCGATTTCATTGATCTCCTTTCCCATCTCCAGCATCATTTGTCGCCGGTCATCAATTTCGGCAGCCAACTGCGGGGCATGGATCTCCAGGTACAACCGTTTATGACATTGCAGTCCGGAGAGAAACCTGGACTTGGAAAGGCGAGAGGGATCGCGAGGACTTGTCATGGATGCTTGTTCTTCATTAAAACAATGCCTTCAACTCATGACCCGTTCTTGAGATGCCATGACTGACGAGCCCGAGTATTCTCAACACCGCCCGGAACCCATTCTCGACGACGAGCAGGAACGGCAACGAGAAGCCCTGCGTACGTCCGCCGATTCTCTCGCTCGCCTTCTCGATTCGGTCGTGCAAATTCCCGGCACTTCGATCCGGGTTGGATTGGATGCCCTATTGGGCCTGATACCGGGCCCGGGCGATTGGATCGCCAATTCAATCGGAACGACGATTCTCTTTCTCGCCGTCAAACTCGAAGCCCCGAAAATCGTGATCGTCCGCATGGCGCTCAACCTGGGGGTCAACACCCTGGTCGGTAGCATCCCTGGCTTCGGTGACGTGTTTTCAATCTGGTTTCGGAGCAACCAGAAAAACGCGCAATTGTTACGGCGTTATACCAGTAAACATCCAACCGGTGCGACTCCCGGAGACTGGCTGTTCGTCATTGGATTGCTGGCAGGAATCTTTGGCATCGCTATCGGAACGTTTGCCCTGATCCTGTGGGGATTCAAGACACTATGGAGCTTGTGAAGCTATATGACTAGACAGCAAACGCCTTATTATTACTGTGGATAACATTCTCAAAATCTCGATAGGCGCTTCAATGCTATTGTTGAAAGGTTCCGATCTCCAATCGTCTCTGCCTACAATGGTTTTTAGATGATACAAGACCAATCATCTTTCTATATAAGTCTTTTAATTATTTATCTAAGCCAATACATCAATTTTTTATGTTGTAACAAAATTATTACAAACTCATTAATTCTGTCCACAAATTTTCTTAATTACATGTGGACTACTATGTGGATAATTCCCATCCAATCACAAACCATGAACCAAAGAGCAAATTGCCTAATTTTTGTGCAATCTGAATGAAGATTCCATTTCGGATTGCGCTACGCCCTATCCTTCTTACAGCAAAGCCACGGCTACGGTATCAACAAAACGCATTCCCAAATCAGTCAATCGCACCCGTTCCTGCTTGTCCACTTGCAGGAGCCCTTGCTCTCCCAATTGACAAATCGTTTGAAGCAAGGGTGCGTTCTGCTCCGTCGCTGTCATCCTGACCGGCACCCTGACCGGCACTCCGGATAACATCCGCAATCCCCATACCATATGTTCACGCTCCACCTGATCGGGTGACAAACTCGTGACCTCATCCAACGGCAATGTTCCCCTCTTCAAGAAATCGGCATACGATTCCAAGTCTGCCATGTTTCCAAATCGGACGTGGCCAAGGGCTGACTGAGCGCTGGGACCAAGCCCAAGATACGGCAGGACGCGCCAATACCGCATATTATGACGACATGCATAGCCGGCACGGCAATAATTGGAAATTTCGTACCGCTCGAATCCTGCGGGGATCAAACGATCGACGGCCTGCTCCTCCAACACCAATTGAAATTCCTGGTCCGGCGCCGACCCTTTTCCCTGCATCATTTCCCGGTGAAAGGGCGATCCTTCTTCTAACGTGTAGGCATAACAGGAGAGATGCGTGGGTGAGAGAGCAAGGGCTTCGTCCAAAGTCCGCTGCCACGATTCCATCGACTGCCCGGGAAATCCGTACATCAAATCAAGCGAAATATTTGTAAAGCCCGCGGCTTGAGCCCAAGAAACAGCTTGCCGCACTTCTGCCCCATAAGCTCGCCCTCCCAAACCCCGGAGTTCGTTCCGGTCAAATGATTGCGCTCCCACGCTCAACCGTGTAAACCCGGATTGCCGGAGACTTCCAAGACCGTCGGGCGAGACCGTTCCCGGATGCACTTCTATGGAGATTTCTGCATCGTCTTCCACCGCAAACCAGTACCGGATGTCATGCAAGATACGGGCAAGTTGCCGCGGAGCCAGGGTCGTCGGAGTTCCACCGCCAAAATAAATCGTGTGAACCGGCACCTTGCGCAGCCCCAAGGTACGCGCATACAGACGGAGTTCATGCGCCAACCCGTCCATGAACGCCTGAACGCGGTCTTCCCTGAGACCCTCCATGTAAAACGCGCAAAACCGGCAACGCACCCGGCAAAAAGGGACGTGCACGTAGATGCCCAGGTTTTCAACCTGCGCCCGCCCAAGGATCTTTTTTAAATCAGCGACGTCGGTCATAGCCCAGCCTTTCCTCCCACAAGTCTAATCCTGAACTATTCAGCACTCAACCACCCAGCCCCCCCCTTGAGGGGGAGTCGGCAAGCCAAGGGCTTCAGCCCGCTGGTGAGCAGGTGGGGGGGCACTATATACGTTCTTGATCCTTGCAACGACTTCGCGTTACAACATCACGTCATTGTGGAATCGAATTGCTCACTGCATGTCCTTGATCACCGCGACGTATCAATACTATCCCATTCGGAGGCACCACTATGAATCAACCGCCAACTCCTGAGAAAATCATGCATTTGGGCACGGCATTCTGGGGTTCCAAAACATTATTGAGCGCGGTCGAACTCGAGGTCTTTACGATTTTGGCAACAGGGGCGATGGATGCCGAAACCTTGCGAAAACGCTTGGACCTGCACGAGCGAAGCGCCCTGGATTTTTTTGATGCGCTGGTGGCCCTGGGCATGCTGGACCGGCAGGACGGGCTCTATTCCAACACGCCGGAAACGGCCCTCTATCTTGATAAGGCCAAGCCTTCGTATATCGGCGGATTCCTGGCCATGATGAACGCCCGGTTGTATGGATTTTGGGGTAATCTCACCGAAGGCTTGAAAACCGGCCTTCCCCAGAACGAAGCCAAAGACGGGAAAAACATTTTTGACGTCCTCTACAGCGATCCCGCCAAGCTAGCGAGTTTCATGCAAGCCATGACCGGTGTCAGCATGGGCACCAGCAAAGCCATCGCCCAAAAATTTCCATGGGAGAACTATCGAACCCTGATCGACGTCGGCTCGGCTCAAGGCGGGTTGATCGTCGAAGTCGGCAAGGCGCATCCGCATCTGACCGGCGGAGGCTTCGACCTCCCCGTCACCGGCCCCATCTTTGAAGAATACGTGGCGTCGTTCGGACTCGGCGATCGGTTCACATTCATCCCCGGAGATTTCTTTTCCGATGACCTGCCTTCCGCCGACGTGTTCTCCATGGGACACATCCTGCACGACTGGAACCTGGAGCAGAAAAAGACGTTAATCCAAAAAGCCTACGACGCCCTGCCCGACGGCGGCATCCTCCTGGTCTTCGAAGGAATCATTGACGACGAACGTCGCAAGAATGCGTTCGGGTTGCTCTTGAGCCTCACGATGCTCATTGAAACGTCGGGCGGATTCGACTACACAGGCGCAGATTGTTGCGGATGGATGAAAGAAGCCGGCTTCCGAGAAACGCGCGTCGAACACCTAGCCGGCCCCGAATCCATGGTCGTCGGAACGAAGTAGCCGTCCCCCTCGCCCAACGATGTCGGATGACGCTCCGCTAATCCAATCTACAACCTCCCTCTCCGTCATCCTCGACTCTCCCCCTCTGTCATCCTTGTATGTGTTCGGTAATTCGTTGACACTTTCACTGCCCTATTCTGTCATCCTCGACACTCTCCCCCTTTGTCATCCTTGCGTACGCGAGGATCCAGGGTTGTTTCTGCACCGACTGAGGCAAAGGCACTGGATTCCTCCTCGACATCCTTAATCGAGGATCCCAGAGGTGGCTCGGGAAATCTGAACAAGGGGGATAAGTGACATTTCTGCTCACGAGCGGCATTATTGCCGTCCATGAGGAGGAATCATGATGAGACGACCACGCCGAAACCATAGCCCGGCCTTGAAGGCCAAGGTGGCGCTTGCAGCCATCCGTGGGGACCAGACGCTGGCGGAACTCGCCCAGCAGTTTGACGTGCCTCCGAACCAGATCAAGCCGTGGAAGGATCAACTCCTGGCGGGCATGACGGATGTCTTTGAGGGCGGGGTGAAAAAGGCGGCGCTCCCCGAGTCCGAGGTCACCGCGCTGCATGCGAAAATCGGGCAATTGACCCTGGAGAATGATTTTGTAGAGGGTGCGCTCAGCAAGGCCGGTCTGTTGCCGAGCGCAAGACGATGAGGGCCCGCACGCACCGCGTGAGTGTCAGCCGTCAAGCCCGGCTACTGGGCATCAGTCGGGGCCGCGTGTATTCCCAGCGCCTGCCTCCTTCCACGGCCGATCTGGCGTTGATGCGCCGGATCGATGCGTTGCACTTGGAGTCTCCCTTTGCGGGCAGCCGGATGCTCGTGGGCTTCCTCCGGCAGGACGGCTATGTGGTGGGCCGCCGGCATGTCGCCACGCTGATGACGCGCCTGGGGATCGTGGCCCTCTATCGCCGCCCGACGACCTCGTGCCCGACCCCGGGGCAGCAAATCCATCCGTATCTCTTAAGGCAGTTGATGATCACTCGCCCCAACCACGTCTGGGCGATGGATATCACCTATGTCCCGATGGCGCGAGGTTTTGTGTATCTGGTGGTGGTCCTCGACTGGTTCAGCCGCAAGGTACTCGCCTGGCGGCTCTCGATGACGCTGGAGACAGGACCGTGCGTGGAGGCGTTGCGCGACGCCCTGGCGCGGCATGGCCCGCCGGAGATCATGAACACCGATCAGGGCAGCCAGTTCACCTCGGTGGCCTTTCTGACGGCCTTGCAGGAGGCTCAGATCGCGATGAGCATGGACGGCAAAGGCGCGTGGCGCGACACTGTCGTGGTCGAACGGCTGTGGCGGACGATCAAATATGAGGAAATCTACCTCCGTGCCTATCGCAGTGTCTCGGAGGCGTGGAGCAGTCTGGCCTGCTATCTGACCTTCTACAACCGGGGCAGACCGCATTCAGCACTGGGCGGGCACATGCCCGACCAAGTCTATTTCAACCAGCCCCAGCCCATCCAGGCGGCGGCATAACCCGAGCGGAGAGCCACTTATCGACAGCCTGCAAACTGTTCAAAATAGTCGAGCCACCTCTCCAGTCACTTTCCCTCAATCTAGGGTCATGTTTTCTTGATGGCCTGCAATGCTTCTACGAGTATGTGGACTCTCGTGGACGGGTTGTCGGTTTTCGCTTGGATTCTATCTTGCAGCGACCGCGCTGCGTTTTTCTTAGCGGTTTCCAGCTTGTCTTGTAACTTCTTGAATATGCCCGTATCATTTTTCTCGTAATCGGCCATATAGTTCTTCAAGCCGCGCAACACTTCCGCTGAATCTTTGTATGGGCTTGTGGTGTAGTGAAAATGCAGTAACAACCAGTATTCAAAGGCGGGAACAGACGAGATGGCTATATAGTTTTTCCGTGCACAGTGGTCCAAGGCTGTTTCATAATCAGAGTGGGTGTCCTTGTCGAAGACACAAAATACCTTGTCAAAGGGATCGCCTCTTTCTTTCTCCCGTTTCTCCAATTCTTTGGCACGTTCGACGATTTTTGCAGGGGTAGCGCCTTCTCCAACGATTGCCACATTGGCGCTCTTCAGTCTGAGAGAATTTTTCAGCCCATTGAAATAGTTGGGTTCGGTCTTTTCACCTTCGCAGACGATGAGAACTTTGTCGTATGGGTCTCTGACATATTTCTGGCGCTTGAGAGAATTGCCCTGCGTCCGTCTACCCATGCCGTTACGTTCGTGATTCGGGAATGTACGGCACGGCTCCGTATCGGCCCGACAGATACGCCGCTTCCAGGTTTTCCCGCATTTTGCGCGGGCGAAAGTCCGTAAGCGGAAAGACCCGCGTCGCCCGTGTCTTATCTTTTTCACAAAACCAGATTTGGTCCCGGCGCAGAATAGTTTGATCCAATATATGCGTTTCGTGCGTGGTGAAAATCAGTTGGGCGTTACCAGTGTTGATTTCTTTGTTGTTGAACAACCAGACCAGAAATTTCAGCAATTCTGGGTGGAGGCTCCCGCCCAGCTCATCAATGAACAGAATGTGACCTTTGCCCAGACTATCGAGAAAAGGACCGGCAAGGGAAAAAATCTTTTGCGTGCCGGTCGACTCTTCTATCAGGTCAAATTCGATGGGTTCACCTCTAGAGTTCTGGCGAACAGTCTTGACCTTATAGAACTTCTTGGCTTCCATTTCCTTGATAAAAGCTTGCTTGACATGATCAGACATGTCTGGCGGCATGTCTTTCGGGTTAAAAATCTCTTTTGTGACCCGCACGTCATCAATAGCCAAATCGGCTTGATTGAGAAAGTTTATAATCTTTCCCTTATTCCCACCTTCCGCACAAAAAGAGGCACTGAAAGTTGGGCTCGCGGCCGAAATTTCGGAACTTTCGGCACAATAGAGTTTTTTGTTGAACCAATCATATAGAGGTTGCAATTGCTGGCTGTTGAGTTGCACCGCCGTGGACAGAAACAGGGCGTTATCTCGGGTCGATTTTTGCCAAACGTTTTTTTCACCGGTCAGGAACGCCCCAGGCTCCCAGTCATGTTTCTGTTCGTCCGCGTTCCACGTGCGTTTGAACCAGCGTTGGATGCGCTTTCTAGGAAAGGCATAGAGCCATTCCTCAATGATGCGTTCCACAGTGGCCGAAAAGCCATACTGGTAGCGAATGCCATCTAGCAGGAACACCACTTCAAACGTACTAGGTGTCTGACGAGATTCGGGGTCCAATTTGAATGGAACGACCGGTAGCTTATCGCCTCGGCCCTTCTCCAGAGCGGATGTCCGCACAATTGTTTTCATGGCTTTCAGGGCACGGACCAGATTGGTTTTCCCGGCCTCATTGGGGCCGTAAATCGCGGCCGAGCGTAACAACTTGATGCTGGATTGCTCGGCAAGCTGAACGTCAAATGTATGGGAATCCATCAATTCCTTGTTCTTCGACGCCACCAGACTGAGCGTCTGCATATCCCTGATGGACCTGAAATTGGCAACATTGAACTCGATAAGCATTTTTAGCCCTGTTTTAATTAGCAGTTATGGCATGTTTTTCCATAAATATCACCATGATTGCAAATTTATCAATTTTTGTCGATATTTTAGAAATATAGAAAATACACGACACCTTGGCATCACTTACCGGCACTCCGCCAAAAGGGACATACCGACGCCAAGGACGGCATCCATCTATCCCCGCCGTAGATGCCATCTCATGAAGGCTGGCCTGTTGCCCATTTCAATATTACTTCGGATGACTGACCGTGCGGCCAGAAATTCCTCACCATTCGCCTCAAGCCCATTTATCGCGTCGAAATCCAGGTACCATCGAATCCCGTGAAATTGTAACACCAGAAGCAAGAAGCAACAGCTCCGGTGCTGGAGAATCCTTCTCGGAAACACGGTTCAAGACTGGAAGCGAATCGAACTCCATCATGGTAAAGGTCTATCCGAACATGCACAGCTCGTATCGCTCGCAACCTCGCGCAATCAATTCGTGAAGCGCCGTGAGGGGTTGGCCCTCCCCATTCCCGTTTTTGTTACTCAATTGAATGGTCATTATTTCTGCCGGTCGATCTTGTACCATTGCGTCAGTTCGGCAATGGTCGGTTCCCGATTCTCGCGCTGCTGGCTGTCTGAAAGTGGAGCCCCCAAGACCGGCTTCACGGTGTCTTCAAAATCTTCACGCTTCATGGGAACGCACGTACTAGGTTCAATGGGTGGCGATGGGTGTCTGCCGCGCTTAGGCTTCTCCTTGTGCAAAGAAAGCGTACTACGCCAAGCGTCACATTGAGAGCGGCGCAGCCTCGCTTCCCAAAGCGAGGCAGGCGGCAAGGGCTGCCCCAGCGGCCCGGACGCCGGTGCGGTTCCCGGCGATCGCCAGATGCGACGGGAACGAGCCCGGTGCCGCCCGCCCCAGCGGGTGTGACGGGCGACTGGAAGACCAACGACTCGGCCCCCAGGCGGAGGCGACGTGAGGCTAAGCCCCAGCGATGCCTCACGGGTTGGTCTGCTGCGCTGTCCCGGCTCGCAAAACGCGCAGAAAAAGTGCGGAAGAAAGCGTCAAAAAAAGTGCGCGAAATGGGCAAAAGAGTGCGCAGAAAGAGCAAGCCGTGACCAACCCCAAGACTGAGCCGCGTCCAGCGGCGAGAACCCGAGTGATAAGGAGGGTTCCCTTGGGGTTGGTCACGGCTTGCGACCCCTCGCAAAAGCCGGGACAGCGCAGCGGGGTGAATGGCCCACGTCCTCCCGCGTCCAGCGGGGGGTGTGGTGCCAGAGGGGCACCCCTGGGCGGGGCATGGCGCTCCCAGGCCCCGCCGGTGAATTTGCGAAAAAGCCTCGTCCAGCGGCGCGTTTCGCAAAGAGGCGTAGCCTCATCCGGGCGGCGGCGCTCCCGACGCCCGGCCATAACAGGCCGTAGGCATCGCACCACACGGTCGGTCGGACCGACCAGCAATTTATTAGCCGGTCAATTCACCACTGAATCGACCCGGTACAGGCGACAGGGGTCAAGTCAGGGGTAGAATGGGCGATCCACGACCCCTGATACGGGGCGAGAAGAAGGACGGGTCAGAGAACATTTCAGGTGTACCGGCACCGTCATGGCGCACCGCACGGCGACGGCGATTGTACGACATGGACCAACCAGTTTCTCTAGAGAAACTGCGCGATACGGGGGAACAGTCGGAGGGGGGAGACATGGAACGGGAGGGACGGGTTCACGCAACGTGATGGACTCACTTGACGAAGGCGGCCAGTCACACCGTAATCGGAGT
>JAJDZI010000140.1 GCA_022824735.1 Nitrospirales bacterium
AGGAATCTCTGATTAAGTCTCCCCAATAAGGTATAATCCGGCCAGATCTCGTCCGACCCACCCCGAACCGGAGGCCTCCCCATGCAGCAAGCCAGTTTTGCCGACCTCGCCTACACGCACAAGAAGAAGCTCACCCGGAAAGAGCGGTTTCTCGCGGAGATGGATCAACTGTTGCCGTGGCCGCAATTGTTGAAGCCGATCTTCAAGCGGTATCCGAAACCCGGCCAGGGGCGGCGCCCGATTCCGGCCGAGGTGTTGTTACGGATCTATTTCCTGCAACAGTGGTATGGGCTCAGCGACCCGGCCATGGAGGACAGTTTGTATGACAGCGAAGCGATGCGGCGGTTTGCGCGGGTGGATCTCGCGCACATTCCGGATGAGACCACGGTGTGCAAGTTTCGGCATTTTCTGGAGGCGCATGAATTGACGGCCGCCTTATTTCGGCTGACGGAACAGTATTTAGCCGAGCAAGCGGTCCTGGTGCGGACGGGGACGATTGTGGATGCGACGATTATTCCGGCCTCGGGGTCGACGAAGAATCAGGCCCAGGCGCGGGATCCCGAAATGGCGTCCACAAAGAAGGGGCGGAACTGGTATTTTGGCTTAAAGGCGCACATTGGGAGTGATCCGCAGGGGCGGGTGCACAGTGTGGTGGTGACCGATGCGTCGGTCCATGACTCCCAGGTGATGGCCGACTGTTTCCATGGGGAGGAACAGGTGATCTACGGGGATAAGGCATATGCGAGTACGGCGGGGCGGCAGGCGGCCGAGGCGCAGGGGCAGGCGTGGCGGGTGCATCGCAAAGCGACGCGGGGGCGGCGCCTGACCTGTGCCGACCGGGCCTTTAACCGCAAGAGTAACCGGGTGCGGGCCCGGGTCGAGCATGTCTTTGGGGTCATCAAACATTTATGGGGCTATCGGCGCGTGCGGTATCGGGGATTGGCGAAGAATGCGGCGCACCTGTTCACGTTATTTGCCTTGGCGAATTGGTATCTGGTCCGGCGAGAACTGGCTGCCACGTAGGGGGCGATTGGTGAGGACCGCTCCGCTGGCGATAATCGGGCCACACACGCCCCGAGAGCTCCTTCCCGGTTCTGCTCTGCGCAGACGAAGACGCCCCTCTCGATGAGGATTTTGAAAAAACCGGACTTAATCAGAGGTTCCTTAAGTTGTTTAAATCCAAAAACAGATGTTTATTAAATCCTATATTTGGTAAAGGCTCTCAACTTGTAGGTGGTGCGGATGCCGATTTGATAATCGATGATAAGTTAATCGATGTCAAAACAACCAAGAAACTTGAATTACCTCTCAGCGATTTTTGTCAAATCATCGGTTATCTATTACTCCACAGAATCGGTGGAACTTCCTCATGTAGCGGAGAATTCAAAATCGAGCAATTAGGCATTTATTATTCAAGATATGGATACCTGTTTTTATTTAACGTCAATGATTTGATCAGCGAAAATTCACTAAATAAATTCACTAAATGGTTTGAAGATCATTTGCGCAATAAAAAAGAGTAAGATACCTGGCAATGTTCGTGTCCAGACACATACGGGAATGTCTGCCATCACACATCACTGCTGGCGAGGGAGCTCTGATTAAGTTGGAAGTTGAAGAAAATGGCAGGCACAGCAACACGCCAAGCGTTTTATCTTGAAGCCCGTGCCGGCAAGTGATAGGGTGACGGTATCATGACCTTTGACGCTTTAAAATCCGTTGAGGGGTTACAGGAAGCTGGCATTCCTGAGCCACACGCCAAAGCACAAGTCCGGCTCCTTCAAGAGGTCATCGAATCCGACCTCGCCACGAAACGGGACTTGGAAGAGCTTAGAAAAGCCATGGCACACGACTTGAACGAACTGCGGCAAGCCACGAAACTCGACCTGAAAGAGCTTGAACTTCGCTTGACCATTAAACTTGGTTCGATCGTGGTAGTAGTGATCGGACTGCTGGTGGCTCTTTCAAAACTCAAAATCCTTTAGATTCCCTTGTTCGCCAAGTCTATGGCTCAGACTTACTCTCAGACACTCTGCCTCCCCTGATCCCCTCTTTACTGAGACGGTCCTGGCAACGCTTCTTCGACCGCCTTCAGGATTCGCCTGACCCCGGCTTTCACGTCGCAGCCGAGATGAATCCGGAGCACCCGCCGGTTGCGCGTGCATAGACTTTTCGTGTCTCCCAGGGCCTGGGCGGCAACCAGCGTCCCAAAGGAATACGGTTCATCGGGAATGGTCAGATCCCCTTCATGATCCGCGGTGACCTGGAGGAACACCCCGGAATTGGGACCGCCCTTATGGAGTTGACCTGTTGAATGGAGGAAGCGGGGGCCATACCCCAACGTCGTGGCAACTCGTCTCGTATCACGAATGAGGGTGCGAATACGCTGGAGCGCTTCATGAACCGCCGGCGTCCGTTCCAGGTACGCATTGATCGCCACGTAGTCGCCGGTCAGCACGCGAGAAAGGTGTGCGGCCATGACCTGGACCAGCGAAGACGCGCCATTCAACGCTTGTCGATTCTTGTCATCAGCGAAGATTCGCACGTCGCCGTCCGCGAACACGGATGATTCCTCCGGCAATCGTCCGTTTTTTTTGAATTCCTCGAGATAGAACTTGGTAAACTCTTTGCTTTCCTGGACGTTGGGTTGATCGAACGCATTGACGCCCAACAGGGACCCCGCGGTGGCAGTCGCCACTTCCCACCGGAAAAATTCCTGCCCGAGATTCAGCAAATTCGTGCAATCAATGCGCACGACCGGATGCCCGGCCGATTGCAAGGCATCGACCATTGAATCCTGCTCCGGAACGGCCCCGTCCATGTATCGGATATACACGAACGCCCGATCGTTGCCGTAGGCGTGCGCACTGCCCAACGGTTCGTCATCAACCGGAATGAGGCCCTTGCCTTCTTTCCCCGTACTTTCTGCGATCAACTGTTCCAACCAGGCCCCCAAATCGCTGATGGCGGGAGAGATGACAAACGTCACCTTGTCACGACCGGCTCGGGCCAACGTTCCCAAAACCGCTCCCAACGTGACTCCGGGATTGTCCGGGGCTGGCACGCTCGCCTCGCATTGTTGCCGGATGCGTTCGGCCCGATGCAGAAGCGCCTCGACGTCCACACCCATTGCCGCAGCCGGGACCATGCCGAAGTTGGACAAGGCGGCATAGCGTCCTCCCACGTCCGGAACGCCCGGGAAAATCGCGCGAAACCCGAGTTCGCGCGCCAAGCCCTCCAGTTGTGAACCCGGATCGGTAATCGCGACGAAATGCTCACCGGCTCGATCACCCCTGATCCGTCGCATTCGTTCAAAAAAATATTTCTGGAACACCAACGGTTCGGTCGTCGAACCGGACTTGCTCGCCACGATACACAGCGTCCGTTCAAGATCAACGCGCTCTTCAAAACTCCTCACCTGTGAGGGAACGGTACTATCCAGCACGTGCAACTCAGGATAGCCGGGAATGACGCCGAAGGTCATCCGGAACACCTCAGGACACAAGCTGCTCCCGCCCATGCCCAACAGGAGGATATGGGTGAACCCGGCGGCTTTGACTTCATCCGCAAACGCCTGTAACCGTGAGACCTGACGGATCTGTTGTTCGGAAAGGTTCAGCCAACCGAGGGCATTTCGAATAATAGCTTGATGCGCGGGAGCCTCATGCCACAATGCGGGATCCTTGGCCCAGAGCCTGCGAACGAAATCCTTGGCTTGCAAATCATCCAACGCGGCACGCACGGCCTCGTCGCATGATCCCACCGAAAAGGTCTGGCGGTTCATGCCCGGGTCACGCGAGCGTTCCTGGCTGTTCGCGCTCATGCTCTACGTTGACCGACGTCGTCAACTGTTGTTTGGCCGCGGCGACGACACGGTCCACGGTAAATCCGAAATGTTCGAGAAGAACCTTGTACGGGGCCGATGCTCCGTAGGTGTCGATGCCGAGACTTGTGCCGTTTGATCCCACGTACTTGCTCCAGCCGAACGTCGTGGCTTGCTCGCAGGACACCCTGGCCGTCACCTCCGGAGGAAGCACGCTGTCCCGATACTCCTGACTTTGCTGCTCGAAGAGCGCCCAGGACGGCATGCTCACGACTCGCGCATGAATGCCCTGGCTTTTGAGTTCTTCATACGCTTGTACACAAAGCGACACTTCGCTCCCGGAAGCCAGCAACAGCACCTCCGGCTTGCCGTTTTCGACATCCGCCAGGACATACGCGCCTTTGGCAAGACCGCTGGCCGGCGCAAATCGCGTCCGGTCCAACGTCGGAACGGCTTGCCGCGTCAGGACCAATATCGCAGGTTGCCGTTGAAGCTGCATGATGACCCGCCATGCTTCCACGACTTCATTGGCATCCCCTGGGCGGATCAGCACGAGATTGGGAATGGCGCGTAACGACGCCAGGTGCTCGATGGGTTGATGCGTGGGTCCGTCCTCGCCAAGACTGATCGAATCATGCGTAAACACGTAAATCACGGGAAGGTTCATCATGGCCGCGAGGCGGAAGGCCGGTCGTCCGTAATCGCTGAAGATCAAAAACCCGGCGCCGTAGGGACGGACACTTGAAAGCGCCATTCCGCTCAAAATCGACCCCATCGCGTGTTCCCGAACACCAAAATGCATATTGCGTCCCGCGCCGGCATGAAACTCTCCGGCCCCCTCAAACGTGAGGAGCGTTTTGGTGGAAGGAGCCAAGTCTGCCGACCCACCGATCAACCAGGGAACTTCCTTGGCAATGGCATTGAGGACTTTGCCGGACGACGCGCGGGTCGCCACGCCCTTGGGGTCCGCAGGGAATTCCGGTAAATCCTGATCCCAGCTTTCGGGCAATTGCCGGCTTTCCATGTTCGAGAGTTGATCCGCCAGTTCGGGATACTGTTCCCCATACGCGTGAAACATGGTTGTCCAAGCGTCCCGTGCGGCTTGTCCCCGCGTGCCGATACCGGATCGAAAATGGCCGAGGACTTCCTCGGGCACCAGAAATTTCTTGTCTTCCGGCCACCCGTAGTTTTTCTTCGCCAAACGAATTTCATCTTCGCCCAGGGGTTCGCCGTGCGCCCCATGCGTATCCTGTTTGTTGGGCGCGCCGAACGCAATGTGACTATCGACGATAATGAGACTCGGGGCTTGGGTTTCGTTTTTGAACGATTCCAACGCCTGCGCCAACGCGTTCAGGTCATTCGCGTCCGCGACGTGTGAAACCTTCCATCCATAGGCCCGGAACCGTGCCGCCACGTCTTCACTGAAGGCCAAGTCGGTCTTGCCTTCGATGGTGATACGGTTGTTGTCGTACACCCAACAGAGATTCGACAACTTGAGATGGCCCGCAAGCGAGGCGGCCTCACTGGAAACCCCCTCCATCAAACACCCGTCTCCACACAGAGAAAACACGTCAAAATCAATCACGTCGAACCCGGGACGATTGAAATACCCGGCCATCCACCGTTGGGCAACAGCCATCCCAACGCTATTGGCCAACCCCTGCCCCAGGGGACCGGTGGTGGTTTCCACGCCGGTCGTACAATGCTGTTCAGGATGCCCCGGACATTTGCTGTCCAACTGCCGGAATCGTTTCATGTCGTCCAGGGACACCGCTAGGTCCTGACCCGGTTCATGCCCCTCCCCAACCTCCCTGACTTCGCACAGATGCAGGATGGCATACAGCAGCATGGAGGCATGGCCGACGGAAAGCACAAAGCGATCACGGTTGAGCCAAGTTGGATCAGCAGGATCGAAACGCAAAAACCGGTTCCACAGGCAATACGCCACGGGCGCCAGGGCCATGGGTGTGCCGGGATGGCCGGAGTTCGCGGCTTGTACCGCGTCCATCGCCAACGTCCGAATGGTGTTGATACTGAGCTGCTCGATTGATTGCTGCCCTGACATAGCCATCACCCTTTCATCCTATGCTTCCGCCATGACGATTCATTGACATATACGTAAATTCACCATGCATTCCGGTTTTTCCGTCAAACGTTTTGACAACAGGAGAATACCCTTTTGAAGAGGGTCTTGCCAAATGACGGCAGTGCGCAGCAGAGATTCGACAGTTCATTGCAAACCGGCTTCTCACGGCCTTATGATACGACCTGCGATGAAAGTCCTCGTGACCAATCCGCATCAGGAGCTTGAAGTGCCGGGACCCACCAGGGTCCAACAACTCCTGAAACGGCTCGACCTGACCCCCGAAGCCTACCTGGTCATCCGTGGAGACGAGTTGATCACGGAAGATACGGTGCTTGAGGACTCGGACTCGATTGAAATCCGGTCGGTGATCTCCGGAGGGTAGTTACGCCATGCGTTGCCGAAAGTGTGCCCATCCCGCGGTCATCAAAATGCCCAGACACAATATCTCCCTGTGCAAAGACTGCTTTACCGAATTTGTCCACACCCAGGTCCATCGAGCCGTCAAATCCCACCGGATGTTCACGACCGGCGACCGCATTCTGGTGGCCGTATCCGGAGGCAAGGACAGCCTCACCCTTTGGGCGATCCTTCTGAAACTGGGTTATCGCGCCGATGCCCTGTACGTGGACCTGGGCATCGGTGATTACTCGATCCTATCCCGGCAAAAGGTCCAACGTTTCACCGACACCGTGGCCGCCGCCTATCAAGCGAACCTGCACGTGCATACGGTCGAACAGGAGCAGGGCGCGGGCATCCGCGAATTGGCAACCCTGGTCCATCGACCGACCTGCGCCACCTGCGGCACCATGAAGCGTTACCAATTCAACCGCGTGGCCGTGGAACGGGACTACGACGTGATGGCAACCGGTCACAACCTGGACGATGAAACCGCCAGGCTCCTGGGCAACGTCCTGCATTGGCAGACGGATTACCTGGACAAACAAACGCCGGCGTTGCCGGCCTCGCTCGACGGGTTCGCCAAGAAAGTCAAGCCCCTGTATCGCCTGACCGAGCGGGAAATCGCGGCCTACGCGGTCATCCATCACATCGACTACATCGTGGATGAATGCCCCATGGCCAAAGGCTCCAAGATGTTGGCCTACAAACACGCCTTGAATCGCCTGGAAGCCGACTCGCCCGGCACCAAGCATACCTTCTACCTGACGTTTCTGGATCGTCAGGCCAAACAGCAGGCCACAACGGGGCAGATTGCCGAACAGGATCAAGAACGCCTGCACCCCTGCACGACCTGCGGACAACCCACGTCCGCTGAAGTCTGCTCGTATTGCCACATGATGGCCAAGGCCGTAGGAGCGGCACAACGCGGCTAGCCCATAAGCCCATGCTTGGAGGCCCATGAAACACAAAACGGTCACAAAGATCTGTGCTATGTTGCGTTCTGACGTTCGTTTCTTGTGAATTGTTCAAGCTGAAGAAATCGCTGGAGGATTTTTATGGCTTCGGATCTGAAACACAAAAGTCGTGAGTTGACGGAAGGGCCGGGACGGGCGCCGGCTCGAGCCATGTTGCGGGCCGTGGGGCTTCGGGATGAGGATTTTGATAAACCGCTCGTGGCCGTGGCGAATACCTGGTCGGAGGTGACGCCCTGCAATTTCCATTTGCGCGACATTGCGGACAAGGTCAAGGCGGGTATCCGCGAGGCCGGCGGGGTGCCCCTCGAGTTCAACAGCATCGTGATATCGGACGGTATCAGTATGGGTACCGAAGGCATGAAGACCTCCCTGATCAGCCGCGAGGTCGTGGCCGATTCCATCGAACTGGTCGTGCGCGGGCATTTGTTCGACGCCGTGGTGGCGATCTCCGGGTGCGACAAAACCATTCCCGGCACCGTCATGGCCTTAGCCCGGCTCAATCTCCCGTCGCTGATGCTGTACGGCGGCTCCATCATGCCCGGCCGCTTCCAGGACCGGAACGTCTCGATCCAGGAAGTGTTCGAAGCCGTGGGCGCCCATGCGCGCGGGACCATGTCGGATAGCGACCTGCACGATCTCGAAAGTCACGCTTGCCCGGGAGCAGGCTCCTGCGGAGGACAATTTACCGCCAATACCATGTCGATTGCCTTCGAGTTCCTGGGCATTTCCCCGATGGGATTCAACGGCGTTCCCGCTTTGGACGCCAGGAAAGAAGCTGTGTCGGGCCAATGCGGGCATCTTGTGATCGACCTGTTACAACGCAACCTTCGGCCCAAGGACATTATCACGCGGGACGCCCTGGAAAATGCGATTGCCGCGGTGGCGTCCACCGGCGGGTCCACGAACGCGGTGCTGCACCTGTTGGCCGTGGCCCATGAAATCGGGGTGCCCCTGGACATTGACGATTTTGACGCGGTGAACCAGCGCATTCCCCTGATCGCGGATTTGAAACCGGGCGGCCGGTACATGGCCGCGGACTTGTATCAAGCCGGTGGCACCCGTCTCGTGGCCAAACGCTTGATCGAGGCCGGCCTGCTCAAAGGCGAGTGCGTGACTGTCACGGGACGCACCATCAAAGAAGAAACCGAAACCGCCTCGGAAACGCCTGGACAAGAAGTCCTCTATCGCCCGGAAGAGCCGATCAAGGCCACTGGCGGTCTGGTGATTCTCCACGGCAACCTGGCGCCAGACGGGTGCGTGGTCAAAGTCGCGGGCCACAGCAAGCTGACCCATACCGGTCCGGCCAAGGTGTTTGATTGCGAAGAAGACGCCTTTGCCGCGGTGCAGAATAGAGAAATCGTGGACAACGACGTGGTCGTGATCCGGTATGAAGGACCTCAAGGAGGACCGGGTATGCGGGAAATGCTGGGAGTGACCAGCGCGCTCGTCGGCGCCGGGCTTGGCGAAACCGTGGCCCTGCTTACGGACGGCCGGTTTTCCGGCGCCACGCACGGCATGATGGCCGGCCACGTCACACCTGAGGCCACCAAAGGCGGTCCCATTGCCGTGGTTCGCAATGGCGATATGATTACGTTCGACGTGCCCAACCGGTGCCTCAACGTGCAGCTTTCCCTCGATGAAATAGCCGACCGGTTAAAGCAATGGACTGCGCCGCCGCCGAAGTACACGAGCGGCGTTCTCGCCAAGTACGCCCGTACCGTCTCATCGGCGTCCAGTGGCGCGGTGACCTGACTGGAGGGAAGAGGGAGTCGGTGCGGTTATCCGGCGGTCTTCTGGAATTCTTTCAGGAGAATATTTTCCTTAAAGCGAATGATTTGGACCGGCTTGAATGCTCGATCTTTCTTGCCTAGGGCCGCGCGTTGTTCAACTTCCTGCACGAACGCGTCAGGTCCGTAAATGGGGGCGTAGGTCATGGTGACGATCACGTCCATGGACGGGGCGTTCTTGGGAGTCGGGAAGGTAAAGGTTTCAACCCGTTGCTCTTCGGGCTTGAGAACGTTGTCTTTCAACACCTTGGCGGCTTCAAAATCGAAAACGGTGGATTTCCCGTCTTTGGTTCCAAACACCCGTTCATAGTAGCGTTTTTCCCCGTAGGCTTTCCGCAGATTTTTCCCCAGGATCGTCAGGTCGAGTTCCACGCGGGACCACCCCGGATGAGGTAACGGCAGGTTATGCGGGACGAGGCTCCGGACCGTGACCTTGACTTCTGATTCTTCACCTTTGACTTCGGTCTCGACCTTCACGTTCACGGCATCGGCACGGACCTTGCCGAACCGGCCTGGGAAACTGTGATTCGAAATTTTCCGATTCCGTTCTCCGTTGGCCGACTCGCCGAAGGCTTCGGGCATGTGGCAGGACTGACAATGTTTTCCAGCCTTTTGGGTTTTGGTCTCCTGCCAGGGCCCCAGTAAGTCCGGCAGTGTCTCATGGCCCGGTAAATTTTCATGACAGGTCACGCAGTATTGTGATTGGCTGTAGAGTTCCGTAGGAACGGATTGATGCGCCAGGTTTTCGACCGGTTTTTTATAGCTGCCGAAGACGGTCCGTTCCAGTTGATAGGTCGGGTGCGGCGGATGCTGTTCCGGGTCCACGTCCTTGATCAGGTGGCATTGCGAACATCCCACCCCGTCCAACCTGGGATCGCCGGATTCTATTTCCTTGATATAGACGCGCGTATGCTCAGGATACTCCAACACGCTCGGTGCGTGGCACCGAAAACACATTTTGCCTTCTTCGTCACCGGAGCTGGACCGGTATCGTTCCAGCGAGACACGAAAAGGCGAACTCAAAATCGACCGGGATTGGGCGGAAGCCTCCCATTCTTCAAATACGCGCAGGTGACACCGCTTGCATTTCTGGGAATGCGGGAACGCCTTTGCCATCGGCTTCTTCGCGCTTTTCTCGGCGGCTGCCGTTGGGGACACGGGGGCATCAACGGCAAACGTGAACACGGCGACCACCATGAACGTGCCGATGGCCCAACTGAGCGCATGAATAAATTTTTGCATGAAGTTGTCCTCAATCGATCAAGTTGGCGTACGTGAAACGACAAAGCCGATTATAAGGATTTCGTCCGGAACGTCAGGAGTCGTTGCGATGAGTAATCCTTGATGATCTCCGCAGCTTTCTTTTTCTCCCGTTCGTTTTTCAGGGTTCCCAGATACTGGTCGAGCAACGCCTGGCTCGGTTCGGGAATCAACGCATAATTCAAGGAAGCCTCCACGTAACTCGGCGCGGCACCGTCCTTGACCTGTATGGAAAACGGAACTTTCCGCGTGGTTCCGCCATTGACGAGCGGGTTGGGAATCGGCCCGCGAAGAATCTTGTCAAACGGCAAACCGAATCGTTCCTGCCTGGTCCCAAGTACGTGCCCTTCGGCGTCCTTGACCGTGACGGTTACGAAAAACTGCTTCAACACGGGATCACCGCCGGGAAACACGTGAGGAAGACTCCCGTTCCTGACCAATACCCTGCCCTCCACGGCATTCGCCGACTGTTTGACCTCAAGATCCACGCGCGGAAACCATTCGGCTTGCAGGTTTCGGTTGCTGAGCATGATGCCCGGAATGACGATCCCTTGAAACCAATGCCGTCCGATGGGCCGCGTGAGCGAGCCTCGTTGCGAGGTGGAACTCCCCGTGGACCGCTCCATGTGGCAATCCTGACAAATCGTTCCTTTCAGGATTTGTCCTGGCAGTTCGGCCTTGGTCACGTCTTTGACTTTACTGAAGTGACAGGACGCACAAAATTGAGCCCCCTTATACACCTGGGCCTGTTTCGAGGGATGCACCAGATTTTCTTCGGCATCGGCATAGGGGCCAAAAAAGACGTTTCCCGGATTGATCGTGAATGCCGGAAACTCTCCGCTATTTTCCTTGACCGAATCGATCAAGTGACAGGACGAACAACTGATCCCTTCCGCGCCATGGGTCTTCTTCGCACGCCTGCCCCGTCTTTTCGGCTTTTCCGACAGGACCTGGGCGATGAACTGTTCCGTATGTTGGGGAAACACCGTGACGGCCGGCGCATGACACGAGAGACACCGGGTTTTTTCTTCCGCGGTCGGTCCCGTTTGCAGCCACAGGCCGAGAACGGTTTGAAAGACGGGAGACGTGAGCGCGGTCCCGTGCAACAGGGCCCCGTCCACCCGCCCGAACGTTTTGAGGTCCGGGGTTTGCTCGCGCATCCCCTTCCATTCCTCGTAGTGACGATCATGACATTGTTTGCAATGATCCGACGGCAGGAAGATTTTCTCGATTTCCTTGATCCACTTGTGGGTTTCAGGAACCTTGGGCGCTTCCTGCGCTATTGCGCAAGGCAGCGGAATCCACAGAATGCCGACCAGGACGATCAGCAAACGGCTCTTCACTTGTCCCCGGCTGTTTTGAAAAGACGACATGGTTAATCCTTCTCGACACGGACGAAGTGGAAATTCAGCCCGCCACCGACTCCCTGATCATCAATGCCTGCCGGTTCGAACGTCGCCACGGAGAAATTCTGAATCGGCATCGCTTTTTCGAGCGCCTTTCCCAAATCCAGCATGTTCCGGATGTCCTTTCCGTCCACTTCCTTGATGACGGCCTTGACCTTGATGCCTGCACGGTCCGCCGGCGAGCTTCCGATCACGCCAAAGACCACCACGCCTTCGGCCTTGGTCAGGCCGAGAACTTCCTTGATTTCTTCATCGACTTCGCCAACGTCGAGCCCGAATTCTTCCGCCAAGGCATACGCTCGATCCTCGGTCATTTCTTCGGCAAAAGAGAGGGAGGGCACCCACACAAGGGCACTGACGCACGTCACCAACACGGCACTGAGAGTCCATCTGATCATCGTCTTTCGCCCTTCACGGTATGGAAGTAGCCCCTTCTGTCATTCCCGACGTTAGTAATCGGGAACCCAGTGTCTTTTGTCTTCACGGACACAGAACAAAGCAAAGACCCTGGATCCTCGATTAAAAATGTCGAGGATGACAGAAAGAGGTCTTTGTTACAAAAGCCGGCTCAGGATTTCGTCGAAGCTTTCGCGCCGCCGACCGGATCGACGAGCAGTTGCAGCCAGGACGCCACGGCCTTTTGTCCGTTTCTTTCTTTATTCTCGCCGTTCCAGACGGCAAAAGCCACGGCTTGCATACGACCGGGCACCAAGAGGGCTTCATTTTCCGTGTCATCCCCGTCCTTGGTCAATGGACGTTTCATCACCACTCGCCAGAACCCTTTATCCCATTCCGCTTCGCCTTTGACCTTGCCTTGCCGGTTCTTGCTGGTCAACGTACTGAACCCGCCGCCGATGAGATCTTCGACCGAAGAAGGACGTCGAGGAATGACCTCGAACTTGCGAATCCCTCTCTTCTTGCGTCCACGTTCCTTGGCTCTGGCTTTCCGGCGATCCACGTCGCTTTGCCAATCCGCTTTCCAATGCCAGATGTTGACGTAGTGATCCAATTGGCCCATACAGAAAAACGCCGGCGCATTCCCCAAGGGGAGGGCCAGCGCTGCCCCGTCACGAAAGACGCCGGGGGTCAGTTGTTCATTTTTGGTCGCATCCTGCCACTCCACCAAAAATGCGATGTCTTTGCCATCATGCACCGATCGCACCGAGATGACCTTGGCGCTGGGTTCCGGCCAAACCGGTCGAGTAATGATCTGGCCGCTCAGGGGAATGGGGATGGGCGCGATGGTCTCCCACGCCGCGTCACCGGGCTTTGTGGGCAACGGACCGTCCGTAAAATGGGACCGGATCACGATCCCTTGAGAACTCACCGCGGGGATCCCGAACCAACCAAGCGCCATGGCCAGGCACACAATGCCCGACCCCAGCAAGATCAGCGAGCGGGGAAGTTTTCGTTTCGATTTCACGGAACCGCGTCCCTTGCTTGCTGCAACCGTTTCACTCATCCGTCATCCCTTGTCTGTATTCGGTCATTCGCTTCGACGGGCTCAGAACCGACTGTCCCCCTTCCGTTCGTCCTGCCCCTTCGACTCCAGGCGCAGGGCGCCTTACGCTCAGGGTGAACGGAGTATCCCCCCGTTCGTCCTGAGCGTAGCCACCGTATGGGCGAAGTCGAAGGAAGCGTAGCGAAAGGAATGACTGAACATTGACAATCCCTACCAAAGTTTGACGCGCCGGACTTTATTTTCGTTGCGTTCGCAAATATAGAGATGGCCTTGACCGTCAAGGGCCAAGCCGGACGGAGCATTCACCACCGCGTCCACGGCGAGGTTCCCGTCCCCATGTTTCAGCATCCCCGCGTCTTCCTTGGCGACAAAACGCGCGGCGCCGCAGCCGCCCATGTTTTTATCCTCGTACCCGCTGTCTCCGTTCCCCGCAATGGTCTCGATCATGCCCGTGGCGGGATCCACTTTACGGATGCGATGATTCATCGAATCGGCAATATACACGTTGCATTCTTCATCGACAATGGCCGCCTCAGGCACGTTCAACATGGACATCACCCCGGGCTTCCCATCGCCGTCATACCCGAAACGGCACACCCCGGCTACGGTCGAAATCGTGCCCGTTTGCACGTCAATCTTGCGAATACGGTTACTGGCTTTATCCGTCATGTACACGTTTCCGCGCCGGTCCACGTCAATCGCCACCACGTCCCAGAGCTTCGCTTCCAGCGCCGGACGGCCGTCGTCCAGGTAAGGCGACAGGTCCAAATTATCCGAACATTGCGGGCGAAGCCAGCCTTGATCGTCGCTGAAGTCGATGCCGATCGCGTCACCGGACAACACGACCAGGTTTTGTGCGGTCAACGGGCTGATCCAGTCCTCATCTTCCCTGGACCACGTCCCGGCAATCGTCGTCACCAGGCCCGTTCGAGGATCGTATTGACGAATACGGTGGGCCTGGGTATCCGCGATATACAGGTTGTCTTCCGCATCAAAGGCAATGGCCCCGGGATAGGTCAGGTTGATTTCCAATGCCGGGCCGTCGCCGTTAAAGCCGGAGGCTCCTGACCCCACGACCGTCGTGATGACGTCAGTCTCGTGATCGACTTTGCGTATACGATTACTGCCGGAATCACAGATATACAGATCGTTGTTCGAGTCAATCGCCACGCTCAAGGGCAGATACAGTCCGGCTTCGCCGCAAGGGCCGTAGTCTCCGCTGTAACAGGTCTCTCCGATGCCCGCGTAGTTATGAATGGTTCCGGCTTCCAGATCAACCCGCCGCACCCGGTCCGACCCGTTTTCCGCGATGTAGAGCCAGCGCCTTTCCTTATCGACGCAAATGTGGTTGGGTAAGGGAATGCCGGCTTTTTTCGCACGTTTCCCGTCACCCGTACTCCGGGACTTGCCGTTTCCCGCAAACGTTTCAATTTTTCCGACCGGGGACTCTACGCTCGTTTCCATACCGCGCTCCTGTCTGTGTGTTCGCGCCGGAACCGCAGGCCGTTAACTCTTCGGCGTTTCCACCGGTTCCGGTTGAGTAGCTTGTACCGGAGAAACCGTTTGATCGCTTTGTGGGGCCGCGACCGGCGATGGCGCTGCGTCCGCGCCTTGCGGACTCACCTGGGCCTGGGCTTGTTGGTCTGCGATATTCTGCGCCTCGAGATCAACGGCTTCCGCTTCATTCACGGATTTCTTGAAGCCTTTAATCGCCTTTCCGACCCCTTCACCGAGTTGGGGCAACTTCCCGGCGCCGAATATGATCAGCACAATGAACAATATCAGTATCAACTCGGTAAAACCTAAACTCCCAAACATGAGCGATCTCTCCTTTCAATCTGTCATCCTCGACGCTTGTCCCCGACTCGATCGGGGATCCAGACAATCTATCGAGGATCCAGCGTCTTTGTTTTTTCCTTCTCCGTGAAGACACAAGACACTGGATTCCCGATTACGAACGCCGGGAATGACAGAAGTGGGCTCTTTTCATACCAACGCCGCTATTCACGGGCTCGTTTTGCAAACCGCTGCTTTAACCGTTGGCGCGCGTCTTCGGCCTGCTCAAACATTTTACACTTTTCATAGGTATTGATGAGGTTGTAATACGCCAGCGGCTCATCCGGACTGTGCTCAACGGCTTCTTCCATGATTTTTACAGCCATGTCCGATTTTTTCAACGTAAAAGCAATATCCATGAGTTTAAAGCTGGACTCCAAATGTTTGGGATCGAATTCCAGGACCTTCATATACGCCTGCACGGCCATATCCAGAGTGTTGTAATCCGATATCTGCGGATTATCCAACTCTTCATAGACACCTGCCAGATTATACCAGGCAATCGGATCTTCCGGGGTAATCTCGATTAATCGCTCGAAATATTCCTTGGCCTGCATGTATTCTTTCTTGTCGTTATGGAGCCTCCCCAAATTGAACAGGGCCAGTACGTCATACCCGTTCAACTCCAAGGCCCGTTCGTATTGGGGACGGGCATCGTCCATCATCCCCTTGGTGCCGTAGATCGTACCCAAGTTGGAATAATACATGGCCAGGGATCGATCCATTTCCGTCCTCAACCCCTCGGCCATTTCGATGGCTTTCTTGACTTCGGTCAAGGCCTCTTCCAGCTTCCCTTTGCCAAAATACAACTCGCCCAACCGGCAACGGGCCTGAAAATCGTCCGGCTCTTCACTGAGCAATTTTTCAAGTTCCGCAATCTCTTCATCCGGGGTCAACTGCTGCTCCTGGGCCTGCGGTTCGGCCACTCCACCCTCTTCCTGTGTTGCAACGCGTTCGGCTTCCATGATTGTTCCATATCCTCTCAACGTATTTGACTGAATGCAGGCGTCACCGGGGCATACGCCACGGTTCCTGCTTTATTGCGTAATTTGCTCAGCGTGCCCCGCTTGTCGAGCGTCATCAGGATAAGCCCGACGACGACCATCAACGTCAAATGCGACAATTGCAAGGCATATCCCGCCATGAACATCAATCCCAGGCCATACCCTGCCAGGCGACCGATCAACACCAGTTTGATGACGGTATACGCCCAGCAGGTAAACCCTGCCATATACAGAGCAAAGGGCAAATAAAACGTATACCCCATGCCCATTTGAAATACCCAGCCGATTCCCTGACCGGCCTTTCTCGCGTCTTCGGCAAGCGCGGGGCTATAGAGCGAGAGGAAAAAATCGATGTAGAGCAACATGAAAAAAGTCGCGCTTCCGCTCACCAGCAACGTGATGGCCCACTTCCGTTGAGTCCTGTTCTTGGTAAAGAGCGACGTGCTGCCGTACGCCCACAACACCAGAATACTCGCCAGGACCATGAGGGCCTCGCCTCCCCGGCTGATCTCATGCACGAGCGGCGGCGCAGAGACAATGCCCATTAAACCATACGTGGTGGACACCGTCTGATAATAAATCCAGCCCATGATGCCGAAGACAAAACACCCGACGGTGATACGTTGCGCCCACAGGTGATGCGTGACCAGAAATTCCGCCGACAGGATCGCCAGGATCGCGAGGGACACGACGTTATAGACCACCGACCCTAACATGGCGGGCGGAAACAGAAGATAGACAACGGTCAACACGACGAGCAGGGAGACGGCCGGGACCAGGAACCCGTCAAACTGCCCCGTCCAGACCGATTGCCGTACTTTCTGAATCAGTAGAATGAACAAGACCAGGAACAGCAGGATGGAGGTGACGTTAAGAAGAATAAACCCAAGAGAGGAGAGCGTCTGAAACGTCAACCTGACGGCTTCGGATTTTTCGGCCAGCTTGGCCATGTGCATGCCCAGCCGGGAAGCCAAGCGATACAGCACAAGCTCCAAAAACGCGGAGAGCAGAAGAAACTTGAGCGCATATTCAAACAGGATACCGGAGTTCGTCCCGCTTTCGTGCCCCGCTGTCGACGCTGCCGTCATATCCGTTCCGCCTTTTCTTCTCTTTCCGGTCAGGTCAACACTGAGAATACATAGACGGCTCTTCGCGATTAAGAAACGGCGGTGAATTCCGGAGCATGTTGTCGTTTATGTCGAGCGATGTACAGCAGGCCATCGGCCATGGAATAATTAAACGGTAATTCCACGACCACTTCGCTGATTTTTTCGTACACGTGCTGATACAGCTTTTCAGCCTGTTCGGGCGTCATGCCCTCCTTGACTTCATAGAAGAAGCCCAAGCTCAAATCTTCAGCAGCGGGTCGCATAATGCGTTGAATGCCGTAACCTCCCGGATCGTTCATAATGGGAGCTTCTTTTTCAAGATCGAAGAGACAGGGTTGGCATGAAAACCCATACGACGAATTCAACTTTGTATTGTCCAGTACGAAGTTCATGGTTTCCCGGGCCTCGTCTTCCGTTTCGGTAGGGAAACCGACAATAACGTAGCAATGGACCCCGATGCCCAAGTCAACACAGTCCGAACAAATCCGGTCGACGTTCTCCTGGGTAATGCCCTTTTGCATAAAGTCCATCATGCGGGTGTTGTAGGTCTCCAACCCGAATACGATCTTGTGGCACCCGGCATCCCGCATGAGGGCCAGCAATTCTCTCGAGAGATTCTTCTCAAAACGCAGTTCGGCCGTCCACTGAAAGTCGCATTGTCGTTTCAGGATTTCTTTACAGAGCCGCCGCGTCGGCGAGAGGGCCAGGCATTCATCGGTGAAGAAGAAAAACGGCGTGTCATATTTTTGAGAAAGCGCTTCGAGTTCGTCCACGACCTTGATGGGATCCTTTTGGCGAAAATTCTGATGATCCAACGTCAGGGCGCAGAACGCACAGTCCTTATAATAACACCCTCGTGAAAACTGCACCGGCAACACCGTCTTGGGAGCCAGATACCGGTTGAGCGGGAATCCATCGTAATTGGGAGCCGGGTGTTCAGCCAAATTTTCCGAATAGAACGGCTGATTCACGATGACTTTTCCGTTTTCCCGATAGATGAGATTGGGAACCTTGGCAAAATTCTTTTTCCCTTCCAATTGATTCACCAACTCCAATAAGGCCTTTTCTCCTTCAAACACGATAAAGTCGTCCGCAACCTGGAACAGCCGGTCGCATCGACGAAGATTATCCACCAACCTGGTGAAGATACTGCCACCCACGGTCACGTGTATGTCGGGATTCGCTTCCTTGATAAGCCGGCACAAGGTCAAGCCGGGAATGATTTGAGACGTGGCGGTGATCGATACGCCGATCAATCCGGGATTTTCATCGATAATGGAAGGGAGAAAATGTTGCCGGTACAGGTCGAGGTAGGGATTCTGCTCTTCGTCATGAATCGCTTTGAGAATGTCACGAGAGGAATATATGGAATAGGAAAACTGGTTATCGACCACGGTAATCCTGGTTGGAAAATACACCGAAGACACCACCTCCAACCAGCGATCGATCAAAAACAGGCATTCCCTATACCGATCAATATCATAAAACTCTTCCCCGCGAAGCGAGGCTTTGGCCGGTTCAATCAGGTCGATCAAATGGGGAAATCGATCCAAGGCTTCCACAATTCGACCGTAATGTTCGTCGCTCCCCGGTCCCGTCTCGCCTTCACGCGAACCTTCCAATTTCCTCAGTTTTTCAACCAGTTTTTCATAGACTTCCAGCCCATACGTTCTTGAGAGAATCGTATCGAGAAGTTCTATGTTCAAATCCCGTTGACTCTTGTCGGTAATACCGGCTTGGTCAAGAAAAGCCGTGAGGCACGGAAGACTCAGGTAGGGTTGCGAGGGATGCCAACTGGGAGGAAATAGTAAAGAGATTTTCACATTGCCTCCTTACATGAAGTTATCTCGTGTCCCACAAAGATACATCTTCCGGTTATCAGCGCCGCCGGTCAATGCATGCGCTGAAGGGTCAGTAATTCTTATACACGGCTTCCGGTTTCTTATGCAACTTTAGGAAAGGACTGGGACTTTCACCCCCCACCGCATCAGCCTTCGCCTTGCGGCTTGGCTTCTGCGACTCCCCCTCTAGGGGGGAGTGATTTCCGGCCATTGCACAAGTGTCGGCTGCTGAGACTCCCTCTCGAGGGGGGAGTGATTCAATAAAAAAAGAGCCG
>JAJDZI010000086.1 GCA_022824735.1 Nitrospirales bacterium
GCGCGCCATGACGGCGGCGATGCCGAGACCGGCTTCGGGGTGGAACTGGGCGGCGGGGTGGCCTGGAATGCCCCAGACGTGGGCTTGGCGCTGAATCTGGAGGGGCGGACGCTGCTGGCGCACCGGGATGACGACTTCCGGGATCAAGGCGTGGCCGCCGCCTTTACCTTTGACCCCGACCCGGCCAGTCCACGGGGCCCATCGCTGAGCCTCCGTCAGGATTGGGGCGGCCGGGCGACCGGCGGCCTGGCTGCGTTGTTTGCGGCAGACCCGCCGGCGCAACGCCAAGGCGCGGCAGGCGCCCCGGCCATGAGCCGCTGGGGGGCAGAGGCGGCCTGGGGCTTCCCGGCCTTTGGCGGCGCGTTCACCGGCAGCCCGCACGTGGGCCTGGGGCTGGGTCAAAGGAGCCGGAACTATACCCTAGGCTGGCGTCTGGCACCGGCCACGGCTGCGTCGGCGCTGACGCTGGATCTCCAAACCACGCGCCAGGAATTCGACGGGGGCCAGCCGGTCCACAACGTCGGGCTGGAAATCACGACCCAGTGGTGAGGGGCCCTTCTTCGGTGTAGCCGCGCGATTTAATCGCGCCTTTCTCCCTCTCCCAGAGGGTGGGAGAGGGCAGGGTGAGGGGGCAACCGGAGATTGCCGGATTCGCTTCGCTAATCCGACAATCTCCGGCCAGTGGCCGTCACGTGTCCATTTCGTAGCATCATGATGGCCTTACCGCCTAGTGATCTTTGGACCGACATAGACTACGTAAACCGGCTTGCCGAACTCTATGGGCCAGGAGAAATGCAGGCGAAGTGTCAGGTGTTTCTCCTTGCCGTGCCATGGACAAAACAAAGACTCTCCGGCGACGTTTGGATGGGGAAATGTCAACTGATTGCGGAAACTTGATTTCTCGTCATCCGACGAGTCGGAGAACAGCGCGGTATAACCGCCCGTGAAGTGTTTTTGATAAATCTGATGGCCTTCCGGAGTGCGCCCGCCATTCTCGTCGAATTCGCGCGCGAGTTGGTCCAGTATACCGAGCAAAACAACGATGCGATCTGCTGTGCTCTGGACAAAAGGAAGCCCTTGAAGAGGCTCAAAGCAATCACCAGAGAAGGTCAGATGCATGAAACGTCTAGTAGAAGTTTCTCGTAATTTGTCCCATGACTTGATCTTGGGTGCTTCGATGCGAAGCTTTTCTTCCAGTGTGACTTCATCGCGCCAGTTGTCTACATGCGTATGCTGGTCTTCTAAGCCTTCGTCCTCCCGGCGCCATATTACCTCCGCGGGCGAGTAATCCCAATCGGACGGAGTGATGCTGACCAGACCGCATTCAACGCTATGAAACGTTCGAAATGCGGCTTCACCAACCGCGGAATCCGTAACTATCTCGCCTCGGCATTCCAAGTATGCATTTTCAGCATGCTGTCGCAAATCTTCCCAGAACGGACCGTGACGCGTGAGCCATCCCATTGCGGCTCGGCGTTCGTCGTTAGTCAGTTGCCCAAGAGTCTGTTGCATCGTCATATGCGGCATCGGATTGCGGTTCAGAAGCGCACGATGGCAATGCAACTCCAGTCCGAAGCGTTGGGCTACGCTACGCATGGTCATCAGCCGCGCTAGAGCATCGCGAAACGCCGATTTTTCACGAAACTGGCCGTGGATTGACAAATCATTGACCAGGAAATCCAAAGATCAACTCCAGCCAGCAAAGTAATTCATGTCTTTGTCGAACTGGTCGAAAAATCCTTCCGGCCAACTGTCGATGTTTCCATGGGTATCTAGGATTGGACTTTGGACCTGAGAAGTGCTGCTCGGTTGATCTTCTCGTCTCATTTGGAAAAAGTGCAAGGCGACATCATCGGCAGGTAGCGTTCGGTTTTTGATAGTCCGTCTGATGCCGTTCAACACGTGGTCGCTGTGTGTTTCAATCACAACCTGCACGCCCGCTGCCGCGACTTGGGCCAAGAATTCACCCATCATCGCCTGCCCGGCAGGATGCATATGCACTTCAGGGTTCTCGATCAGAAGTAAATCTTCTTTATTTGCAACTAGGGCGGCCACTACGATGGGAAGAACCTGCGTCAGTCCAAATCCTGTATGAATAGGCCGGTGGAAATCCGTATCGGTGGACATGCGAATCCCTAATGTCACAGCATTGGCGTGACGGACTTGATTAGTCTCCAACACACAATCCGGGAAAAAACGCGCCATGCGTGCCTCTACTTGCCGGAACAGAGTAGGCGGTACGTCCTGAACCACGAGGCTATCCACCACATGGGTGTCACGCCTCGAGTGAAGAATGCTGATGGCGTATTCTCCTCTTGGGCCAACGACGGGCGTGAGTTGAGGATCGTCAAATAAGTAATATTCGCGCGGCCCTAGCCGCTCAGCCGTTAAGTAAGTGAGCCCGCACATGCGTTTGGCCAACGAATCAGCTAGCAGTACACTTGGTGGCTTGTCACTCGATTGTGTCAGCACACCATGTGGCAATAAGTGGCGAAACGGCTGAGTTCTATCAATCTCTATGGACAAGGCTATTTCGTTGGTAGGACCACTGAAGCGCCTCAGTTCCATGGACATCTCGTCGCGTTCACCTTCAAATTCCCATTGAAATCGAGCTGTATCGCTGTCCAACAACGCAATCGTACAGGACTGGCGTCCATGGACTTTATCAATCACGTCGCCTACGGTGCCAAGTCGCACTACACTGCCATTGAGCAGCAAGCGCATCGACCATTCATGTTCGCGCATAGTCTGATGCAGAAGAACGAGCGCGTGCAGTACTGACGATTTTCCAGAGGCATTGACGCCGGACAGCAAGGTTAGTGGGCGTAGTGGAAGCTTCAATGATTCAAAGCATTTAAAATGCTGTAGGTCTATCCGCGTGAGCACCCAGAACCCCCTCTAAAGTTTTTCGGACCATCTCAAAGCGGTACTTTACTCGTCTGGTATCGCTTGTGCCATAGGTGATCGCGGCATTGAACTCTTCATCTTCAAGTAGCTTATAAAGAGTTTGGCGGAGCAGTTCGGCGTGCTCTTCTACAAGGCGTTCGGGGTAATACGACAACCCGGTGCTCATCACGTCCCAAAGGGATGCATTGAGAACGCTCCGCCGGTCTTGTCCGGCCTCGTGCTTTCTGAACGCATGCTTGCCGAACAGCGTGAAATTATTGATAAGGCTTCTGCGAAATTCCGCAGACAAGCGCTTCAACTTAGATTCGTCCATCTTGTTCATTTGACGCAGACATTCGGCAAGGAACTCATCCATGTCGCCGCGATATTCATCAATCCCAAGCAGTTGAAATGCACAAAATCGATTGACGAACTCCTTGTCGCGCATTGACTTATAATTCAAACTCTCGCCTGTTGCCTCAAGAAATATATCGGTTTTCGCTTCATCTTTCAGGAAGCGGGTTGCCGGCCCCATAAAGAGGCAGTTGCGCATCTGCTGACGCGTAAGCGGTACGCCGCCATTCACCCTCTCGAAAATGTCCAGACGAGCACGTTCCGGCGCCTTCGAGTCGATGATGTAGAAAATGAGATTGCTATCTTCGATGCGGTTCCGAAGCTTAGGCGAAAGGTCAGAGAATTTTTTGCCGTCGAGTTCGTCGCGCCCCGGGAGTTGCAGCTTCAGATTGCCATCAACAAACTGTGTGAATGTGGACAGGCGCTGTAATCCGTCCACGACCACCATTCTTCCTTCGTCATCTTCAGCCATGTAGAAAACCGGCAAAGGTATCCGCATGATCACAGATTCGATGAGCTTGCTTTGCTTGTCTTCGGGCCAAATGAAATCGCGCTGAAAGTCCGGATCCATCACGTAGTTTCCTTGATGAATCCGCCGGATGACGTCGTGAATCGTTCGATTTTCGTTCCGGATCAGGAGATCGTCGATTGGGTAGTCTCCCCAAGACGCATCCTCGGTATCCAGGCCTTCAATTTCTTCGTCCTTGGTCGGCAGTTCGGAAAGTTGAGCTTCCATGGTGTTGTTGCTCCGTGTTATCTGCATATACCGATTGATCTGTCCGTTTATAGTTTCGGCTTGTTCAGAGATAACCTCTGCGAAGTGGCAACAGACGGGGTACTTATGGTATATCGCCGGTGGCCAAATCAATAGGCCGGTATTGCCCTAGCTTGCACGATGAACTCCTGAAACGCTGCGATGCTATGGTCCTTAAGGAAATGCCGAGTCTTTTGCTGCAGATCATGAAATATTACCATAGTCAACCTTCCGGCATCCGTCAATGTTGATGGTGGCACATGCACGGTCCGTCACCGTCGTTCTTGGCCTCTTCGAAAATCAGATAATCTGGGGGCAGTGAATCGAGGCTCGGGCCATTTCCTTTCAATCAGCCGATGGTCAACCTTTCATATAGCCGTACCAAAACCTTACAATCAGCCGATAAATGATCGTGTCTGCTCTTATGGTGCTTCCTTCTCCAAGCGGCCTCTCCGGGCCGCATGAGATGCGGCAGCTACAAATGCGTAGAGGCCGCTTGGCAACATACGATATTCACTCTACCTCCCCTAACCCCTCCTTACAAAGGAGGGGAAGGGAAAGGAGCACGGCTTTTCCCCATGGCGTCGTTTGGTCGTAGCTTGATGGTCATGCCAAGCTTGATGATCATGCCAACCTGGTCCGTGAGTCTCCTCTGTGTCGTCATCTGGGTCGTGGGGTCGGGCATGTCTTCGGGGGTCTGCCGGGTCGAGGAGGGTACGGACCCCCGGGTGATGATGCGCGAGTTGAAAGGCACCTGTAGCGAGGAGGACCGGCAGGCGCTGGCCGTCTCCGCGGACGACGTGTTGGCGGCGTTGCAGAAGGGCCGGGGGGTGGCGTTGAAAGGGGCTGTGCTGACAGGCGACCTGCCTTTGGACCGTTTGAGCCTCCAGCCGTTTGAACCGGGATTGGTCAAGCATCCGGACATTGTTGAACGCATCCAAGCCGAGCGGGTGTCCGAGGTTCGCGTCATTCACGGGCCATTCATGCTTGAAGACGTGGAGGTGCAGGGCATTCTGGCGACTCACCTCGTCAAGCCCGGGTACATCGTCGTTCGAGGGCCGGTGAGCCTGCGGGGCAGCACGGTCCGGCGGTCCATGGACTTGTCCAGGATGGTCATCCTGGAGCAAGCCGATTTTTCCGGTATGCACGTCGGCCATGAGGGATTCTTTATTCGAGCCGTGTTTGCCCAAGATGCGGATTTTACCCGGACGGCGTTCGGCACGCATTCCCGGTTTCATCAGGCCCTGTTCATGGGAAAGGCCGTGTTTACGGGAGCGCGGTTTGAGGGCCTTGCGGAATTACTGGAGGTGTCCTTTGCGGAGGACGCCGAGTTTGGGCGCACCCGGTTTCTTCAGGGGACGGGTTTCTCCGGAAGCCGGTTTCGCAAGACGCTGGATTTGTCCGGGTCCCGGTTTGAGCGTGAGGTCTATTTTCGGTTTGCCGAGTTCCAGGGCAAGACGGATTTTCACCGGGCGCTGTTTCGGAACACGGTGGATTTTACGGATGCCCGGTTTCAAGGCGACGCGGATTTTCGAGAGGCCGTCTTCGAGCGGCCCGGCTTGATTTCCGGCATCGATCTTCCGGAATCGGGTGGTAAGGGAGGCCCCACCGGCCGGGACCGCGATTTCTTCCTCCTGCTTGCTATCCTGGCCGTTCTGTGGTTGTTGCTGCTCGCAGTCTGGAAGAGAAAAGGCCGGTGAGTGGACAGGCACGGGGGGCCGTCCCTACACCATGCCAAAGACACAATATATAGACGTTTTCGTTGCCTCTCTCCACCAAAAGTGGTATATTAGCGCCCATACGTCTCGACTGGGTGAAGGGACGGCCTCCGTGTCGTTCCCGATGGACAACCACAGGGGGTTGTCCCTACCGGTGTCATCATGGAGCCGGTCGACCCCGGGTTGTAGGGACAGGCCCCCGTGCCTGTCCGGTTGGTGGCCATCATGCAACAGGTTGAAACCGCATACGAGGTGAAACTTGAGGCCTTCAATGGGCCTCTTGACTTGTTGCTCCACCTCATCCGCAAGCACGAAATCAATATTTACGATATCCCGATCGCCCTGATTACCCGGCAATATCTTGAGTATCTTCAGATCATGAAGGAACTCAATCTCTCGTTTGCCGGTGATTTTTTGGTCATGGCCTCTACCCTGATTCACATCAAATCTCGAACCCTGCTTCCGCAGGAAACAGCCCCCGAGCCGGGTGACGAGGAAGGTGAAGATCCCCGGAGCGAGTTGGTGCGTCGCCTGGTCGAGTACCAGCAGTTCAAGGAAGTCGCCGGCCGGTTGTCCGATCAGGAACGATTGTGGCGGCAGGTGTTCCAACGGGAGCCCGAACAGAGCCAGTCGGTCCGGGACGTGTTGTCCGAGGACGTGCAGGTTTTCGATCTCCTGAGCGCCTTGCAGGAAGTCCTGGCTCAAACTGCCGTGTCCACGGGGTTGGAATTCACGCCGGATACGTTGACGGTCCAGGACCGTATCAACAACGTGATCGAACGCCTGGAGGAGACACCGGCTTTAACCTTTGCCGCGTTGTTTGAAGGGGAGACTGACCGGTTGACCGTGATCGTCACCTTTTTGGCGTTATTGGAACTCGTGCGGATGAAACTGGTCCGCCTGACGCAAGTGAATTTCGGGGGGCCTATCCGGATCACTCGCACGTTCCTTGCGTGGCAATCCGAAGAGCACCCGGAAGGGAACGGGGCCTCGCCCCGGATCATGAACAACGATGAACACCATGGAGGTTTCGATGGAAATGGAATCCTCTGACAAAACAGATATGCCTGTCCTGAGCGTAGGGCGCAACGCGCCTGAAGTCGAAGGGCCTGTCCTGAGCGAAGTCGAAGGAGGCGAAGTCGAAGGGACCGATGCCGTGGAATCGGCCGCGGGTCTCGCCGACGGGTTGAGTGAGCAGGAACTCAAGGGGATTATCGAAGCCCTGTTATTCGTGTCCCGCGAGCCGCTTCTTCTCGACAAAGTCACAGCGGTCCTGGCAGGTCCGCCCAAGGTGTCGATCCATAACGCCATGAAGGCCCTTCAGCAGGATTATGACCAAGACGGCCGCGGCCTCCAGATTGTCGAGTTGGCCGGCGGGTACGCCATGGTCACGCGGGCCGATTGTGCCCCGTGGATTACCAAGCTGAATAAGGTCAAGGCGTCCGTCAAAGTGTCCCGGTCAGCATTGGAAACCCTGGCGATCATTGCTTACAAGCAGCCGGCCATGCGTGCGGAGATCGAACAGATTCGCGGGGTGGAAACGTCGAGCGTGTTACGGACGTTGCTTGACCAGAAACTCATCCGCATCGTGGGCCGAAAGGACATTCCCGGCCGGCCCATCCTGTACGGCACTTCAAAGACCTTCCTCCAGAAATTCGGGCTCCGGGATCTTCGGGATTTGCCGCCCCTCCGTGACTTCGCGGCATTGGGGCAAGGAGAAAATCCCGAACTGTTTGAAGAAGATCCGGATGGTTCCCGGCAAGCCGGCGCCGAACCGGTTGTCGAAGAACCCGCTCGGGAGTATCCCGAACCCGTTGCCACGTAGGGATGGCCCTGTGGTTTTGCCCTGCCTCTGTTGCCTGAGACGGGCCCCTTCTTTTTCCAAACCATTGCCTTTCTCGATATAGTGCTCCCGACGTGTGCGCGAATTACGTTCGCATTCCGCGCGGCTCGAATCCCCGAAGAAGGAAGACGCATGGATCTCGTACTCCCCGATAAACGCTCACGCATTGGAACGGACCTCAGACGCCTGCTTGACCCGGCCAAGGTCAAGGACGACGTGTCCACCTTGCGTGCGTATGCGGTCGATGCCAGCATCTGTTGCCTGACATTAATCGACAAATGATTTCTTAGCAGATATATGCAAGAGAACGGCACTCGGTTAGCTTGCTTTTTCCTCCACTTGGGCATAGCCTAACCGTCGGAACTGTTAGAGGAGGAGATAAAGATGGCAACGGCTAAGAGCGAAGCGCTGGAGATGATTCAAAATCTTCCTGACGATATAACGACTGGCGTGATCATGGAGGAACTGTTTTTTAAGCAGCAGGTGGAGAAGGGGCTTCAAGATGTCGCCGAAGGGCATGTGGTCAGCCATGAAGAATTAAAAGAAAGAATCGCTCGATGGCGAAACTCCGTTGGTCGCTGACCGCCGGAAACGATCTGCGGGATATCGAAGATTTTATTGCGAGAGATTCTGTGCTGCACGCGGTCGCATTTGTCGATCGCATTCTCGAAACTGCCGAACGAGTCTTCAGCACACCCAATCTTGGTCGTATCGTTCCAGAGTTCAAGCGCGAAAACCTCCGAGAGGTCATTTTCAGAGGATATCGCATTGTCTATCTTCTCCGGAACGAGGAGATCATCATTCTTCGCGTCGTGCATGGTGCACGAGATTTGCGTGACCTTGTTCATCGGGAGCCGTGGGATATTTCTCCCTAGGTTAGTAAGGCTCATTCTTCCCGCAAGTGTTCGGAAGCAGCACGACGCATGGACCTCGTACTCCCCGATAAACGCTCGAGCATCGGAACGGACCTCAGACGCCTGCTTTCCGCAACGAAGGTCAAGGACGACGTGTCCACCTTACGCGCGTATGCGGTCGATGCCAGCATCTATCGTGTGGCGCCCCAAGTGGTGGTGCTCCCGGAACGTGAAACGGATATCGACCTGGTGCTGGACTACGCCGTCACCCGGGGCATTCCATTGACCGCGCGCGCGGCCGGCACCAACCTCACGGGATCGGCCATCGGGTCGGGCATCATTCTGGACGTGTCGCGTCTCAATCGAATCCTCGAAGTAAACCCCGAGGAGAAATGGGCGCGCGTGCAACCGGGCATCGTGCTCAACGAGTTGAATGCCCAACTGGCTGCCACCGGCCTCATGTTCGGTCCGGATCCATCCAGTGGCGACATGTGCAAGTTGGGCGGGATGTTGGCCAACAATTCGTCGGGACCGCACACCCTGCGGTACGGGTCCGTCAAAGATAACGTGATGTCCATGCGGGTCAGGCTTGAATCTGGCGGGTGGCTGACTGCAGGCCGCGAGTCCTTGGACGGGGAAGGCGTCCCCCGGGCACTCGCGGGCTTCGAGGGGTTGCACAGGGTCTTTGACCTGGTGCGTGACAACCTGGATTTCATTCAAGCCAAACGCCCGCGCGTCAGCAAGAACAGCGCGGGGTACAACCTCTTTGACGTGGCTGAGAGCCTCACGCGCGGAGTCTTTGATCTGCCGAAGCTCTTTGTGGGGAGCGAAGGCACCTTGGGCGTGTTCAGTGAGGCGATGATCCGGCTCGTGGACCGCCCGCGTTCGACGGTGACCGGCATGATTCACTTTCGGGACCTTGAGGAAATGGGCGAAGCCGTGCATCACCTGTTGCGGCTGGACCCGTTGGCCCTGGAAGTCATGGATGCCAACACGTTGGACCTGATCGGCCGGTCGCAGTACGGGATTCCCGGTGATGCCGCGGCAACCCTGCTCATCGAGTTTGATCGAGAGGGTGACCACGGAGGCATTGCGCAACTGCGCGAGGCCTGCCGGTCATATCGTCTCTCCGGCGATCCCGTGATCGCGACCGATCCGGAACACCAACGGAATCTCTGGAAGGCCAGAAAAGCCCTCTATCCGACGCTATACCGGTACGACGCCAGAAAAAAGCCCATCAACTACGTCGATGACGTGGTTGTGGCCGCGGAACACATGGGCGAGTTGATTCGCTACCTGGACCGGGTCTTCGGTCCCGCGAAGGTCCGGGTAGCGATTTTCGGACATATCGGCAACGGCAATGCTCACGTCGTGCCGTTGTTGGACGTGAATAACGAGCAGGATTTCCAGCGCATGGTGGACACGTATTATGAGGTCCACGACACGATTCTCGATCGGTTCAAGGGGTCCGTTTGCGGGGAGCACGGGGACGGCCGCGTCCGCGCCGAAATGGTCAGGCGGATGTTCGGCGACGAGTTGTATGGTCTCTTCGTGCAGGTCAAACAGGCCATGGACCCGGCCGGGATTCTGAACCCCGGCGTGAAAATCAGCGAGACCGCCTTTACCGAGCACATCGATTTTGAGCGGCTGGGAAAATCCTGCGCGACGTGTGCGAAATGCAACGCGGTTTGCCCCGTCTACGACGTCTTTCAATCCGAAGACATGAGTTCACGGGGATGGTATGAAATCGTGACTGCGCCGGATTACAGTTATTTGGAGTCCAAGCGCGTCGTGGAAGCATGTTTGAATTGCAAATCGTGCCGGACGGTCTGCCCGGCGGGGGTGGACGTATCCGAATTGATCCTGCAACGCCGGGCGGAACAGCCGAACGCCCTGGCCGGGAAAATTTTTGCCCTGCACGCGCAACAGGAGCGGTTCGGCACGTTGATCAAGATGGCTGCCAGAACGCAGGCGTTCTGGGACCGGCCGCTGGTCCGGAAAATCGGCGAAGTGTTCTTGCGACCGTTCCTGGCGCGTCTCTCCCAACGGGCCCGGCTGCCTTGGAACATGAAACTGCCGCGCCTGGCCGCGTCGTTGTTACGTGAACGGCATCATGCGCTGTGTGTGGCGTCTCCACCCTCACCCGGTGCAAGCGCCGACCAAACACGGGAAAGCGGCTCTTCGCCAAAGGTCGCCTATTTTCACGGATGCGCCGCCAACTACTTCGACGACGGCGTGGGCGACGCCGTGATCAACGTCCTGGCGCAATATGGAGTGACACCTGACCTGCCGCCGCAGCGATGTTCCGGGACACCCATTGAAACGTATGGGCATCGGGCCTTGGCCAAGGAAGGGGCCCGGTATAACGTCAACAACTTCGCCGGATATGACGTGATCGTCACGGGGTGCGCGTCCTGTACCCTGGCGCTCAAGGATTATGCCAAGTTGTTTCAGGGTGAACCCGAAGAGCCACGAGCCAAGCGGGTTTCCCGCAACGTGAAGCACATCGCGGAATACGTCATGGAGTTGGATCCTCAACGCTCGAAACCGGCCGAATCGAACGGGACGCGCAAGGTCACGTACCATTCGTCCTGTCACCTGCGCGCTGCCGGCGTGACGTCCCAACCCCGGCAGTTGCTGGCAACGACCCCCGGCTTCGACTACGTCGAGATGCAGGATGCCGACCGTTGCGCGGGCGGGGCAGGCACCTACGTCGTGAAGGATTATGACACCGCTCAACGGATTTTCGAGCGGAAGCGCCGGGCGATCGAACGAAGCGGCGCGGAGATCGTGGCTACAAGTTGCCCGGCCTGCATGATTCAATTGAAAAACGGCTTGCCCGACGGCACGGCCGTCAAGCATATTGCCCAGGTCCTGGACGAATCGGCCAAGCATGTTCCTCTCCCTTGATGGGAGAGGACAGAGGTGAGGGTGAGAGCTTGTAGGTGGGATTAGCGTAGCGTAATCCAACAGATGTGCTGCCTCTGTCATTCCCGCAAGCTTGTCCCCGACGTTTGTAATCGGGGATCGAGGATGACAAGATGGGGAGTCCTGCGCAGTCTGGAGTCTTACAGAAGGAGGGTTTCACCATGGTGACGATACGTGTATTCGGACAGGTTTTGCTCCCGTGCGTGGACGAGTCCGAGATTCAATGTGAGATTTCTGAGCCGGTCAGCGTACGGGCGTTATTGGAAAGGAATCCGGAAACCCTGGGCGGGTTGATGGACTTCCTGCGCAAAGGCGAATTGATGGTCACGATCAATCAAAAAATCAGCACCCTGGAATCGATGGTCAACGACGGCGACGTCCTGAAATTGACGCACCAGTTCAACCCGGAACACGAAGGCGCCTTGTGGCATAACCCGTAGGAAGTGAAGTTGTTGCGGAACATAGCAAAAACATAGCAAATATAGCATGAAACATAGCAGTTCATAGCAATCATAGCAAAAACATAGCAGGCCATAGCAAGACATAGCACAACATAGCACAACATAGCACAAACCTTTAGTCTCCTTCGTTCATTCCCGCCTTTCCCCTCCTGTCATTCCCGACGTCTTTAATCGGGAATCCAGCGTCTTTCCTTTTTATGCGGGGTGTTGCCCCCGCGCGACGAGGTCATTTTGTTTCGGCAGAAAGCCGCATCCAGCGGCGCGTTTCGCAAAGAGGCGCAGCCTCCGCCGGGCGGCGGCGCTCCCGGCGCCCGGCCATGACAGGCCGTGGGCAGCTCACCCCACAGTCTGTCAGACAGACCGCCAATGTAGCCTGTCAATTCACCACTGAATCTACCCTGTACAGGCAACAGGGGGTGATACAGGGGTAGAATTGGCGGTCCACGGCCCCTGATAAGAGGTGAGAGGACGGACGGGTCAGAGAAAATGGCGAGGGAACCAACACCGTCATTGCGCACCTAAAGGCGACGGCGGTTTTACGGAATTGACCAACCAGTTTCTCTAGAGAAACGGCGCGGTAGGGTGCCGTGCTCACACCCCACGCATGCGTTCGTCGAAGTTTTTCTTTTTCCTCGTGAATGCGTTATATATATCCAATGGCAGTAGACCCGACTCTCTCACTGAAGCATCATCATGATTGGAGAAATTGAAAGGTCGGGTTGAGAGAATGGCGGGACAGGCGAACGGGATATGAGCAACTATAAATTTACGAGTTATTTTGAAAATGAAGTGTTGAGAAAACGCCCTTACTTGAAAAAGGAATGGTGTATCTATGTATTGGAACATGCCATTCACTCTGAAGCTCACGAGCAGAATCGATACCGGTTTTGGGCCGCGGTGCCAGAACTGGAGGGCCGCTACTTGAGAGTTATTACCCTAGACGATAAACTCACCATCCATAATGCTTTTCCAGACAGGGGGTTTAAGCCATGACGCTGAACTATCATGCGGAGACCGATTCACTGTATATCGATTTATCCGGGCGTCCCAGTTCAGAAAGTCAGGAAATTTCCGAAGGGATCGTGCTGGACTATGATCTGGATGGCCGGTTGGTCGGGATTGATATCGACAACGCGAGCAACAAAGTTGAACTGAAGACGCTCATCCTGAATCAATTGCCGGGGACCGTGGAAAGCATTGCCCCGCACGCTTGAGACGTGCCCGCTCACCTAAGAGCGCCGAACGCACGACCCCTTGCGGAATACAGGAGATTCGATAACCGGCATGATCGAATCTCCTATCAAGTTTCCATCATCCAGCAGGAAGGCCCCGTCGTGCGGCGGGGAGTCCCCGGGGCGGTTCGCTGGCGGCGGAAGCCGGTGGCAATCTAGTGGCAAGGAACAAGCCTCGATCTGCTGAAACACGCATGAAGAAAGGCGATTCGCGATTCGCTTGACGCAGGCAAAAGGACCCAAAACCATTGGCGCCCGGGCGTGGCCCTCCGGGTGCCTGTGCCCCGGTCCCGGTGGTGTGGGCTGCGGAACTCGCTTCGCTCAGACAGTCCTCGCCCTCATATAGAATTTGCGGGACCGGGGCGCAGCCACGCCCGCAGGCGCCGGGAAATGGCGCCATGAGATGGTGCCGCGACAAATGCAAAAACAAAGACGCTGGATCCCGGATCAAGTCCGGGATGACAAGGGGGGGAGTGATAGAGTGTAGGCCCCTGTGCCGGTCCGCAAGGGAGAGGAGAGAGTGGCGCGGTCAGACGTCGGCCAAGGCGGCCATTTGGCGGAATTTTTCGTAGCGGTTGGCGAGGAGTTGGTCCGTGGACGTGGTGAGGAGTTGGTTCAGTTGGACGTGGAGGGTTTGGGCAAGGGCTTGACTGGTGCGTTCCACGTCGCGATGCGCCCCTCCGAGCGGCTCGGGTACGACTTCGTCGACAATGCCTAATTTGAGTAGTTCCGCGCCCGTCATTTTCAAGGCTGCGGCTGCGGCTTGCGTCTTGGTGGCGTCCTCCCACAGGATCGCCGCACACCCCTCCGGGGAAATGACCGAGTAGATCGAGTGTTCCAACATTACGATCCGGTCGGCCACACCCAATCCCAACGCGCCGCCGCTCCCCCCTTCTCCCGTGATGATGGCGACGATCGGCACCTTGAGTCCGGACATCGCGAAGAGGTTTTTGGCAATGGCCCCGGCTTGCCCGCGTTCCTCGGCTCCGATGCCGGGGTAGGCTCCCGGCGTATCGATAAACGTGACGACCGGGCGTTTGAATTTTTCGGCCAACTGCATCAACCGCAAGGCCTTCCGGTAGCCTTCGGGATTCGCCATACCAAAATTTCGTGTCACCCGCTCCTTGAAGTTTTGTCCCTTTTCATGACCGATGACGCAAATGGACCGGTCCCGGAACGTGGCGAATCCGCCCACGACGGCCTTGTCGTCCCCGAAGGTGCGGTCACCGTGGAGCTCGACGAAGTCTTCGCACATGTGCTTCATATAGTCCAGGATCGACGGGCGTTGGGAATGGCGGGCGATTTGCGTTTGTTGCCAAGGGGTCAGGTTGCTGAAGATTTCCTGCTCCGTCCTGGCCAACCGGCTCTGGAGAATGCGGATCAGCCGCGGGAGGGCTTTCCTCTCGGACCCCGATTTATTCAGCTTCTCCAGCCGTTCCTCGAGTTCTTTCAACGGTTTTTCAAATTCCAGAAAATCACGCATGGCAGACTCGCGTCACTGAAACGTGACGGTTTCTTTCCCGAGAATTTGCTCCACTTCATACACCAGGTTCGAACTCGGCAAAACGCCTAAATTCGGCAACGGGGCACTCTCCGCGTGCACCTGGGAATCCAGGTGGAAGTGGAAGGTGACCGGGGCCGGCCCCGGGTGACGGTGTAACACTTCGTGCAGTTTGGGGAGTTTGCCCCACGTGTCCGGCGTTTCCGCGAGTTGGACGACGACCCGTTTCACTGTCCTGGCCTGCAAGTCGTTCAGGGGCTCCAGCTTGGTTGCTTTCAAACGAGCACCCGTATCCATGTGATCCACCGTGCCGGCCGCCTGGATGACGGTATCCGCGTTCAGAAACTCCGCACAGTTTTGAAACAGTTCGGGAAACACGATGACCTCGACCAACCCCTGCAAGTCTTCCATTTGGACGTACGCCATCCGGTTTCCTTTTTTTGTCGTGGTCACCTTGACGCTGCCGATCACCCCGCAGATTTTGATTTCCCGGCCTTCATGCGCCTCGTGGAGAGTGGCCGTGTTGTGCGTCGACAACAGGCGGATCGCTTCGGCGTATTGTGTCAACGGATGCGTGGTGATGTAGAACCCGGTCAGTTCCCGTTCAAATTGGAGGATTTGGGATTGCTGCCATTCATCGATCGAGGGTAGCGGTCGAGTCAGGGGGACCGCGTTCGCGCCATCCGTTTCACCGGTCCCGAACAAGGACGTCTGCCCCGAGGCGCGTTCCTTTTGAACGGCGTTGGCTGCATCCAGTGTCTGTTCCATCACTGCCGTCAATTGAGCCCGTTTTGCTCCCATGGAGTCAAATGCGCCGACCTTGATCAACCCCTCGATCACGCGCTTGTTGACTTTGTGCAGGTCGATCCGGCAACAGAAATCGAAAAAGGATGAAAATGGGCCTTCGGCTTCCCGGCTCGCAATGACGGACTCAATGGCGCTGCCGCCGACGTTTTTGATCGCTGCCAGCCCGAATCGAATGCCTCCCTCCACCATGGTAAAGTTCTTCTGGCTCTCATTCACGTCAGGCGGCAGGATAGAAATCCCGCGTTCACGACATTCGGTGAAATAGCCCACCATCTTGTCCGTGTTTCCCATTTCGCTCGTGAGGAGCGCGGCCATGAATTCAGAGGGATGATGCGCCTTCAAGTAAGCCGTTTGGAACGTCACCAGGGCATAGGCCGCGGAATGGGACTTGTTGAATCCATACCCGGCAAAGTACGCCATCTGGTCGAAGATCGTTTCGGCTTTCTTTTCCGTGAATCCCTTGGCCTTCGCTCCCTCGAGAAACAGCGCCTTTTGCTTGGCCATCTCTTCGGGCTTTTTCTTCCCCATGGCCCGCCGCAGTAAATCGGCTTGTCCCAAACTGAACCCGGCCATGAGATTGGCAATGGCCATGACCTGTTCCTGATAGACCATGACTCCGTAGGTTTCCTTGAGAATGGGTTCCACCGCCGGGGGGTCGTACGCAATTTTCAAGGGATCGCGTTTGCGCTTGATAAAGTCATCCACCATGCCGCTTTCCAGGGGACCCGGCCGGTAGAGGGCAAGGATCGCGATGAGATCTTCGAAGCCTTCCGGTTTGATGCGAACCAATAAATTGCGCATGCCCGAACTTTCCAGTTGGAAGATCCCTGAAGTCTTACCGGAGGCCAGCAGCGCGTAGGTCTCGGCGTCGTTCAGCGGAAGCCGTTCGATATCGAGGCGTTTGTCCTGGACCTGGTTCACCATGGTCACGGCATGGTGAATCATGGTGAGGGTTTTCAGCCCGAGAAAATCAAATTTCACCAGCCCCACTTTTTCGATGTCCGTCATCGAGTATTGCGTGACGATTTCGTTGTTGGCCGTTTTGTACAACGGCACGTGTTCGATCAGGGGTTTCTGTGAAATCACGACGCCTGCCGCGTGCGTGGAGGCGTGTCTCGCCAGGCCTTCGAGGGCTTGGGCCGTGTCCATGAGTTCCTTCATCCGTCCATCGCCGTCAACCAGTTCCTGGAGGCGCGGCTCTTGGGTCAAGGCCTCTTTCAAGGTGATATTGAGCTGTGCCGGCACGAGTTTGGCGACACGGTCCACTTCGGCGTAGGGAATATCCATCACGCGGCCCACGTCCCGGATGGCGGCTTTGGCGCCCAGCGTTCCGAACGTGATGATCTGGCACACGTGGTCTTCGCCGTATTTGTCGATCACGTAATTGATGACTTCTCCCCGGCGGTCCATGCAGAAATCCATGTCGATATCCGGCATGCTGACGCGTTCGGGATTGAGGAACCGTTCAAAGAGCAGGTTGTAGGTGAGCGGGTCCAGGTCGGTAATGGAAAGGGCATAGGCAATCAAACTGCCGGCCGCCGACCCCCGGCCGGGTCCCACCGGAATGCCGCGTGACCGGGCAAACTTGATAATGTCCCAGACCACCAGGAAATAGCCGGCGTAGCCCATCTGGGTGAGCACGGCCAATTCTTCCTGAAGGCGGAGTTGGTAGGCCTCCTGGGGCAGGTTCGACGGCCGGGCTGCCAGGCGTTGGGCCAAGCCTTCCTTGGCCAGGGTTTCCAAATAGGTTTCATGGGTGAATCCCTCGGGCACCTGGTAGTGCGGAAGCGACAAGGCGTTGTTGGTCAGGTTCACCCCGCACTGTTCCGCGATGCGACAGGTGTTCAGGACGGCTTCGGGGAGTTCGGAAAATTCCCGGACCATCTCTGCCGTGGACTTGACGTACAGTTGGTCGGTATCGAACTTCATGCGGTTGGTGTCGCTCAACGTCTTTCCGGTTTGCAGGCACAGCATGATTTCATGGGGACGCGCGTCTTCTTTTTTCAAATAGTGGCAGTCGTTGGTCCCCGCCAGCGGAATGCCGAGTTTTTTGCTGATCTCCACGAGGCCCCGGTTGGCGATCCGTTGATAATCGAGTCCATTGGCCTGGACTTCGAGATAATAATGGTCTTTCCCGAAGATCTCGTGGTATTCCCCGGCGGTTTGCGCGGCTTTCTCCATATCCCGTTGGCCGATGAGATAGGGAACCTCCCCGCTCAAACACCCGGATAAGGCGATGAGGCCCTCGTGGTGTTCCTGCAGGAGTTCCTTATCCATCCGGGGTTTGTAATAAAACCCTTCGAGATAGGCCTTGCTCGACAGCTTGATGAGGTTATGGTAGCCCTTGAGATTGGTGGCCAGGAGGATCAGGTGATAGTAGTCGTTGTGGGCCAACAGGCCTTCGCGTTGTCGCCGGTTGCCGGGCGCAAGATAAGCCTCGCATCCGATGATGGGTTTCACCCCGTGGGCGGTGGCCTTTTCGTAGAAATCAATGGCGCCGAAGAGGTTGCCGTGATCCGTGATGGCGAGCGCGGGCTGGTGAAAGTCCCGCACCTGCTTGAGAAGCGGATTCAACTGATTCGCGCCGTCCAGCAGGCTGTATTGGGTGTGGAGGTGCAGGTGAACGAATTGAGAAGACAAAGGGGAACCATCCCTTAGCTGACGACAGGCGGCCTAAATCGGGCGAACACCGCCCCTACATCGGAATCCGGAAAAATTCTAACCCTGGGTCCGGGTGCTGTCAATGAAGGAGCCCGTCTCGTCCGGGATGCCGGGGATGACAGCAAGAGACAAGTGACGGCTATTTCCCCAAGCTCAGTTCGTAGAGCAGCGCTTTCCAGCCTTGCTCTTCCGTAATGAATCCTTTGGGTTGGACAACGGGGAGCATGCCGGTACCCGGGACGCGACCGGATTGGCCCATGCTACCGTTTTTCAGGACCCACATCAGTTCGCCGGGCGTGCGTAACTTATGGAATTTCGGATTTGTGAAGTTGCGGGGCTGAATCGGGAGGTTGTTGGCTGCGGCGCCGTTGCCCTTGCCTTCGGGTCCGTGACAACTGACGCACCCTCCGACGCCCAGAAAGATGGCTTTCCCCTCCGCCAGGATTTCCGGCGTGGCTTCAAACGGCGGTTTGACTTTCTTGGCTTTGGCTAATTCACCGGACGGTACGCGAGGAATCCTGATATCATATTCTCCGCCGGCTTGCCCGTATCCGGTTGGATTCACGCTCCAAGCCACTCCTGAAAAACCCACACACAATCCCGCAATGAACGTGATGCATAACACACTTCTTCTCACGGTATTCTCCTCCTCGATGAATGTATTATAGGAACCTCTGATTTATAGCACTATCGGGCGTATGGCTGCGTTGTGTCCTCGCTCAACCCTCACCTATCTCGATGATAAGCCTCGGGTTTCGCTCCGGGACGCCTTGCCCTACATCCCGCTATCACAATAAACATGTCCTCGACGTTCTTAATCGGGGATCAGAGGTTCCTGAAGATCGTGACGGCTTGTCGATTTCAAGAAGTTGCGATAGGGTACGGCGCATCTTCCTATCGGAATACAGGTGAAATTCACCACGAGATGACTATGCGGCTCTCAGGTCGGCAAATCGGGCTCTTGAAGGAGTATATGCATGATCTGGTTGAGCAGGCCAAACAGGAAGAGGCCACCACGGCGGCATTCGGGTATGCCTCCAAGCCGTACCGGGCTGATCAGGCTATTTCAGACCTGTTGGCCATCCTGGATGACCGTATCGAATCGGAAGGCGTTCAGGTCGGGTTATCAGTCGAGTTTCTGCATCACATGTGGACCCTGTGCAACAGGGCCAACGATCAGGTGCAGGACGTGGTTTGGTTGAAGCGTAGCCTGGACGGAGAGCCGGCGACAAAAGGCCGGGTCCGGGAATTGACGTATCGGGCATTGCTGGAGTACCTGGAAAGTCTGCCCGAGAACCTGCGGTCGTCTTCCGACTGACCGCCTCTTCTTTTCTCACTTGTCTCCACGGAAACGAACGTGACACCAAAGGGGGTTTTCATGTGTGGTGACGCCCTATTTCTCGTTGTGAGCCGGCGTCATGGATAACGTCCGCCGCAAACGCGAACGCATGATCGTTCGCGGTCGTGATCGAGGAACGCGACTTCTCCTGAAAGGCCGGCGCGTCAGTTTGGCCTTGAGCCGAAGCCGTATGGGACTGGTGCTGGCCGGGCTTCTGGTTTGTGTCGCGTCGTACAAACTTGGATGGTTCGTCGCGGGGAATTGGGCGCTACTGGGGTTTTTTCTCTGTTTTCTGGGTGTGGCAAACGTCCATAACCGGTTGGAGCGACGGTTGCGCCGTCTTGAAACGTGGATCGACATTCAGGAAAGCAACTTGGCGCGTCTGCGGGTGGATTGGAAATGCATTCCGGAAACGACGCTGGGTCCATCTTCCGAACATCCGTACGCCGCGGATCTTGATCTCCTCGGAAAGTATTCCTTGTTTCGTTTGCTGGACACGACGGTGTCGCGGGATGGGCAGATGTTCTTGATCGCTTGGATGACTCGTCAGGATGGGCTTTCATTCGATCAATGGGAGAGCCGGCAGCAACTCGTCCGGGTCCTGACCTCGTTGCGAGGCTTGCGGGACCGGATTCGACTCGTGGCGAACTGCCTGAGTCCCAATTCGATTACGACGGACCGGTTGGAAAGCCTGTTGGAGAACTCCGGGCCCGTGGCTCGATTGGGTTTGTTGTTGCTGACGGCGAGTGCGCTGGCCGGTCTCAACATGGTTCTTTTTGTTTTCTGGTTGCTGGGTGGGCCGGGTTATTGGATCGTTTCCTTCCTGCTCTACGCGCTCTTGCTGTTCCTCACCGGAAGGCGGGTGAGTCACGTGTTTGGACGGGCTCTCGATTTGCACCTGGAGTTGAACAAACTCGCCGCGGTGATCGGAATTTTCGAGAAGCGGTCGTATGGGCGGTACCCCGAGCTTCAGGCGATGACCGGCCTATGGCGAAACGGGGACAGTCGCCCCTCGGTTGCCATCAGACAACTTGCGAGAACGTGCAGCGGGCTCAGTCTGAAAGCGCATCCTCTTTTGCATATTGCCATGCACCTGGTGGTCCCGTGGGATCTGGCATGGACGTGGTATTTGCAGAAAGTCTGCAACCGGTTACGGCCCGTTCTGCCGGATTGGGTCTTGCACTTGGCGATTATCGATGCGGCTATGGCATTGGCCACGTTTGCCTACTTGAACCCATCGTATGCGTGGCCTTCTTGCAGACGGCCGGAAGGGGGCGCCGCGACAATCGGCATTTCCGGAACGGCGGTCGGTCACCCCCTGCTTGCCTACGAACAACGGATCAACAATGATTTGACGCTGGAAGGCCTGGGCCGCGTTTTCCTGGTGACCGGCTCCAACATGTCCGGGAAAAGCACGTTCTTGCGAACGGTCGGGATCAACGTGTGCCTGGCGCAGGCCGGGGGACCGGTATGTGCCGAATCCTGGTCCTGGTCGTGGCTGCGGATCAGGACTTGTATCAGGGTCGGAGACCGGCTCGAAGAAGGGTTGTCGTATTTTTACGCCGAGGTCAAACGTCTGAAAAGCCTGCTGGTCGCGATGGCCGATCAGGACAAAGCCCCTGTGTTGTTTCTGATCGATGAAATCTTCAAGGGAACGAATAACCGGGAACGATTATTGGGGAGCGAAGCCTTCATCCGGGAGCTGACTGCCGGGCGGGGACTGGGCCTCGTCACCACGCACGACCTGGAGTTGGCCAACCTGGAACGGGAATTGACAAATCTCGCCAACGTGCATTTTCAGGAAACACTCGGCGAGAAGGAATTACAGTTCGACTATCGGCTCCGCCCCGGACCCTGTCCCACCACCAACGCGCTTCGCATCATGGCCATGGAAGGCCTGCCGGTGCCCGAAACACCTTCAGGGCCGTGAGAAGCATTTCAGACAATCACGGTCCGGATTCTGATTGCTTACGCAGAGACGCGGGAAAGAGGTTCCGAGGCAACGGGGACCCCATTGTGGTAGATCACGTATCGTGAAGGGTGGGATGGAATCCGGTCGCCAGGGAGAATGATGCCGACGAGATTTAACGGGTCGGACCCGGAGAGCCGGATTTCCTGTGCCCCGGCTTGCAGGTCGTTGCGCACGGCGCGAAGGGCCTCCACGGCTTCAGGCAGCCCGAATTGTTCACCCGTCATGCCTGCGACAAAGTGCCCGCCGCGAATTTCCCCGCGCAATTCCATTCGTCGATAGATCACCAGCAGGTCACGCCAGGCCACGGACAGGGATTCCCGTTTCAGCAGGTCGCGGAATACGATGCCATACCGTTGCAATAATTGCCGTGCCCAGGCTTCGGTGGGGTTGGATGCCGGTCTTGCCGGTATTTCGGCCTGTTCATCCGCGCCGGTCGCGAGTAATGACCAGCGTCCGATCGTATGTCTCGGCCGGCGTGTCTGATGGCGTCCGGTCCCTCGACGGCGTTTGGGATCGAGCAAGGCGCGGAGATTGTCGAATCCATCCGCGGTGATCAGTCCGACGCTGGCCAGTTCCCATAACCCCTGTTCCACTTCTGCCTGGAGGTGGCCCGTGCCGCGCGTGACGTCGGCAAAAAAACTGGCTCCTCGTTGTGAGAGATACTGATACACGGTTCGGGCGACGGCGGTCAGTTGTTCCGGCAGCCACGCGAGTTGGTTCCGGGGGGCTTTGCGAGCCAGGGCCAGCAACCATTCCGCGCTGTGACGGGGAAAGAGGCTGATCGGAGCGAGACTCGTGGGGATCATCCGTTTTTTCTGTTTGGGACCGGCGAGTTCCTGGTCCCGGGTGGGTGGAGTCAGCCGTCCCCACGTCATGATTCCGCGCAGACAGAGATAGTCGAGTTCGTCCTGCCGGTAATGGGCCATGCGGCTGCCGAGTACGTGGGGTTCCCAGGCGGAAGCCGCGGCTTCAAAGCCCGCCAGTTGCTCGATGATGGTTTGGAGCCCGGGCTCTCCGTGCAGCCTGGCGGTGGGAGCGACGTGCTGCCACCGGAACAGAAAGCGCATGAAGTCCGACGCGGAGACGGTTTGAATTTCCCGGCGAAGCGTCAGGACGGTTCGCCGATGAATGCGAGCCAGCAAACGACGATCGCACCATTCGATTTCGGGTTTCGCATCGTGGGGTTGCGCAGAGGGAAGATCGTCCCGTGGGCGAAACGTGCCTTGGAGGACTTGGCCTTGTGCTTCGAGTTGTTTGAGCGCCGTGTGCGTGACTGAAAGATGCCATCGAAGGGTTGTTGCCAATTCCTGCGCCGTGGTGGGGCCGATGACTTCCATCCAGCTTCGTACGATCGTGGTTCGCGCCTCCTGCTCAGTGCCGGAGAAAAGGGGCGAAGGCGCGCGCTCATGCTGTTGGATATTTGTGTCCGCGGCCAAATCAGGCTTGATTGCGGCAAGGAGAGAGAGATGATCGGGCGTGGTCCATATGGGAATGGTCGTTCCTGTTGTCGCGTCCGCGTGGGAGAACACGAGGGCTCGTCCTGAACCGAGCAGGTCCGGTAGAAAGGTGCTCCATTCTGCGGCCCGGTCTTCCGGGACCCACGTCAGAAGGTGAAGCGCTTCCTGTAATTCATCGGCATCACGAACGTGCGGCCAGGCCTCCCGGCAGACCGACGCAATGGCATCGGCATCCAGCGCGCCCACCGTGGCGGCTTCTTCGGGGGACAGCACGTGTCGCATATTCACGGCGCGTGAGCGTCGCTCTTCGAGTGGGGCATCGTCCAAAAACCCATAAGGATTTGCATTCAGGATTTCATGAGAAAAAGGAGACGGCGTCGGAGATTCGACGGACAGGCATTGCACGTCGCCCTGTTCGATGCGTTGCAGAAGGGTCGTCAGTCCTTGGAGGTCCATGGCATCCTCCAGGCAATCCTGAAGCGTTTCTTGCACCAGGGGATGGGAGGGGACTTCGATGTTTCCGGGAGGGCGGTTATCCTGACAGGCCAGGGCCATGGGAAACACGGCCGTCAGGAGATCTTCGGCCCGCATGCGCTGCAAGTGGAGGGGAACCCGTTTGCCGTTGCGAAAACGCAGCACGGCCAACGCGCGTGAGACGTTCCAGCGCCAGCGGGCCATGAACATGGGGGATTGCAGGACGGCTTGTGTAAGCACCTCCTTGACGGTGGAAGAACGGAGCAGTGTCCACACGGTTTCCAATGGGAAGCTGTGCCGTTCGCCCAATGACAGCACCAGCCCTTCGTCCGTGGCGGCCGCTTGCAGTTCAAAATCGAAACTGACGCAGAACCGTTTTCGTAAGGCGAGCCCCCAAGCCCGGTTGATGCGTCCGCCGAACGGTGAATGAATCACCAGTTGCATGCCGCCGGCTTCATCGAAGAAGCGTTCGGCGATAATGCTTTGTTGCGTGGGAACGGCGCCCAGCATCCGTACCCCAGATTGGTGGTACGCGAGAATTTGTTCGGCTGCGCGTTGATCGGCCCCACATTGCGATTCGAGCCAACGCAGCGCGTTGTGTTGTGGGTCACGTTCGGACGGCGCAGGGGCCGTTGTGGGCTGCGTCATGAGCCGATCCACAACGGCTTGGCGCAATTTCGCCACCTCCTGCGAGAGTTCAACGGTTCGCGAAGGGGCTTCTCCGCGCCAGAACGGAATGGTCGGAGGGGCACCGTGCGCGTCTTCCACCCGCATCACGCCGGTTTCGACTCCGCGAATCCGCCACGACGTATTGCCCAACAGGATGATGTCGCCGGCCAGGCTTTCCACTGCAAAGTCTTCGTCCACCGACCCGACCGTGTTGCCTTGAGGTTCGGCAACGACGGCATACGTTGCGGTGTCCGGGATCGCGCCACCGGACGTGATTGCCGCCAGCCGCGCTCCTCTTCGAGCACGCAATCGATTGTGCGCGCCGTCGTGGAAGAGAAACGCCTGTTGCGTGCCGCGGTTCGGATTCCAGCCGCGAGTCAACAGGGCGACGATTTCGTCAAATGCCGTTCGGGTCAAGTGTCGATACGGATAGGCCTGGATGTAGCGTCGATAGAGCGAACCCACGTCCCATTCTTGAGCCGAGACTTCCGCGATGATTTGTTGAGCCAGAATATCTTGAGGGCATTGCGGGATGAGAATCTCATCCAGGTTGCCGCGATGAATCGCGCGAATCAGCGCCGCGCATTCCACCAGTTCGTCACGGGTCGTACACAAGAGACGGCCTTTTGGAATCGCCCCCACCCAGTGACCGGCTCGACCAATTCGCTGCAGGCAGGTGGCGATGGCGCGCGGCGAACCTACCTGGCACACGAGATCCACAAAGCCGATGTCGATGCCCAGTTCCAGGGACGCCGTTGCAATGACGACGCGCGTTTCTCCTTTCTTGAGACGTTCCTCGGCGGATAACCGTATCTTGCGGGACAGGCTGCCGTGATGGGCCGCCACGAGGTCTTCGCCCAATCGATCCGTCAACTGGTGGGCGATGCGTTCCGCCAATCGCCTGGTGTTGACGAACACCAGGGTGGAGCGATGGGCTTGGACCAACTCGGTGAGGCGATCATACACGTCCGCCCAAATCGCATTGGTCGCGATCGCGCCAAGTTCGTCCTTGGGTGTTTCAATAGCCAGATCCATTTTCCGGCGTTGTCCCATGTCAACGACGTGGCAGGGGTTGGGCGCCCATATGGTGTCCCGGTTTTCAGCCTCGTGGCTGCCGCCGGCCAGGAATTGAGCAATGGCTTCCAAGGGTTTTTGCGTGGCGGAAAGCCCTATGCGATTCGGTTTCACCCGTGTGACGGCATCCAGGCGTTCCAGGGAAAGCGCGACGTGCGCGCCGCGTTTATTCCCGGCCAGGGCGTGGATTTCATCGACGATGACCGTGCGGACGGTGCGCAGGATATTCCGGCTCCTGCGGGCCGTCAGTAGCAGGTACAAGGATTCGGGCGTCGTAATGAGAATATGAGGCGGGCGACGAAGCATGTTCTGCCGATTTTTTGCGGGCGTGTCGCCCGTGCGGACTTCGACTCGGATCTCCGGAAGGAGAAGGCCGGCTGCCAGGGCATTTGTCGAAATGTCATTCAAAGGCTGCCGGAGATTTTTTTGCACGTCGTTGCTCAGGGCTTTAAGCGGGGAGACGTAGAGAATTTGCACGTGGTCGGCCAGGTCGTTGGAGAGTCCCTGTTGGAATAAGGAATCAATCGACGCCAAAAAGGCAGCCAACGTTTTGCCCGACCCCGTGGGCGCGGCGATGAGTGCGTGTCCACCTGAGCCAATGGCGGGCCAACTTGCGGTTTGGACGTCGGTGGGCGTGCCGATCGTATCCTGGAACCAGCGGGCAATGATGGGATGGAATGACGCAAGCGACACGTCGGGAGGAGCGGGAACAGTGCGTTGTGAATCCATCGTGCGGTTTCCCGTCAAGTGGCTCCAGGTTTACTCAGGCGGGTCAGGGCGTTGATTCGCGGCTCGAATGGTTTCCACTTGGCGATCAATAGCCAGTGCGTCCTCGTCTCGACCGGCCTGACGCAGGAATGACGCATAGCGTTCATAGAGGGATATCAGGCTGGGATGGTCTGCGCCCAAGGTCCGTTTGCCGATTTCGATGGCGCGAAGATAGTAGGCCTCCGCACGATCAAACTCCTTTTGCGCCTGGGTGACGAGTCCCAGGGTAAGAAGAGGCTGGATGAGGTGGGGGTGCGCGTCTCCCAGGAACTTTTCACTGATGGAGAGTCCTCTTTGCCAAAGCGGCTCGGCCTTCTCAAATGCTTCTTGCGAAAAATATAACGAGGCCAGGTTGTTGAGTCCGACCACGACGTCCGGATGTTCGGCGCCCTGGATCGTTTCGATCATCGTGAGCGCATGACGATAACGAAGTTCGGCTTGTTCGTACTCACCCAGGGCTTCGTGAGTCGCGCCGAGATTGTTCAGGGTGGTGGCGGTTCGTGAGTCGAGATCCGTCGATCCTTCCATGACGTTCAGCGCCCGGTGAAACATCTCCTTTGCCAGGGCAAAATTCCGTTCTTTGTAGGCCAGCATGCCGGCGGTATTCAGAGTTTTCCATGTTTCCGTTTCCGCTTGCGCGGGGACGGATGCCAGAAACACGCCTAATACCAGTATCAACGCAGACATCATTGGAGCGATTTTTAACACATCACCGTGAAGAAGTTAAGCTGCATGCACGCATGGATCAAGACGTGGTATTCTGGATTTGATGATGTCACGAACTGTCAATCCTAGGAGGGGGTGATGAACGTGCCGGATCGGTCTCGAACGATTCATCTGAGTGTTCTGGTGTTGTTTCTCGGATGGTGTCTGACAGGAACCAGTGTCTCTCTTGCGGACGCAGGGGACGGCCCCCGAACCGAGCCTCCCTTGGCGCGAGCCAAAGTGTATCTGGCGGCCGGGGATTACCGTCGCGCGGTCGAAGCCTGCCAAATGAACATCGATCAATCGCCGTCCGTCGAAAGTTACGTGTACCTCATTTACGTGTATCATGCGCTGGACGGCTACTTGGAGTGGCTAGCCGAACACGATGATTGGGTCAAGGTGGGGCAGTTGTCGCTCTCCATGGTCAATCGCGGAACCATGGATCTTGTCGATCCTCCCGATATGCTGGCCAGGATGGCCAAAGAAATACTGCATGAGGGAATCCGGCAGCAATATGACGTGGTTGCCGGTATGGCCAACCGGCTCGATAAGACGCGCGCGGACGAATTATGGTTGGAAGTCCGGGCCTGGGAAAAGAACCATCCTGAAAACTGGTGGGCCGGAGTGCCTGAACCATGGCAATGGGACTCTACCTCCCCTGGCCCCTCCTTACCCTTCGGCTCCGCTCAGGGCAGGCAAAGGAGGGGAAAATAAAGCACCTTCTCCCCAGTGTGGGAGAGGGTTGGGGTGAGGGGGCAAAGCAAGAAAGATCCGATGAAGTTGACACCTTTTGGAATGCATGGTTAGGATTCTTCCTGCCGTTTGAAGAAAAACGCCGTCTCGTTACGTTTCAGAAAAGGAGGATGCTGTGTCCGAACTCGTCGCGCAAGCAACGGCTGCCAATTGGGAAGCCGAAGTGGGTCAGATAGATGGATTGGTCATGGTTGATTTTTGGGCCGTCTGGTGTGGGCCCTGTCAGATGGTCGCCCCGGTCGTCGAAGAACTGGCCAAAGAGTATGAAGGCAAATTGAAGGTCATGAAACTCAATACCGATGAAGTTCCCGAGATTGCCGGCAAATTTCAAATCATGAGCATTCCCACGATTCTTTTTTTCAAGAACGGGCAACCGGTTGAAAAAATAGTGGGTGCGAGACCCAAACCCCAATTCAAACAAGTCATCGATTCGCTGCTCACACAACACTCCGCTCCGGCCTAGGGTGGTGAGCATGCGCCGTCGTTATGCTCACTGAACTGCGGATTTCCCATTTTGCCCTTATCGAAAGCCTCGAACTTGAATTTTCGCCGGGCTTCCAGGTGTTTACCGGAGAGACTGGCGCCGGGAAGTCTCTCCTGGTTGACGCCCTGATTCTGTTGCTGGGCGGGCGCGCGTCCGCTGAGCATATCCGAAGCGGAGCAAAGGAAGCCGTACTGGAGGCGGTGTTCTCCGTATCCGGGAACGCGCCGATTCTCGAAAAATTGAAGGAATGGGACTTGCTGCCGGACGGCACGCAGGATCTCCTGCTTCGCCGGACCATCTCTCGCGAAGGGCGGAGCCGGATGTACGTGAACGGGAGGCTGGTCCCCTTACACCAGATGGTGGAATTGGGCGGCTGGCTGGTTGACATTCACGGGCAGCATGAACAGCAATCGCTGCTTTCATCAAAAGTCCAACTGAACGTCCTTGATGCCTTTGGGGGCTTGCTGCCGCTACGCGACGAGTACGCGACGCAGTACCATCGCTGGCAGGATCTGGTTCGTGCCGTGGCTGACGTTGCGCAACGGGCGAAAGAGCAGCAGGAACGCGAAGAGTTTTTGCGTTTTCAATCAGAGGAATTGGGGAAGGCCCAATTGGTTCCCGGAGAAGATGAATCCCTTGTGCGGGAACACCGGAAACTGCAAAACAGCGGCCGGGTGCTGGAGATCGTCAATCAAGCCTATGATCTGTTGTACGACAATCAGGCGTCGGTTCTTTCCCAATTAACGGAAGTCAGGAAGCTGGTGCATGAACTGGGCACGATCGACGATAACGTTCGAAATTGGCATGAATCAATTGAGGGCAGCATTGCCCAGGTTGAGGAACTGGTGTGGGCGACTCGAAATTATCAAGACGGATTTGAACACGACCCGGCCCGGCTTGCGCAGATCGACGAACGCCTGGCCCTGTTGCAACGGTTGAAAAAGAAATATCGCGAGTCGCTGGAAGATTTGTTGGCTCGTCAAACCCGGATTCAAGCCGAATTGGAGGAATTAGCGAACATCGAGGAGCGCACGCAGGATCTTCAGCAACAAGTCTCGCAGGCGCATCAGGATGCGTTAGTGTTGGGCCAAAAACTGTCTGAAGCTCGTCAATCCGTGACCAGAAAACTGGAAGAACGCATCACCGCCGAATTGGCGCATTTGATGATGGACAAGTCACGATTCCACGTCGGGCTCACGACGGTTCCTGAAATGGAGCAGGCCGGACCACATGGCCTCAATCAGATCGAGTTCACGTTTTGCGCGAATCCCGGGGAGAGCCTGCAACCGTTGGCGCGGGTGGCATCAGGCGGGGAACTCTCCCGGCTGATGTTGGCATTGAAAACGGTGCTGGCGAGCGTGGATCAAGTGCCGGTGTTGATTTTCGATGAAGTGGACGCGGGCATTGGAGGCAATGTGGCCTCGACCATGGGGCAACGTCTCAAAGCATTGGGGCAAACCCACCAGGTGATGTGCATCACCCATCTGCCGCAAATTGCAGCCCAGGGGCACCATCATTATCTGGTGAAGAAGGAAAGCGTGGATGCGCGGACCGTGGCGTCGGTCACACGGCTTCAGGCCGGGGCGCGGGAAGAAGAAATTGCGCGAATGCTGGGGGGAGCGACAATAACGCAAACCGTGAGAAAAGCAGCCGGAGAACTGCTGAAAGGGTGACCGGAGAGGCGTCCGTTCGTCCTGAGCGTAGCGCGGCAGCGCGAAGTCGAAGTGTCCGACCTACGATTGCACCTTCCAGAAAAACACCACCGCCATACGTTTGGAAGCGAGTTCCGTCCCCCACCCGAAATACGAAGTGGCAGAATGAATCAGGTCGGATTTGTAGGCCAAGAGGCGATTGAAGACGTAGGGTACTTCCAGGATTTCCTGAAACAGGGTTGGGTCCGTTTCTCCGGGCATCCCCGGAACGTCGCGTAAACTTTCATATTCCCGTGGACAGATGTTGCCTCCGGGTTCTTCCCCAGGGAGATGGAGCCGGTAAAACGAGGTTCCCGCGTGAGGCGTCGGGGGATTCGGGTGGAGGTACAGAACCGCGGCATAATCGCAAATGGCTGCGGAATCCACGTGGGGACGGGCCACGCCTTCGGCCCCGCCACATAGTTGGATATGGTTATGTCCGGACATCCCCATATCCGAATCGCTTTGCGGTTGCAGGGCCGTGATGCCGAGCCGTTGTGTCACGCATTCTTCCACGTGGCGCAATTCTTCCGGCAGCAGGGCATGGGGAGCCCTCATGCCGGGCCAAGGTTCCGGACGCCACGGTGAGCCCAATGTCCAGGTATTGTTGGCAATGCACCGTTGGGCCACTTCAAGGGCATTGGGAAGAATATCGTCCTCGATCCAATAATCCTGTCCCAGCCGTGGTTCTCGAAAGGGAAGGGCAACAGTCATGAGAGGCTCCGTGCGGTACGATCTCGATCTCGTCGTTATTGAAGAAGTTGAAAATAGAGCACGGCAGCATAGTAACAGAATTGCCCGGCGGTCAAGAGAGAATCTCGGATGACGCCGCTACAATGACCAAAACAAAATCCCTGGATCCCCGACTCTCCCCTCTGTCATCTTTGCGAACGCGAGGATCCCGGGGTTTTGCAGTTTTCCTTTATGAAGAAAAAGACCCTGGATCCCCGATCGGGGTCGGGGATGACGGAAGGGGAATTACTGATCACAGACGAGGATGGTAGAGGGGGAGCGTCGATTCGAAATAGACATTTCCAGTCAGTTGTGATAATTGCATTCACTGGAATTCAGTGGCTGGTGTCCAAAATGTCAATAGATTCAGCAAATGAGGTCGGCACGCCCTCGTTGGGCGTGAGACTCTCCACAGCCGGTTCAATCATCTCACTGGTGTGTGCGGTGCATTGCGCCTTAACGCCATTGGCGTTGTTAGCGCTTCCCTTGCTCGCTGCGCAATACGGTGGAGCGCTCGAGGCCGTGGTCGGTTCAGTGTTTTCTCCTTCGGCTGAATGGGTGTTTTGGGGCGTTGTCGTGGTCGTTGCCGGTGGAGGTGTACTCGTGACCTATCCCCTTCATCGGGACCGCCGGCCGGTAACGTTGACGATGGCCGGCTTCTTGACGTTGCTGTTGGCGCGTTTAGTTGTGGGAGAGGGTTCGAGCCTGGAACTTGCCGGAGACTTGATCGGGGCTTCCTTCATCGCCTGGGGTGGATTCGTGAACCGGTCCTTGTGCCGGTGTCATCCTTGTCATGCACGCGACAAGAAGACCGAAGACTCCCAGCCCGTTATTGTTTCGCCGGGTCCTTGATTTACGGAACCTCTGAGTTATTGTGATAGCGGGATGCAGGGCAAGGCGTCCCGGAGCGAAACCCGAGGCTTATCAGGGAGATAGGTAAGGGGTAAGTCAGAGGTTCCTTACGGGGTGCCTACGTGCATGGGCGATTGTTTTGCCAATGTATCGGCCAGTTCATACAATAGGGTTTCCGTATCCTCCCAACCGATACAGGCATCGGTAATCGAGATCCCGTATTCCAACGTTTTGCCGATCCCCCAGGATTGCTTGCCCGGTTTCAGGTTGCTTTCCAGCAAGAGCCCCAGGATGTATCGTTGTCCTTCGCAATATTGTTGCAGGACGGAATGGGCAACCGGAATCTGGCGTGTGTGATCTTTGTCTGAATTTCCGTGAGAGCAATCAACCATGATGGGTCTGGCGATGTCTTCATCCACCAATCCGTCGCGGGCTTGAAGAATGTGTTCATGGCTGTAGTTTGTCTTTCCGCCGCCGCCGCGCAAGACGACGTGCCGGTCGGGGTTCCCGTTGGTCTTGATAATGGATGTGACCCCGTCGAGATTAATCCCGACGAAACTGTGCGGTTGCCGCGCTGCCACCATGGCATTGAGCGCGACTTGCAGGCTGCCGTCCGTCCCATTCTTGAAGCCGACCGGCATGGACAATCCACTCGCCATTTCCCGGTGGGTTTGGCTTTCCGTCGTGCGTGCGCCGATGGCAGACCAACTGAGGAGGTCGGAAAGGTATTGGGGCGTGACCGGATCGAGTAATTCGGTGGCGCAGGGCACACCGAGCGCATTCAAGTCCAGGAGAACGGTTCTAGCCTGCCGGAGGCCTTCGGCAATGTCACAGCTCCCGTCCAAATGCGGATCATTGATCAGCCCCTTCCACCCGACCGTTGTTCGCGGTTTTTCAAAGTAGGTTCGCATGACGATCAGCAGATGGTCTTTGGTTGCTTCACTCACCTTCTTGAGGGCGGCTCCGTAGGTCATGGCCGCTTCCGGGTCATGAATGGAGCAGGGGCCGATGACGACGAGGAGCCGATGCTGGTCTCGTCCATAGAGAATATCCCGAATGGCCTGACGGGTGTCCAGGACCGTGGCTTCCGTCGCCGTGCCGGCCGGCATGTGTTCCTTAATCTGCCGCGGAGTGACCAGTTCCTTGATTTCGATAACGTTTCGATTGTTCAGTGGTTCGTTCATGAAGACAGCCTTCCTGACAATGCAAATATTCGCTGGAAAAATGAATAAAATTCGTACAATTGGCTGCGAAGCTTAGCGAAAATGACGATTTCTCGCAAGCGACGGTCTGGGTCCGTCACATTGGGTGGGCCGCAGTTGGCGAAGTCCAGGTCGTTTCCTATATTGTTGTAGAATAGGAGTGACACAGGAATCCCTCATGCAGGCTTGTCGCCTGTACCCCAAGGGATGACGGTGGGGACTTCTCTCTCCAATCTGTCATCCTCGTATGTGTTCAGTCATTCGTTGACAGTTTCAGTCGATGGGTTGAGGGGGCGTCATCCGTAAGAACACACCCAAGTTGTCATCCTGAGTTTGTCCTGAGCGAAGCGAAGGACCTGCGAAGGATCTGCTTTTACGGGCGTTTGGTCAAGCAACGACCCGTTCGCTTCGCTCAGGGCAGGCTCCTTGATTCTTCGC
>JAJDZI010000056.1 GCA_022824735.1 Nitrospirales bacterium
CTTATCAGGGGGACGACAGATTCTTTCCCCCCTGATAAGGGGGGCAGGGGGGTTCAGTAGAGGCGGACTGGAGCATGCCCTGAGCAAAGCGAACGGGTGTCCGCCCTCCCTTCTTGTGGGCCGATCCTCCATTCTGTCAACAAATTACTGAACACATACAAGCATGACAGACGAAGACAAAAATTCGCTTTACACCACTTGCATTCCCTTTTCGTACATGCGTCCCTTACGACGAACCCGAGGCGGCTTGCTTCAGGTAGGCTTCGATGAAGGCGTCGAGGTCTCCATCCATGACCGACGCGATGTTGCCGGACTCGTGATTCGTTCTGTGATCCTTGACCATTTGATACGGCTGGAACACGTATGACCGGATCTGGCTGCCCCAGGCGATGTCTTTTTTTTCGCCGACGATGGTTTGAAATTCGGACTCCTTTTTGCGTTGTTCCAACTCATAGAGTTTCGCTTTCAGGACGCGCATGGCGCCCATGCGGTTTTGCAATTGCGAGCGCTCGTTCTGACATTGCACGACGATCCCGCTGGGGACGTGCGTCATGCGAACGGCGGTTTCGACTTTATTGACGTTTTGCCCGCCCGCCCCGCCCGCGCGAAACGTGTCGATCTTCAGGTCTTTGTCGTCGATCTCGACTGCGACGTCGTCATCCAGTTCGGGATAGACCGACACGGCGACAAACGACGTATGGCGCCGTTTGTTGGCGTCGAACGGAGAAATCCGCACCAAACGATGCACCCCGGCTTCCGATTTCAGGTACCCGTAGGCATACGCGCCCTCGATACTCAACGTGGCGCTTTTGATGCCGGCTTCGTCGCCGGGCTGGATGTCGATGCTGCCGACCTTGAATCGTTTATCCTCGGCCCACCGGACGAACATCCGCATCAACATCTGGGCCCAATCCTGTGATTCCGTGCCGCCGGCGCCGGGGTTGATCCCCAGGATGGCGGATCGCCCGTCATGTTCGCCGGCCAGCAACTGCTCCGTGCGCAGGTGCTCCAGGAGCGTTTCCAGCGTTTCAATGCCCTGGGTCAATTCGGCGTGGAGTTCGGCGTCATCCTCCGCCCCGATGAGTTCGAGCGTGGCCTCCAGGTCGGCCTGCCGTTGCTCGAAGTCGGTGAGGCGGGCAAGGTCCCGTTCAATCCCGGCTTTGCGCCGTCCCACCTTGGCGGCGACGTGCGCATTGTTCCAGAAACCGGGTTGAGCGCTTTCCTGCTCGAGTTCTTCGAGTTCACGTTGTAGTCGAGGCAGGTCAAAGACGCCTCCGTAAATCTTTGACGTGGGTTCCGGTGGCGTGCAGACGGGTTCGAATGTCCTCAAGCATACCTGACTCCTTTGCGTTGCGTTGAAAAGCGGGCGGATGGTCCGTTGATAAAACGAGCAAACCATAACAAGAGCAAGGCCATTATAACACAGGCCCATGCAAACACATCGCCAAATTGCGTGTACATCGTCGAGGGCGCGCCCAGGGGGATCGAGCCGATGACGGCGTGTTCGGTAAAGATGGGCGTGGTCGTGAGAATGCGTCCGGCCGGATCGATCAATCCCGACACGCCGGTATTGGCGGCGCGGGCGAACGCCATGCGATTTTCCACGGCGCGGAAAACGACCATGCCGAAATGTTGATGTGGGGCTACGGTGTTTCCGAACCAGGCGTCATTGGTGATCGTCACGAGGAAATTCGCGCCTTCAAAAGCGAGCCGGCGCACAAGATCCGGAAAAATGACCTCGAAGCAGATCGCCACCCCAAACCGGGTCTGCCGTTTGTCGGGTCCCCGTTCAAAGTCCAACAGGGTCGGGCCGGGTCCCGGCTCAAAATCACCGATGCCGACGACCAATTTGTCCAGGAAAAACAGGAGCCGTTGCAGGGGAATGTATTCGCCGAAGGGAACGAGATGTTGCTTGTCGTACCGGCCGGAGACTTCCCCTGAGGGGGCTAACAGGTACGCGCTGTTGAGTAGGTACGGAGTCCCATCGCTTCGACGACGGAGGGCCGGACTTCCGAACACGAGCGGCGCGTCGGCGTGTTTCGTCATGTCGGTCACGAGCGCCTGATAGTCCGGCTCCTGTTCAAACAGAAAAGGCGTGGCGGCTTCAGGCCACAGGATCAACTCGGACTGGGGACTAACGGTTTCCGTGAGCCGGCGGTATCGTTCCAGGGTTTCTACGCGATAGGCTTGATCCCATTTGTGCGCCTGATCGATATTGGCTTGCACGATCCCGACGGTGAGCCTGTCCACGGGAGACACGTGCAGTTGACTCATCCCATAGAGCCAGACCCCGAGGAAGGCTGTAACGGTCACGGCGAGCGGAAGCCAGGGTCGAAACATGCGCTGCGGATTTTTGGCCAACATCCACCTGGCGAGCAAGAACACGGCGACGTTCACCAGCACGATGAGAAACGACACGCCGTAGACCGCGGTGACATTGGCGATCTGGATGAGCGACAACCATTGAAATTGGGAGTAGCCCAACAGGCCCCAGGGCAATCCGCTGAACGCGTGCGTGCGCACGTACTCCAGGCAGACCCACAAGCAGGGGGCTGCGATCCAGGTTGCGGCAGGCCATCGTTGTTCAAACCGGACGAAGCCCCAGGCATACAGGCCGACGTAGAATCCCAGGTATCCCGCCAGGAGAAGCATGAGGACGATGCTGACGGGCAGGGGGACTTTGCCATAGAGGTGCATGGCGGTCACCACCCAATACATCGTGCCGATAAACGCCAGAAAGCCGGCCAGCCAGCCGCGCCGGAAAGCTTGACCCGCTGTGGCGTCGATCAACACCCGGTGGAGGGGCAGGAGGGCAATCCAGGCAAACAGACCCCAGGGAATCCCGTCAATCAGGTTGGAAACGGACAGCGCATACGCCATACCCGAGACCAGACAATAACACCACACACGCGCGTTCGACATAAGACCATACAGTAGGGGGAAGCAACCAGTAGTTGCAAGGCAGGCCTGTGCCTTCCTTCGACTTCGCCCCTACGGGGTTATGCTCATGACAGGCGTTGACACATTTCCCCTCACCCCAGCCCTCTCCCACAAAAAGGGGAGAGGGGGTTCCCCGCCTTTTTTGTCATTCTTGTATGTGTTCAGTAATTCGTTGACACTTTCGCTGCCTTATTCTGTCATCCTCGACGCTCCCCCTCTGTCATCCTTGACCATATGGACTGGATCCTCGATTAAGGATGTCGAGGAGGGATCCAGGGTTGTTCTTGCGTGTGTAGCTGCGCCATCCCGGGTCAAAGTCCGGGACATGCCTTATGGCGCTGTTTTGATTTGTTTTTGATCAGTGTATTGCAAATGGTAGCAATGGTGTCTACACTATCTTTGACAAGAACCTCATAGGGTACCGCCATGACCAAAACAAAACAGATGCAAATTCGCCTGGAGCCGGAATTGAAAACTAAGGCCGAAGCCGTGCTCTCTCAGCTTGGACTGAAACCCACGGAGTATATCCGCATGGCGCTACGGCAACTGGTTATGCACAACGGGTTGCCGTTTGACGCCCGCATCCCCAATGCTGAAACCATCGCAGCCCTGGAAGAACCCACGAACACTCTAAGGCGGTTTGGCTCTCCGGAGGAACTGTTCGCCGACCTTGAGGAGCGGAGTCACACCGAGTAGGGATGCGAGAGATTTCCTATGCCAACCGTTTTCTCAAGGATTACAGGCAAATCAAAAACCGGGGCTGGAATATTCAAAAGCTAGAGGCGTTTATCGGAGCGCTGGCCAGTGGTCAGCCGTTGCCGCCGAGCGCCAGACCGCACAAGCTGTCTGGGAAGTATGCACGCGCTTGGGATGCCCATGTCGGTCCTGACTGGATTCTGATCTACGAAATCAGTGACGAGCATCTGATACTGCGCCGGACGGGAACACATGCAGATCTTTTTTGAAGGAGACTGCGTGAAGGGCATCGCACAGGCGATTCATGAGCATGAAAGCGAACATTTGGCTACCAAGGCTGACTTGGCTCAACTGCAAGTCAGGCTAATGACGTGGACCGCCGCATTAGCCGGCATCGTCATTGCCGTACTCAAGCTGACGTGAGTCGGCGTCATTGAGTCAGCAGCGCCGTTCTTCCTTTCTGTTATTTCCCCAAATTTTTCCCCCTGCCATCCCTGTTTCTCCCTTCTGTCGTCCTTGTATTCTCCTTCTGTCATCCTCGACCATATAAGCTGGATCCCCGATTACAAATGTCGGGGATGGATCCAGAGTCTTTTTCTGGTCTTCGTAGCCGCGCCATCTTATGGCGCCGTTTTTGGGGGACGGCCTCTCCAAGCCGCATGAAATGCGGCGGCTACAACTGCAAAAAACAACAGCACTGGATCCATCCTCGACATCCTTAATCGAGGATCCAGTTCATATGGTCAAGGATGACAGAGAGGGAGATTCCTCGCTATGCTCGGAATGACAATTCTGGTGCAATCAGTTTTTGTAGGTCGGGTTAGCCGAAGGCGTAACCCGACGGGCTTGGTCAGCGGTGTCGGATTGCGCTCTGCTAATCCGACCTACTCAGACCTGACCCTTCGACTTCAGGCGCGGGGCGCCTTACGCTCAGGGCGAACGGACTACCCCCCTTCGTTCGTCCTGAGCGTAGCGCGATAGCGCGAAGTCGAAGGAGCGCAGTCAAAGCGAACGACCGAACACGGGCGGGCGCGTCAAAAATTTCGTGCATAATGTCGTTGACATTAGGTGTAACTCTTGCTACGTTTCGCTTACCTCTATCTCACACAGGGCGTCCCCTTGTCGGGTCTCCTGTGAAATACAAGAACTGGATCTGGTGATCGCGGGTAGCTCCCGTGTTCGGCAGATTGTTTTACCAACAGCAAATACATAGGGTCTCCCTTCAAGCACCTGTGGAGATAGAGGCAGGCCCGGCCCCTTTGTGGCTGGATTCACTGTCCCTATCGAAAGGAGTGCTCTATGGATCTCTCTCGCCGGCTTTCATCGCCTTGGTCAATGGATGACATCAGAGGCCGAGGGTCGGGTTCAACGGTGTACCCGTCTCCCGCGCCGGGGGATGGATCCTCTTTCAATACCAATCTCAATACCAATCATTTGATTACTCAAGGGAGGTTTTCAATGCACACGCGAAACGTGATGATGTGGTGTGTAGTGTTCAGTGTGATGTTGCTCCTTGCCGGCTGCGGGGGCAATGGGGGCGGTGTTACTACGCCGCCGGTTGATCCGCCGTCTCCTACGATGACGGCCGTAGACTTGGCTGGACTGCCTGCCGTGACGGTGCCTGATGGTACTTCGATTGCTGCTGGTGCGTCGCAGACCTTTGGGGACGTGACCATTAGTTGTCCAGCAGGCGGCATGGCTTGTGCGCTCAGCCAGGACGATGACGGCGATGTGACCTCGACTGGCGGCGCGGCGACGGCCAGGTTGTCACAAATGGCACAGGACCAAATGGATGCCGCGACTATGGCGATGGTGACAGGATTGACTACGGCTATTGCTGATCCTGATGGGGATGGGCTGCCGACTGGTGGCTTGGGTGTGGATGTGCGTCCCGGTGATCCAGATGGTGCAAACACCTTGAGTATGGCCCTAGTAGTGGAACAAGGCGGGGTCTTGAAATACGACCTTAACATTGATGGCGATTCTACTACTGTTACCGCTGCTGATCTTGATGAACTTGGCAAGGATGATGAAGCCATTACAGGTGATAATGATGCAATGGAGTTTGCCAAAAGCACTGAGTCTGCGGCCATGCTAACGGGATTTGACGCCCGCGTGTATGAACGCACAATGACTGATGACGATAGTGGGGACGTGACGAAAGATGTGCTTCGGGTGTATATGGACTCCAAGGAAGCCGGTGATGTGGATTATTTTGAGTATTTCGATGCTACTATAGAGTCTACAGCCCCACGGCCAAGCATTGTGAGTGGAATTACGGATGCTACGAGCGACTCTGATACTACTACGCCCAATGGAAAATACGACGCAGATCTTACTGGTGATAACTTAAAAAACGAAGGGGCTTTAGCGTTTAACGTAAGGACCGGTGCTGATGCAGCTACTTCTGTTTCGAAAGATGATGCAGCCTTATTCAGTGCTGTACCATTTAACTTTTCAGAAAGCTCTAGTCAGCAGACTAAGCAATATGCACCAGCCCCCACAAACCCAACTGAACGGACGTTCGCAGGGTCATTTGCGGGTGTTCCTGGCACGTTTGTATGTGGAGCCGCTACAACATGCACGACAACCGGGAATGCGAAGGGTCAGTTGATTGGATTAAGCGCAGGTTGGACGTTTCGGCCTACCAGGGCAGGGGCTGAGGGGAAGGTCGAAGGTGTCAAACTTGATAACGACTATTTGGCCTATGGGTATTGGCTCCAAACAGAAACAAAGGCCGATGGGACCATAACCTACGGCGTAAACCCGTTTGCTAGTGGGTCGCTACCGTTTGGTAATGTTGTTGCTGCTGATGGCACTATTGATGCCGCTGGTGTTAGCACAGCAGTTGCGGCTCTTAGGGGTACGGCGAAATACACTGGCAAAGCTACAGGGATGTATGCCATGAAGAGTTTTGGAACAGGAGCAGGTGTACCAACGGCTGCTGGTCAATTCACGGCTGATGCCAGTTTGGAGGCGAATTTTGGTGGAACCTCTGTTCCTTTGAAAGATCACTTTACAGTATCCGGGTCGATTTCCAATTTCCGCGATACAGACGGAGATGAAATTTCAGGTGGTGGGTGGAATGTGAGTTTGATGCAAGGTAACTTTGCCACTGCTGCTCCACTAGATAGGACTGGAGATAGCATTGCATATAGTGAACACACCAACGCGATCACTGGTGGAGTCACGACAGGTGGCGGATCGTGGACAGGGATGTTCTATGGTAAAGCCGCAGCCGCTGCTGCTGATGCTGACGTGAAGGGCAAAACTCACCCCACCGGTATTGCTGGAGAGTTTAATGCCCATCTTGGCAACGGCCACGTGATTGGTGCCTTTGGAGCTACACGGTAATAAGGAAAGTTCAGGTTAGACAAGCATGATGAGCATTTCACCACTGCTTGATGTTGGTCTGGGCTCGCTGGGTCTTGGGGCTTCCGTCCATGTTGTCCCCATCTCCGCCCGGCATGGTGGGCCTGGGTGAGAGCAGGACGAGGGCCGAGTCAGTCACCCTTTCTCGGCCCTCTCCCACCATCCGATAAGCCAAGGCGAATCGAAGACACGCCTTTCTACCACACCTCCGCCCTCTTTGTCACTAGTGTATGTGTTCCGTAATTCGTTGACAGATTTCCCCTCACCCCAGCCCTCTCCCTATTTCCCGCTTAATGCAGGAAATAGGGGAGAGGGGGTTCCCTTTCCTTTTTCGGTCATTTCTTGCGCACGCGAGAATCCAGGGTTGCTTTTTTGTTGCCATTGTAGTCGCGCCATCCCGGATCAAAGTCCGGGACATGCCTTATGGCGCTTCTTGCTCTTGGCCTCTCCAAGCCGCATAAGATGCGGCGGCTACAACTGCAAAAAACAACGCGTAATTCCCTTTGCATGGATCTCTAAAATTTCAATTTTGCTCCGTTTTCCTCTTGACCATGACGAAGAATCCTGTTAGGAGATACCCGTCAGCGTGTTCTGGTTGGCGTTCGGTCAGATTCTATAGGTTGTGTATCAACTGACAGGTCTCCACGAGATATAGTATTTTACTAGCTAAATTTTTTAGGACGTTTCCACATGCGATGTTTGTGGAGAGTTTGCCCCGAGAGACTCCCGTCTTGAGGGGCTTTTTGCGTTCAGGGGGGAGGGCGCGAACGATGCAAAAACGACATCTGCTCCACAACGAGATCGACTTTTTCAACAAGCATCAGGACGAGTTTGCCGCACAACACTACAGCGAATATGTCCTCATTTACCAGGGATCTCACCGAGGTTTTTATAAAACAGGCGGGGACGCGTATCGAGCCGCGAAGCAGGAGGGCTTCAGAAGCGGGGCCTTCTTAATCCGTCAATGTGTCCATCCTGGCGAGGAAAAGAAGGTTATTTTCCATTCGCGAATCCTGTAACAAGAAATGGGCAAGCAACCACCCCTGGCGTTTACCGTCTCCGTTCCAAGGGGACCGATCAAGAAGGAGATTCGGCTTCCTGTCAAAATCGGCAACCCCGGTGATCCGGTTGAGAAGGCCATAAAATTCGAGGCTATTTGGGATACCGGAACCACGATGAGCATCATCAGTACGGCTGTCCTGAAACGTCTCAAGCTCACCGACGTGATTGATACCATTACTTTCCCCCCACCTCTCCTCATATTAGGACAATCCCGCTGCTTGCAGGGAGTCGCGTCGTCGCCTATAATCGCTGTATGACTGAAGCGATTGCTTTTGATACCCATCGTTTTATCAAGAACCTGACGGCAAGCGGCTTTACGGAGAAACAGGCCGAAGCCTTGGCGAATGAGCAGGTTCAACTTCTCAACAGCAACCTGGCGACCAAGGCGGATATCCTGGCTCTCAAGGTGGATATCGAGAAAGTCAAGGTGGACGTCGAGAAGGTCAAGGGTGACTTGGAGTTAAAGATCGAAAGCGTCAAGGGCGAACTGGGGTTGAAGATCGAGAAGGTCAAGAGCGATTTGTTGAAATGGATGGTGATGGCCATGATTGCTCAGGGTGGGCTGATCGTTGCACTGTTGAAGATACTGCTGTGAGGGGCCACATTGCCTTGACACCCTCAGTTCAGGTTGTTATAAACGCGGGTTGTTGCGTGACAGGAGATTCGAGGATTTTATCACCAGGAGGAATATCTATGAGGACTCGTCAGTTATTTACGTTGTGCCTTGGTGGATTGCTGGTTGCAATGCCACTGATTGCTCAAGCCGGCGGAACCATCAAGGGAAAGGTCACGTATTCCGGCAAGCCCGTTCCGCCAAAAGAATTTGCCTTTTCCAAGTTTCCCAATCCGGCCTTCTGCAAACAGAATCCCAGCCAAAAGGGGGATGACACCCGGTTGCTGAAGGAAGTCGAAGTGGACGGCAGCAAAGGGCTCAAGAACGCGATCGTGTCGGTGCGCGGGATTAAGGACAAAGGCTTCAAGACGACGCCGACCGTGATCGCCAAGTTGTGTGAGTTTCTGCCGTTTACCGGCGTGTTGGTGAACAAGGGCAACTTCATCGTGGAAAATACCGATGCGGACGCCAATGATCCCAAGTCCAAGGAAGGGGTATTGCATAATCCCCATAGCTTCGACGTGTTGGGCGCGAAATCTTCGACCCTGTTCAATATCGGGTTGGCCAAGAAAGGCGACAAGCTGGACAAGAAGATCAAGATGCGGATGGCCAGGAAGGGTTCCGTGCTTCGTTTGCAATGTGACCAGCATGAGTTTATGCAAGCCTGGTACCTGCCCGTAAGTAACGGTCATTTTGGCGTGTCCGGCGGCGACGGGTCTTTTGAGATCAAGGACGTTCCCGCAGGCAAGCACAAGGTTCTGGCCTGGCACCCGGTGGCGGGAAACGTGACCGTGGAAGTCGAAGTGAAGGACGGCGGGACCGTTGAAGCCAACTTCGACATCAAAAAGAAAAACAAGTTCAAAATGTAACAACGTCTTTCCTCTTTGCAGTCGTGAAAAGGGCGGCAACGGTTCAATCGTTGCCGCCCTTTTTCTTGCGTTCGCCGGTTCTTGCCCGTTACTATTTCAATAGACTTTCCTTGGCTGCCCCCCTCACCCTACCCCCCGATTAAAGATGTCGGGGGCTTCGCCTAATTTCAAAGTGGGGGGAGAGGGTTTTCTGAGTTGTTCGTTCCCGGAGAAAGGACTGGTTGTGCCTCGGGAGCTCTCTCTCGCAGAAATATTTCAGATCGGATATTACTGGGAGACGAAAATTCTCCTCACGGCGATCAAGCTGGATCTTTTTTCGGCTTTGGACGGCCGGTCAGATTCGCCCTCTGACCTAGCCAAGCGTTTATCTCTGGATGAACGGGCGTTGAGCCTCGTCTTGCACGCATTGGTAGCGATGCGGATCCTGACCAAACACGAAGGGCGCTTTGCAAATACCAGCGTGGCCCGGAAGCACCTGGTGAAGGTCAGCCCGGATTACGTGGGTCATCTGCTGGTTCTGCACGACTCGGAATGGATGAATTGGGGAAAACTGGAAGAGGCCGTCCGGACCGGCGCGTCTCCGGTCCGGCAGCACGTCTTTGAGACCGACCCGGAGATGGGCGCCAACGTGTTGGCGGTGTTGGACCGGATCGGCCGGGGGAGCGGCGTCACCCTCGCGAAGGTGCTGCAACTGAACGGCGTGGACCGGATGCGGATGCTGGACGTCGGCGGGGGAGCCGGGACCAATGCGATTGCCTTTTGCCGGGAGTATCCCCATCTCAGCGCCACGGTGTTTGATCTGCCTGCAACCCTCCAGGTGACCGAACGGTCGATCAAGGAAGCCGGGTTGGAGGATCGAATTGCCGTCATGCCGGGCAACTTCAATACGGATTCATTGGGCGGTCTCTATGACCTGGTGCTTTTGTCCGACGTGCTCCATTACCAGGACGCGCAAGCCAACGCCGCATTGGTGCGCAAGGCGTTTGCTCACCTCGCGGACGCGGGCCGGTTGGTCATCAAGGACCGGTTTTTGGATCCGGATCGAACGAGCCCGGCTTGGACTACGGCCTTTGCCGTGCATATTCTGGTCAATACGGAACAAGGGGATTGCTTCACGACCCGGGAGGCGATGGATTGGATGACCCGGGCCGGTTTTTCTTCCGTCACGGAACTGGAACCACGGGCGATTGTTCAAGGAATCAAAGGTTCCTCAAATCAGGAGAGAATTCAATGACCGAATGGTTACGAGAGCCGGGGTTTGTGGGGACGCATGCGACCATGGGGGCCGATATCAGTCAGTTGATGGCCACGTTGTTCACCGGGTTGTTTATCGTTGGGATGATCCAGGCCAGAAAGGGTCGCGCGGACGGTCATCATTGGTTGATGCTCGGCGGGATGATTGCCATGCTGGCCTTTTTCGTCAGTTATTATTTGTTTCGCCAGCTTGGCGTGTTGGCGTTTGAAGGCAAGGAGGGGTTCGGCGGGTCGCAGGCGTTGTACGACAACGTGTTCGTACCCCTGTTGACCTTTCACATTCTTCTGGTCGTGATCGGGTTGGTCATGGCTATTTACATGATTGTCCTGGGATTTCGCTCTCAAACGTTTATCAACGGCCGGCGTCAGTTGCAAGAGGCCATCCTGCAAACCACCGGAAAAAAAATAGCCGCCATCTTTGGCGGAGTGACGGCGCTCGTGTTGCTGTTGTTTTTCAGTCGCGTGGCGGCCAGCGGTTTTTCCATGGGGAAATTCGGCGTCTATCTCGGACTCCTTATCCTCATTGCCCTGGTGTTCGGTGTCGAGGTGGGCATTCAACGTTTGTGGCCGAATGGGGCGCGACGACACCGGATCCTGGGGCGGTTTACCATGGTGGTGTATTGCGTGTTGTTCCTGACCGGCAGTGTGACCTATACCATGCTGTATATCTTGTATCCCGGACGGATCGGATAACCCCGTGATGCGCTGTGCCTGTGGCTCGGATTTCCGATGTGAAGCCCTTGAGGAATGGGACGAGGCGCAGGTCTTTCTGCGCTATTACTGTGAACCGTGTGGGTTTCGTGTGGGAATCGAGACGGACCATCGAGCGGGCGGCGCATTGTTTGACCGTCCGGCCTGGACGGATGAGGCCCGGCATCGGTTGGACCGGCTTCCCCCGTACGTGGAGCCTCTTGTCCGGCGGGACGTGGAAGATTATGCGAATCGAAACGGTTTCACCGTGATCTCGACCGGCGTCATGACGGAAGCCGGTACCCAGGGGATGGTGTCCTGGCATCCCGAGGCGAAGCAACGGTTGTCGCGCGTGCCGGGGCCGGTTCGCGCGATGGCGCGCGTGGAGTTGGAGCGGACGGCCCAGGACAGGGGCCTCCCCGAAGTGACGGTGGAGTTGATGGAAGAAATCAAGGCCCGCTATTTCGGCATGGCCGCCCCGCGGGGGTGAGGCGCGAAACGTCTCCGGAGGGCAGGCACAGGGGCCTGCCCCTACAAATAATACGGGCTCTCCCCAGTCGTAGGGGACGGCCCCTGTGCCGTCCCGAATGAATTGAGAAATTCCGATGCTGCATCGACTGGCACTCCGGGTGATTCCCCAACTGAACGCGATCGTGACGGAACCCGGCGTTCGCCGGCGCAAGCGCTGGGTGATGCTCGCTCCGGGGTTTGTGGCGTTTGTCCTCTATCGTCTCTTGAAAGACGTGCTGCCCTTATCCGACCCGCTGGCGTTGTTGGCGTTCAGCGGCGTCCTTTCGACGCTCACCGCGTATTGGGCCTATGCGATGGGACGCGGGGAGCCGTTGCTCCGGATTTGCCGGACCGATCACCCACGTCGTCTTTTCTGGATCGGCGGATGGATCGGGTTCGTCTACGGCGTGCAACTTTCGTTGCTGGTGCTGGCGATCCTGGCGCTCTTTGTCGATTACAATTTCCTGGTTCATCCCGAAGGTCCGGCCATGATGGCCCTCATCATCCCCTGTACGTCGGTCACTCGTGACGCCTTTGAAATCGGGCACGTGGTTCGGATGGAAGCCCAAGGCGCAAGGCTGGTGACCTTTCCCGACGGCGGATCGCTTCGTGAATTGCTTCAACGCGACTGGCTTCATGCGGCCCCATGGGTGGTTACGGGAATCGTCGCCGGCGGGGGCACCGCGGTCCTGTCCCGGCTCGGCTGGGCCGTCAACGGGGGGGAAGCCGGTCCGGCAATTCTGGTCTGTATCGTGGCGGCATTTTGCGCCCATGGAGCTTTCTTATCCGGGAAACGTCCTCTCGACAACTTCCCTGATCGTTTCAGAATAGAGTCGTGGTTGGAAGCCTGCCGGTTTTGGGCGTGGCCGTGTTTGACTTTTGCATTCACATACTATTTAGTGCAGTTCGGCCTCATCGCCTTTGTGTTGCGGGTTGAGGACGCGGCCCTTTTCGTTCACCTGGCGGTTGGCGGGGTCACCGCGGGGATGATGGCCGGGTACGGCTATTTCCTGGGGGCCCGGGTGTTTGTGGAGGCGCAAACGCAAGGCGGTATCTCCGAAGGCTTGAAACGGTGTCCGTTCGTGATGGAAATTTTAGCCAAAACCGGGTGGGTGACATCGGAACGGAAGGGAGCGCCCGTCGAGATCAGTCAGGGGGAACCTTCACGAGAGATGCTTTCATGAAAACCGGCCTGCCTGTTTTCCTGTTGTGCGTGCTGGGTGTTGTGCTTGCCGCGCCGGTGGCGGGGTGGGCCGGTCAGGATGCTGCCGCCCTGACCGAGGACGTCTATTACAAGACCGACGGAATCCCTCAAAGCCCTCCGGCCACGGAAACCGGATCCACCTACCCGCAATGGCAACCGCTCAATAACCGGATCATCATCTGGCTCGTCACGCAGCAGCATACCTATTTCGGCGGGTTCGTCCTGGCCCTGCCGTTGTTTGCGTTTCTCCTGGAATTATTGGGCCTGACGCGCCGTGATCCACAGGCAGCCCAACGGTACGACGGCCTGGGCCGCGACATTCTTCGCGTCGGGGTGGTTTCGCTTTCGGTGACGGCCCTGCTCGGCAGCCTGATGCTTGGGGCGTTCATCACGTTCTATCCCGTGTTCATGACGTACATGGGGTCCACGTTCAAACAGATGATGCCGTTGTACGCCGCGGTGTTTTTGGGGGAATCCTTCCTCCTGGTGTTGTACTACTACAGTTGGGACCGCCTGGCCCAAGGCGCGGGGAAATGGGTGCATTTGTCGATCGGGGTCGTGGCGAACGGCATGGGCGTGATGTTGCTCCTGCTGGCCAATGCCTGGGCGTCGTTCATGATGGCGCCCGCGGGCGTGAACGCCGAAGGCCAATTTCTGGGGAACGTCTGGCATTTGTTGCATTCGCCGTTATGGAATCCGCTGAACGCCCACCGGTTCCTGGCGGATATCATGTCCGGCGGGGCCGTTGTCGTGGCCTATGCCGCGTACCGGTTTTTGAAGACTCACGTCCGGGAGGAGCGGGCCTATTACGATTGGGTGGGGTACGTGTTCATCGTCGTGGTGGTGTGCGCGTTGCTTCCCATGCCCTTTGCCGGATACTGGCTGATGCGTTCCGTGTTCGAATTCCGTCAGGAGATGGGGATGACCATGATGGGCGGATTGTTGTCCTGGCTGTTCGTGGTCCAGGCCACCACCATCGGCGCGTTGTTTCTCGGCATCAATTATTACATCTGGCAGTCTCTGGGACGGTTGCGTGACGGGGAACGGTATCATCCTTATTTCAAATTTATTCTCGGCGGGCTGATGATGTCGTTCCTGGTCTGGTTCACCCCCCATACCATTGCCATGACGCCGAGCGAAATGAAAGCCATGGGCGCGGCGCAACATCCGGTGATCGGACAGTTTGGGGTGATGTCGGCGAAAAACGGCGCCATCAACGTCATGATCTGCCTGACCGCCTTGAGCTACCTGCTGTATCGTCGCGCCAATCGCATCATGACCGTGCCGTGGGCCGCGGCGGGAAACGCGGCGATCGGGGCGTTGTTTGCCGTGGGTATCGCCAATATCGTCTGGGTCTCGGTGTACGGGTTTTTCATTCCCGCTCACGTTCGGGTCGGCCTCTCCATTCCGCAGGGGGCCACCACGGCGACGGTCCTGATCGGGGGGTTGGTGCTCAATCATTTTCTGTTGAAGGGGAGCGAGATTCGGGGTCCCATCCAATGGGGCGGGATATCCGTGCGCGGGATGGTGGCGTTGTTCGGGGTCGCCGCGACCTTTTCCTGGGTCATGGGGTTGATGGGGTATATCCGGTCGGCCGGCCGGTTGGGATGGCACGTCAATGAGCTGATGGCCGACGTTTCCCCTTGGGCGTTTACTCCTGCCATCACGTTTGCGGCCAAAATGGTGACCATCAACATGGTGTTGTTCTGGGCTTCGGTGTTTTTCATGTTTTGGCTGGCCACCCGGGACAAACGGCCGGCCGTCGTGGAAAAGGACGAACCGGGCATGTCGTTCGCGCAGGCGTTCTCCCGGGAGGAATCGGTATGAAGACGGGACGTCTGCTCGTCGCGTGTCTGTCCCTGTTTGTGTGTTGTGTTCCCATGCTGCCCGGAACGGCTTTCTCACAGGTCGTGACGCTGGAAAATTTTGAAAGTCCCGATGAAGAGCAGTTCCCGAAAGGATGGGACGGGTCCCGAAGTACGATCACCGCCAGAGAGGCCTATGCCGTTCACCGGGAAGAGGATACGGCGTTCCTGAAAGGCAAGGGGGCGAACCAGCGTGTGTACACCAAGAACGTTGATTGGGATCCCCGCACTCACCCTATTCTCACGTGGCGGTGGCGCCTGCACGCCGTCCCGGAGAAGGCGGAATTCCTTGCGGCGGTTTTTGCGAACCTGGATACGGACCTGATGTTTATTCCGGTGTCCACGAAGTACGTCTGGAGCGGCACGAAAGCCAAGGGATCGGTCACGGACGGCGGCATGTTCGGCGCGGCGGAGGTGGTGGTGCGTTCGGGCGCGCAGCCGGTGGGTGAATGGGTGGAAGAAGAGGTCAACGCGTACGAGGATTTCAAGGAGATCCATCAACATGAACCGGCCGAGCGGGCATGGGGTCTTTCCCTGCAAAGCGGCCCGGGGGTGGAAATCGATTTCGGTTCGATCGAGGTGCGGGCAGAATAAGGCCTCGCGGTCGCGCGGCGACAAGGAGATCGGCAATTTCTAAAGGAACCATGATAGACGTCGTCCTTGGCGTGGCGGTCATGGGGACGGTCGGGGTGCTGATCGGCATTCTCCTGGGCGGCTCCTTTCTCTATTTCGCGTCGGGCCTTGGAGTCCTGTTGGGGGCGGGGATCGGTCTCATTGGCGGACGCCGGTTTTTTCTCGGTATTTTTGTCGGTACGCTTTTGGGGGGTGCGCTGGCCTGGGCCGTTTCCGGACCGGAAAATATCACGGTCGGCGCGGGGTCCGGCGCGGCGATGGGCGGATTTTTGGGGATTTGGATCTCCATGTTGATCGACGTGTTTTGGAGAAAACCCGTGCAGGCCGCTCCCGACCACGAAGCGGAGGCGGGGACGGGAAGCGGAGGCGGTTGACCGTTTATCGGGGATCAGGGTTATGGAAAATCGCGGGGTGCTGATCGGGTCCATCATCTTTGTGTTTGCTTCGTTCATCCTGATGATGGTGATGCTGATCTATGAAACGTATAAGGGGCAGCAGGAATTGGACCGGCTGGTATCGAAGTCGCAGACGACCAAGCCCCGGGTCATCGCTCCGGTGAAAGTCCAGGATTTTTCCATGTATCGGACGATGGTCGGCAATGAAGGCCGTGAGATGGTCGAGATTCCCGAAGGCCCCTTTACCATGGGCAATGATCAGGGCGATCCCGATGAAGCGCCGGCTCATCCGGTGTACGTGCGGACGTATTTCATCGATTTGAAGGAAGTCACCCAATCGGAATACGCGCGTTTCGTCAAGATGACCAAGCGGGAGCAGCCCCAGGTGCCGGTTTTTGAAGAAGACATTGCGAAACTCGTTGACCCGGACTTTCCCGTCGTGGGGATCGGCTGGAACGATGCCTTCGGGTATTGCCGGTGGGCCGGGAAACGATTGCCGACCGAAGCCGAATGGGAGAAAGCCGCTCGCGGCGAAGGGCGGCGGCTCTACCCCTGGGGGAATGAGTTCAGCTACATGGTTTCCAATATTGACGGGGAAGAGGACGGGTTTCAATATCTGTCGCCGGTCGGGTCTTTTGAGGGCGGGCGGAGTCCGTATGGGGTTTACGATATGACGGGCAACGTGGCGGAATGGGTGGCGGATACGTATGATGTCCAATATTATCAGAATTCGCCGTTTCGCGACCCTCCCGGTCCGGACAGTACGGAATTCAAGGTCATTCGCGGCGGGACCTGGCGCGATTCCAAACTCAACGCGAGATTGACCAAACGGTTTTCGGCCAAAATGTGGCGAACCGACGCGACAATCGGCTTCCGGTGCGCCCAGGACGTCGAGACCGCCGAGACTGTCGAACAGGCACCCTGACGATCCCGGAGCGGGGGCTATTGAGGTTCCGCGCCCATGGACGGAAGACTGAAACTGATCCTGCTTGCCGTGATCTTATTCATGGTGGGCATGCCGGTATCGGGCATTCTGCGCGGGACCAAGGCTCCGCCGCCTGACCCCGAACTTGCAGAGGTCGTCGAACCCCTTGGGGAGACCGGCGATTCCCTGTCCGATCCCTCCCGGCCGATCCTCCCCGAAGACATGGTGTTCATCCCTCCCGGACAGTTCGTCCAGGGGACCAGCCAGGGCGGGTTCAATGAACGTCCCGAACGTGTCGTGACCCTTGACGGATTCTGGATCGATCGCTATGAGGTCACGAACCACCATTATCTCCGGTTTGTGGAACAGACCGGACACCGCAAACCCGGTCCTCCTTCCCGCTATGCCAGACGGTTGGCCCAATTGCGCGGGCCCAACCAGCCGGTGGCTTACGTCTCCTGGCATGATGCCGATGCGTATTGCCAATGGAGGGGAAAACGCCTACCCGGGGAAGCGGAATGGGAAAAGGCCATGCGGGGGATTGACGGCCGGTTATGGCCCTGGGGGAATTCTCCGCGAATCCACAAAGCCAACCTGGGCGGGGTGGAGGACGGCTATGAAGCGACGGCGTCGGTTGGTTCGTTCCCATTGGACCGAAGTCCGTATGGTGTGTACGACGGCTTTGGCAACCTCATGGAATGGACCCATAATTGGTATGAAGAGCAAGTTCGGCATCCCAATGAGCCCGAACCCGAAGAGGCGAATTTTGCCGATCGCGGAGGGTATAAGACCCTGCGCGGCGCCGGATATACCAGTTACGGCAACGATTTGCGGATTACAGCCCGGAGTTTCATGGTTCCCGACTTTCGCGACGAAACCATAGGCTTCCGCTGCGTGGCGTCAGAGCAAAAACCGTCGGCCCACACGCTTCTCGGAAGTAGCGAAGGCTAAAGGAGCCTCTGATTTACTGTGATAGCGGGATGCAGGGCAAGGCGTCCCGGAGCGAAACCCGAAGCTTATCATCGAGATAGGTGAGGGTTGAGCGAGGACACAACGCAGCCCTGCGCCCGATAGTGCAGTAAACATGTCCTCGACGTTCTTAATCGGGGATCAGAGGTTCCTAGAGGAAGTCGAAGTAGTAGAGGATCAGAAAGACGGCCAAAAGAATATTGACAACCATTCCGGCCAACACTATAATGTCGAACAATTTTGCGTTATTGCGCATTGTCTTACCGTATCCGCGAACAGTGGTTGTTGAGTACCACATCTTGAAGAAATGTGTCAAGAGTATAATTTATTAAGGTCAAACATCTAGAAGGAAGATCAAGATGGCAAAAAGTGATCCGCTTCCGATCAAGCTGGGCAAGGCGATTTTCTATGTGACCTGCGCCGTGAGCTTGTGGTTCTTTTATTGGTTTGCCGGCATACAATGCCCTTGTTGAAGAAGGGAACTGAAGGGGAGGAGTTTCTATGCAAACCGTTCTGTACCTCATCATCTCGATCGTGATCTCCGTGGCATATTTTCAGTTCATCGACTGGGCTCTGATGGATATGCAGGGGTTGGACTATTTCTACATTCTGAGGTAAGCACTAATCAGTCGTCATTCTGAAAAACGCAACTATAAAGGCTTATTGTTCTTTGAGTAATTTCAAAGAAAGAAGGAGGTTGGTCATGGGTCGCCTCACGAGTGGACGGGCCGGGAAGAAATTTCTGGCAGTCACCGGTCTTTTTGCAATGGGAGCCATGTTGTTGCTCCCGATTTTTGTGGCACTGCCGGCGTTGGCCGGCGGGGGTGCTCCCGCAGCAGGCGGGCCGCCTCCGGACGTCGTAGCCGCCCAGGAAGCCGAAGGCGCCGAAGGCGAAGAAGCCAAGGTCGAAATCGGCAGGGACGTCTACTACAAAACGGAAGGTCCGGTCGTTGGCGCGCCGGCTCCCAAGACTCAAGATACGGCAGAATTTTATCCCCGGTACAACTTCGAAAGCCGGGTTCTTCTTTGGGTCGCCAACCAACAGCACCTGTACTATGGCAGCTTTGTGCTGGCCGTCCCGATTTTCTGTATGTGTATCGAGTTTGCCGGGTTGGTGAGTAAAGACAAGGAGATGGCGAAGAAGTATGACCAATTGGCTTATGACTTCATCAAAATCAGCCTGACCGCGTACTCGCTGACGGCCATCCTCGGTGGTATTCTCATCTTCACCTTCCTGACGTTGTATCCCGCCTTCTTTGGTTATCTTTCCAGTATTTTCCGTCCCGTGATGCATATCTATGCGTTGATGTTTGTGGCGGAAAGCGGAACCCTCTACATCTATTACTACGGGTGGGACAAGATGAAAGAGGGGATGTTGAAATGGCTGCACGCCAGCATGTCCGTCGTGCTGAACGTGATCGGGACGGTGTTGATGTTCCTGGCCAATTCCTGGATCGGTTTCATGATGTCGCCAGCCGGCGTCGATGAGCAGGGCCGGTATCTTGGTAATATCTGGCACGTGCTGCATACGGCGCTCTGGAATCCATTGAACGTGCACCGGATTCTCGGGAATATGGCTTTCGGCGGCGGCGTGGTGGCGGCCTATGCCGCTTACCGGTTCCTGTCGGCGAAGAATGATGAGGAGCGCGCGCATTACGATTGGATGGGGTATATCGCCATGGCCCTCGGGGTTGCCTTCCTGATTCCCCTCCCGTTTGCCGGCTATTGGCTCATGCGCGAGGTGTATGCCTATCGTCAACAAATGGGTATTACCTTGATGGGCGGGTTGCTGGCCTGGTTGTTCATCATTCAGGCTACCATGATCGGCATCCTGTTCCTGACGACGAACTACTACCTCTGGCAGGCGCTCGGACGAATGACTGGAGGTGAGCGGTTCCAACGCTATATCAAGTACTTCGTGTTTATTCTGGTCGTGGGTCTCCTGGTCTTTATTACCCCGCATACCATCGTCATGACGCCGGCTGAGTTAAAGGCCATGGGCGGTCAGCAGCATCCGGTACTGGGGAACTATGGCGTGATGTCGGCTAAAAACGGCGGCATTAACGCGATCATCATGACCACGATCGCCAGTTTCATATGGTATCAACGCGGTAACAGGGTGCCCGCGGTAAAATGGGCGAAGTTCGGGAATATCTTCCTGATCACGTTCTTTGTGGTGGCCCATCTGAACAATATCTGGGTGGCCTGTTACGGGTACTTCATCCCTGCGAACGTGCGAATCGGTCTCTCGGTTCCACAGGTCGCCGGTACATTGTCCTGCCTGTTTATCGGTTCGGCCTTGAACCTGGCCATGTTGAAGCAGTCCAGGGAACTTGGGCCGATCCGGTGGGGTCAGATTGCGCCGCGTTCACAGTATGCCCTGATTATGCTGGCAACGGCCTTTACATGGATGATGGGACTGATGGGGTATATCCGGTCGTCCGTGCGGTTGTTCTGGCACGTCAATGAGATTATGCGTGACAATTCGCCATGGGCGTACACGCATACCATTGGTTTTGGGGCCAACGTGATCTCCTTTAACGTGTTGTTCTTCTGGATCACGATCATGTTCGTCTTTTGGCTTGGGGCACTGGGAGCCAAGAAAGCGCCCGTGCCTGCGACGCAGCCCGTTCCGGGTACCGCGCCGCAACCTGCAACTGGTCATTAATCATTAACTTTGCATGAAATACGTGATGATGAGGCTATCCTGATGCTAACGGTCAGGGTAGCCTCATTTGTGGAGGGGCAAAGTGGTTGAATTACTTACGGAAGCAATTTCGATTGGATGGCCGGCATTCGCCTTTTTGATAGGGCTGCTCTTTTATTTTCAAGCCAAAGCGACTGATCCCGCTCAAAAAAAGAATGTCACGTTCAAGACGTTTATCGGCATGTTGTGCGCACTCATGGCTTTTATTGCCATTGCGAATTACAAGAATAATTTCTATGGAGAAAGCCGCTTGCTGCCTGTCTCTTTGGTGATGATTACGTTCCTGGCCTATATCATGGGCATCTATTTCACCAATATCGGGGCACTCATGAAAATCGGCGGCTTTATGTTTTTCGTGGCTGCGGCCTTGTCCGGGTATGGTAATTGGTTGCCCCAGGTGGAAGGGGGATTCCCGCCGCCGGAAGTCAAGCTGGACTTCCAGAGCATGACGTCCCAGCAGTTGGGTGACGAGGGCGAAAAGATTATCTTCGGCGGTCTTGGCCAGAGTAAAGTTCAGGGCGCAATCGGGAAAGGCCAGTGTCCTCTCTGTCACGGTTTCAACCAGGGCTTCCTGAGTGAACGGGCCCCGAATTTGTGGGACGTTCCTGCTCGAGCCGAAGAACGGTTGAAACACGAAAAATATCATATGAACGATCCGGGTTCGCGTGACACCGTGCAAAAGGAAGCGTTTGAGGGTTCCGGGACGGCGACGACCGGCCAGGAGTATATCGCCGAGTCTCATGCTTGCCCCAGTTGTTTTGTCGTCCCCGGATTCGGCGTGAAAGGAACGAATGACACGGAAAGCCCGATGCCGAGAATCCATAAGCCACCCATTTCTCTGACTATTGGCGAGTTGGCGGCCGTGGATACGTGGCTGTACGTTCGGGAAGGGAAAGAAGCGCCGACGTACGAGGAAATTCAATCGTCGTATGAAAAATTCATTCCCGAAGCTGACCGGCCCCAGGCGAGTGCCGAAGGGGATGAAGGCGCCGCCGGCGGTGTGCTGGCCACTGGTGAAGAGCCGATTACGGACCTCTTCATGAAAGCCGGATGTCCGGCCTGTCATACGATTCCAGGGATTGAAGGGGCAACCGGAAAAGTCGGTCCCCTCTTGATGGAAGGCAGTAATGCTCCCAAGCGGTTGAAGGATCCGGGGTATGCGGGTCATGCCACGTCGGCTCGTGAATACATTACCGAGTCGATTTTGAATCCGAGCATGTATGTGGTGAAGGATTTCCCGGATAACCAGATGCCGAAAGATTTCGGACTGAAACTCAGCGCGGGAGCCGTTAATAAAATCGTGGATTACCTGTCCAGCTTGAAGGAAGGACAGGATTTGCCATCATTGGAAGATTTTAATTAATCCTTAAACTCTGTGAGTCAGAAAACAGGAGTTTAATACGATGACCTGGTTAAAGTTAGTCGAAGGCTACATGCCGATGCAGATGATTTCGGAGTTGGCCTGTTCGATTCTGGTGTTTGCGCTGATCAACTGGTCGCTGAATCGGGCGGGCATGGGCATTCCCAAGTTCTGGGCGGGGGTAGGCGTGTGGATCTACATCCAGCTCTATTTGAAATACCGCATTTATCCGCCGATCCCCTTCAGTGTGCGAGCGATTTACGGGACGGTGTCCGCCTGTGGCATTTTCATGTGGGTGTCCGGGTCGGAAGACGCGTGGCAGGAATTCAAGCGGCCGGTGATCAACGTGATGGATGGCATCAGCGGGTTTCACAAGAGTATGCGCACCGTGGCGTTGATTGTCATTCCGCTGGCGTTGGGCGGCTTTGCCTATAACTCGTTCCTGCCCAGTTTTGAAGAACCCATCGAGTTGCGGACCGTGCATCCGGCGCCGCCGGCCACGACGAAAGTGCACGGGAAGACCTTTGTGCTGCAAGTGGTCGAGAACCCCTATCGAGTGAACAACGAGGGGAAGTACGATCAGGCGTACACGGACGCGCGGATCGTGGAGCAGGCCATGGGGCGGTTGATGAAGGACGTGAATGACCCGAATTACAACCCGTGGGATCCCAATGCCGAAGGCTATACCAAGTACGTGCGGGAAGGGGGCGAGATCTTCTTTCAGAACTGCCACTTCTGTCACGGGGACAACCTGAACGGGCGGGGCTTATGGGCGTACGCCTTCAACCCGATTCCGGCGAACTTCACGGATGCGGGTACGATTGCCCAGTTGCAGGAGACGTTCGTGTTCTGGCGGGTCTCGAAAGGCGGGATCGGCCTGCCTGGTGAAGGGTTCCCATGGGCCTCGGTGATGCCGCCCTGGGAGCAACACCTGACGGTGGATGAAATCTGGAAAGTGGTCATGTTCGAATATTGGCACACGGGCTACTATCCCCGGACCTGGGATTAAGCGGAGAGGAGCGGAGACGAGCCATGAGCAAGAGCAGATATGGAAGTCACTTGGCCCGGTGGGGCGTGTGCTTGAGCGTGAGTGTGCTGCTGGGGTTGGGGCTGCCCCTGAGCAGTGGCGCACAGGAAGACCTGCCGGAAGGGTTTAAACAGCAGGGCCTGCCGTCGCCCCCGCCTGCGGAGCAGATCGAGGCAGGCAAGCGAGTCTATTTTACCAAATGTGTGTGGTGTCACGGCGTGGAAGGGGCCGGGGACGGGCCTGGCGCAGTGCGGTTGTGGCCCCGACCGCGGAACTTCAACGCGGGCACCTTCAAGATCCGGCACACGGCCAGCGGGCAGTTGCCCCTGATTGACGTGGACCTGCTCCAAACGGTCACGCACGGCCTGCCGGGGTCGGCCATGCCGTCGTGGGAAGGCATTCTCACCGAACAACAGCGCAAGGACGTGCTGGCTTTCGTGACCACCCAACTGGTCCAGGATCGGTCGTGGCAGGACGAAGAATTTGAAGAACTCTTTGTGTTGCAGTTGGATCAACTCGCCCCGAAACAGAACACCCCGGAGTCTATCAAACGGGGTTCTGAATTGGTGGTGGAAAAGAAATGCATCGAATGTCACGGCCTGGAAGGCCGGGGCGACGGGAACGCGTTCAACCTCAAGGATGACTGGGGCTTTTCCATCCAGCCGGCGGACTGGCACAAATGCTGGAACTTCCGGGGCAGTCGTCAGGATCCGTACAATGTCCGGAACATCTTCCGGACCTTCTCCACGGGGTTGAACGGGACGCCGATGCCCTCGTTTGCGGACAATACCAGCGTGGACGAGCGGTGGGACATTGCCAACTACGTCAACTCGCTGTGTGAGCGGGCCAATGAGATTCCCGCGCCGCAAGGGCAGGTGAGCGATGAAACGGCGCAGGTCTTCTCCACGGCGGCGCCCTTGCCGATCGACCCGCTGACGGACAAACCGAAGAGTAACTTCGTGATTCCGTCAAAATTCGTGGAAGGGGATCTCCCGACGGATGAAAACGACGAGCGGTGGAAACTGATCCCCCGGCGGTGGTTGGCCATGGGCGGACAGATCACGCACAAACCCCGTAATTTCGTGAACCGCATTGACGACATGTGGGTACAGGCACTGTATAACGAAACGCATATCGAATTCATGTTCCGCTGGGATGACCGGACCAAGAGCATTCAGGAAGATGAAGTCGACTGGGATCCCACGGAAGTGAACCTGGGTGACTATGGCGTTGAGGAACAGGCCCCGCAGGGCACGACGTTTGCCGAAGATCCGTTCCATCAGGAATCGATTGCGGCCAAGCAAAAAGACGGCTATTCCGTGTATAACGACGGCGTGGCGTTCCAATTCCCTGTCAAGTGGCAGGAACTGCCGGCCCCGCGGAAACCGCGCTACTTCTGGGGCGATGAAACGTTCTCGGTGGACCTGACCAAATGGACGGCAGACGGGACCTTGGGCGTGTATGAAGGAACCGGCTGGGACCAGGACCTCACCGAGTTGGACTTCCAGGAAGAAGTGGAAGTGGTGAAAGCGGAGTGGGCGAATGGCCGCTGGACGGTGATTGTGAAGCGCCCCTTGAAAGGTGACTACGAAGAAGTGGCGTACCTGGAGGCTGGCAAATACATCCCGATGGTGTTTTTTGCCTGGGACGGGCACAACGGGGACGTGGGCCGGAAGATGGCCGTGTCGGCGTTCTATTATCTGGTGATGGAGCCGCCGATTCCGTTGACCACCTACGTGTATCCGGGGTTGATCACGGTCGGTATCGTGATTATCGAAGGCTGGGTGTTGGGCCGCCGCGCCAACCGGCGGAAGGAAAAAGGCCAGGCCTAAGCACACGCGCCTGATAGAGAGAACAAGGAAGGGGGTGGACCGGCGTCCACCCCCTTTTTTATTATAGGGAATCACTCCCCCCTTGATGCCTGTCCTGAGCGAAGCCGAAGGAGGGAGTCGCAGAAGCCGAGCCCTGCGGCGAAGGCTGATGCGGTGAGGGGAAAAGAAAGAACGGAATGTCAGGGAAGGTGATTCAAGACGTTTCAGGTGTGGTGTTAGCTGGCGGAAAGAGCAAAAGAATGGGGATGGACAAACGCCACCTGTCCGTTCATGGCAAACCGCTTCTGGACAGGGTCACTTCCGTTCTACTGGAGCTTTTCCCCGAAGTGCTCCTGGTCCTGGCTGAAGAAGATCTTTCGGGACAAGACGAGAGAATACGAATCGTCACTGATCTTGTACCGGCCTGTGCTGCGGTAGGGGGGCTGTATACCGGTCTGTCCCATTCCCGCTCTCCGCGCGTCTTTGTTGTTGCCTGTGATATGCCGTTCATCAACCCGGCCGTTATTGAGCTTTTTCTTCAGAAGATCGATGCAACGGATATTGTCGTGGCGCAATTGCTGAACGGGCTTCAGCCCCTGCACGGGGTGTATTCAAAACAGTGCCTGCCGGTTTTGAAGGACATGATTGATGACCGGGATCTCCGTCTTCAAAACATTGCCGACAAGCCGGGCCTGACCGTGCATCGTGTTCCCGAAACGGAGATTCAGCGCTTGGATCCCCAGTTGCTTTCCTTTCTGAATTTGAATTCACCGGCCGATCTTGAGCTTGCGAACAAAATCACTCCCGGCTAGTTCCCATGCGCAGGGAATGCATCGAATGGCCATGACTCCGGCCCGTCCGTTGCTTGCGAGGCCCGGAAAGCCTGTGTTACATTCCGAAGCCTCTTCTCCCTGAATTCCCACTTATTTTTCGATACCAGCATGTCTGTCGGAATCGTTCAAGAACAGGTTGCCTCTGCCATTACCGGCGCCTTGCTGGAGGCAAGGAAACGCGGAGCCTTGCAATCAACGAATTTTCCCGAGCCCGTGATTGATTTTCCCAAGCGGGAGGAATGGGGGGATTTGTCCTCGAACGTGGCCATGAGCATGGCGAAAGAGGAGAAGCGTCCGCCGTTGGAAGTGGCTCAAGTCATTGCGGATCAACTCCGAACCTCGTGTCCCCTTTTGGAAAACGTGTCGGTCGCTCCGCCCGGATTCTTGAATTTTACGCTTCGCCCGGACTGCTGGTTTTCGGTACTCGAAGAGATTGAGCGGACAGGCGACCGTTACGGCCACGGCACGGCTGGACAAGGGCAGCGTGTTCTTCTGGAATTTGTCAGTGCGAATCCTACTGGTCCCCTGCACATGGGACATGGGCGCGGAGCCGCGCTGGGTGAGGCTTTGGCAAGATTGCTGCGAGCCGCAGGGTATGTCGTCCACAAGGAGTATTATATCAATGATGCGGGTCGCCAAATGAAACTGTTGGCCGATTCCGTGTACGCGCGGTACCTGGAACTGCATGGCCGTGATTGTTCGTTTCCCGAGGATGGGTACCATGGAGATTACATCAAAGTTCTGGCGCAAGCGTTGAACCGGGAAAAAGGCGCGGACGTCCTGACCCTGGACGGTGACGCCGCTCGCAGGGAATGCGGGCAATGGGCATCCGGGCAACTCGTACGAGCCATCAAGGATGATCTTGAGCGATTCGGGGTGACGTTTGAGACCTGGTACAGCGAAGCCTCGTTGTTTTCTGCGGGGAACATCGAGGCGGCTTTGCAGGACCTCGAACAGCGGGACCTGGTGTTTATCCGTGACGAGGCCACGTGGTTCCGGTCTTCTGAATTTCAGGATGAAAAAGACCGTGTGGTGCGCAAGCAGGATGGCGACTATACCTACTTGGCTTCGGATATCGCCTACCATTTCGATAAGTTGCAGCGTGGCTATGAATGGTTGATTAACATTTGGGGCGCGGATCATCATGGTTACGTCCCGCGTATGAAAGCCGCGGTCAAAGCCTTTGGCTACGGCGACGATCGTTTGCGGGTGGTGTTGGTCCAGATGGTGCGGTTATTGCGGGGCGGGGAAACAGTCGAGATGTCCAAACGGGCAGGCGAATTTATCACGTTACAGGACGTGGTCGATGAAGTCGGGGCCGATGCCGCCAAGTTTTTTTTTCTGATGCGTCGTTCGGATACGCATCTTGAATTCGATCTTGAGTTGGCAAAGAAACAGTCTTCGGACAATCCCGTTTATTACGTTCAATACGCCCACGCGCGGCTGGCCAGTTTGTTCAGGACGGCCCGAGAACGAGGGTTTCCCGTCCTGCCGGTCGGCGATACGCCGTTGGCCGCGTTGGTCCAGCCGGAAGAACTTCGGCTGGTGAAGCAGTTGTCGAGTTTCCCCGGGTTGATTGACGCGAGTGCCAAGGCCTTGGAGCCTCATCGCATCACGTTCTATCTTCAGGAGCTTGCGGGGTTGCTCCACGTTTTCTACTACAAGCATCGCGTTCTTCCGCCCAGGACCGGCGACGTCAAGGACGATGGAGCCGATGAGGATGGAGAACCGGGTGAATCGGTTCGGGAGCATTTATCCAAGGAATTGACCATGGCCAGGCTGGTTTTGTTGAAACAGGTTCAAACGGTGATCAAGAACGGACTCGGGTTATTGGGCGTCAGCGCTCCGGAAGCCATGTAGGGAATTCAATGGGTTGAGCGCGTATCGTGATTGCTTTTTCCGTAGATCGGCAGGACCCCCGGTGCGCAGCCCGTGCCGGGGTGCTGTCCACCTCTCACGGCGCCGTCGACACGCCGGTGTTCATGCCCGTCGGCACGCTGGGCACGGTGAAGGGCGTGGCGCCCGGTGAACTGCGGGAATTGGGCTTTGGATTGATGCTGAGTAATGCCTATCATTTGTATTTGCGACCCGGCCACCGGCTCATTCAGGAGCAAGGCGGGCTTCATGGGTTTACGGCGTGGAACGGGGCGATTTTAACGGACAGCGGGGGCTTTCAGTTGGTCAGCCTTGCGGACCTGCGGAAGATCACGGATGACGGAATTTCCTTCAGGTCGCATTTGGACGGATCCCTGCATCATCTCACGCCCGAGTTGTGCATGGACATTCAAATGGCCCTGGGCTCGGACGTGATGATGACGTTGGATGAATGCCCGCCGCATCCCTGTTCAAACGAGCAGGCCAGGATTGCGGTGACGCGGACGACGGCATGGGCGAAACGGTGCGTCGCGGCCGCGCGTGACCGGCGACAGGCGCTGTTCGGGATCGTGCAAGGCGCGCTGGATGCCGATTTGCGCCGGCAGTCCGCTCGCGAGTTGGTGGAGATCGGATTTGATGGGTACGCCATCGGTGGGCTATCGTTGGGAGAAGACAAGCCTGCCTTGCTGGCCATGCTTGAAGTTTCGGTTGACGAACTGCCTCCCTCCCGCCCTCGTTACCTGATGGGCGTTGGTCTTCCCGAAGACCTTGTCGAAGGCGTCATGCGCGGAGTGGATATGTTTGACTGCGTGATTCCGTCTCGTCATGGGCGGACGGGATGGTTGTTCACGACTCGAGGACGGGTCTTGATCAAACAGGCGCAATATGCGAAGGATAATGGCCCGATCGATGCGCAGTGCGAATGTCCGGTCTGCCGGAAATATTCCCGGGCCTATTTGCGGCACCTGTATCTGTCCAATGAAATGTTGGGGGTGCGACTGAACACGATTCACAATCTTTGGTATTATCGAACGCTTATGGATGCGATGCGTTCGGCGATTCAGGACGGCGTCTTTCCGGCGTTTCGCCGGGCTTTCTATGAACAACGCCGTGAGTATGAAAAGAGTGCCGCATATGCAGAACCGGCCGGCGCGGCGGCCGTGGCCGGGGGATCAACAAGCGGAAAGGATGGGTAGATGGGCATGGAGATCGGCTCGATAGCCTGGGCACAGGGAGGGGCGCCGGAGGGAGCGGCGGGGCTCTTTTCCCTGGTGCCGTTCATTTTGATTTTCGTGGTGTTTTATTTTTTGTTGATCCTGCCGCAGCAAAGGAAACAGAAACAGCACAAGGAGATGTTAACCAAGTTGAAAAAGGGCGACAAGATTATCACGTCTGCCGGTCTGTGGGGGTCTATTACCCGGTTGGATAAAGAGACCGCCACCGTGCAAGTGGATGACAATACGAAAGTGAAGATTCAACGTGAGAACATTTCCCGGTTACGGACGGACGACGAAGGATAGAGGACAAGCATGAAAAAAATTCGCGGTCGCTTGTTACTGGTATTGCTCCTCTCCGCGGTGTCCTTCTATTTGTTTCTGCCTTCATGGCCGGGACTGTACGACCGGATTCCCGAGAGCGTCAGGTGGCTGATTCCTCCCCGCGGCGTCTCGCTCGGCCTCGACCTGCAGGGCGGCATTCACTTGGTGTTGGAGGTGGAAGAGGAGCGGGCCGTCGAGATTGCCGTTGACCGTGCCGTCAAAGCCATGCGGGATCTGTTGACCGACAAGGAGATCGCCTTCGACACCGTTGAACGGGTCGGGAGTCTCCAGGTTCGGCTTGAATTGTCGCGGGAGGAAACGGTCGAAGAAACCGCGGAACTGGTTCGTGACGAATTCCCTTCGTATTTTCAGGTTTCGCAAGAAGGCCGTATCCTGGTCGTCGAAATCCTCGACAGCGAAGTCAACCGGATCAAGAACGCGGCCATCAACCAGGCCTTGGAGACGATTCGAAACCGGATCGATCAATTCGGCGTCACGGAACCGCTCCTGCAACGCCAGGGGCGGACGGAACTCGTGATCCAACTTCCCGGGGTCAAGGATCCCGAGCGGGCGAAAAGCCTGATCCAGGATACCGCCTTGCTGGAATTCAAAATGCTCGACGAGGACAATCAGCCCGGCCTCGGGTTGCCCGTGCAAGTCGAACGCAGTGAAGAGGCGGGTATTCAAGAGCAATTTGCCGGCAAGGTTCCCGAGGGTTCGGAAATTCTGTTTGAACCCATCCCCGATTCCAAGGGCGGCCCTCCGGTCTTCAGCCGGCCGTATCTCGTGCGAAAAGAGGCGGCGCTGACCGGGGACGTGTTGCAGGACGCGCGCGTCAATTATACGGAATTCAGCGAAGTCTACGTGGGGGTGACGTTCGACAGCAAAGGCGCGAAAGAATTCGGACGGATTACCAGTGCCAACGTGGGGAAGTTCATGGCAATCGTGCTGGACGGCACGGTCTATTCGGCGCCGCGTATTAACGAACCCATTCTCGGCGGGCGGGCCCAGATCACCGGCAATTTTACCACGGATGAAGCCAATGACCTGGCCATCGTTCTTCGAGCCGGCGCGCTGCCCGCGCCGATGAAAACGATACAGGACCTGACCGTGGGGCCTTCGTTGGGACAGGATTCCATTGAGAAAGGGCTGAAGACGACGCTGATTGCCGGCCTGATCGTGCTGATCTTTATGGTGATCTATTACCGGATGTCGGGGGTGATTGCCGATGCGGCCCTGGTGTTGAATCTCCTGTGTTTGTTGGGCGCGTTATCCGGTCTCAATGCGACGCTGACGTTGCCGGGGATCGCGGGTATCATTTTGACGATCGGTATGGGGGTGGACTCCAATATTCTGATTTTTGAACGTATCAGGGAAGAACTGAGGCAGGGCCGTCCCGTTCGCTTGGCGGTCGATGCCGGATACGACAAAGCCTTCTTGACGATTGTCGATTCTCACGTCACGACGTTGATTACCGGATTGGCGTTGTTTTTATTCGGCACCGGGCCCATCAAGGGGTTTGCCGTGACCCTGTGCCTGGGTATTGGGATCAACCTGTTCACCGCGTTAATCGGGACCAAGGTTGTCTTCGATCTTATCAATCGACGCAAGCTGGAACGATTGAGCATTTAGCCTGTCTTGAGGTTGAGGTAAACCATGCTGGAAATCATCGGCAAAACGAATATCGATTTCATGGGGAAACGCCACGTCGCGTTCGGTATCTCCGGCCTGCTGGTCCTGTTGGGCTTGATCGCGCTCGTCCAGGTCGGAACCGGAGCAGCCAATCTCGGCATCGACTTTGCCGGCGGCACGGCCGTCCAATTGAAATTTGAGAATGCGATCGGGATCGAGCAGGCCCGCCAGGCGCTTGGCAGGCATGGTTTGCAGGACGCTGAACTTCAGGAATTCACCCAGGACCATAAACTGTTGATCCGCGTGAAAACGGAAGACACGCTGGAACAAAAAATTGCGGAAAAAATCGTGGAGGTCTTCGAAACGGAATTCAGCCGGAACAAGTTCGTGATCGATTCCAGTACGGAAATCGGCCCGACGATCGGGCACCGGCTCCAACAGGACGCGTTGCTGGCGATCACGATTTCCCTGATCGGGATCATTCTCTACGTGGCCACGCGTTTTGAATTGCGATTTGGCGTGGCCGCGGCGGTTGCCACCTTCCATGACGTTCTGGCCGTCCTGGGCATCTATTATCTCCTCGACAAGGAAATCACCTTGTTGGTCGTGACGGCGTTATTGACCCTGGCTGGATACTCGCTGACCGACTCCGTCGTGGTCTTCGACCGCATCCGGGAAAACCTTCGAGCGCGGCGGCGTGAGACCATCCTGAACATTATCAACGCCGGGATCAATCAAGTGCTGACCAGAACCTTGATTACGACCCTGACCGTGGTGTTGGTGCTCGTTCCCTTGACGATCTTCGGGGGGGAAGTGCTCCATGATTTTTCCCTCGCGCTGTTGTTGGGCGTGCTCATCGGCACGTATTCCTCCGTGTTCGTGGCCAGTCCTCTCCTGTTGATGTGGCCCGGCGGCAAGGGCAGGCTTCTGAGCCGAGGCACTTGAAGGCACTGTTGTCTGACGCCCCATCCTTGACAAGGGTTGCCCTCTCTGAAAACATTCTTCGAACGTTCAGCGGTGAGGCGCCAGTCCGTCTTTAGGGGTATTCCGGCGATGAAACGGTGGCTTTGGTCACAGAGTCTCCAGCGCAAAACGATTCTGGGAATGGTCCTGGTCGGCCTGCTCCCCCTTGCCCTTTCATTATTCCTCACCTACGTAGAAGAGCGCCGGGCCCTCCGGGAAATTACCGGGTCGAATTTTAAAGGCATCGCCGTTGAAGTCGCGCGAAAAGTCGAAACCCAGATCATGCGGGGCATCAATGAGGCACAACAGTTGGCCACCATCCCCTTTATTCGCGCCGCGGTGAAGGAAGCGAACCGGAGTTATGAAGGAAGAGAGTCGGAGAAAATCAAGGCGTTTATCGAAGAATGGAAAGAACGGTGGCGGGCGCGAAAGAATCCTCATGAATTTCCCGCCTTTGTCAACCGGATTGCCACCAATTACCTGGTTGACTGGCACGCCGTTCGCAAGTCGGACTACCTGGGCATCCTGGTAACCGACAACCAGGGCGCATTGGTTCTCAGTTCCTTGCCGCAAGTGCGCTTTTACCACGGGGATACGGAATGGTGGGAGGCCGCGTTTCAGCAGGGTCAAGGTCAGATTTACGTGAGTGATTTGACCTTCGATCCCTCATTTGGAACCCACGTCCTGAACGTCGCCGTTCCCATATTTGATCAAGGCCGTCACCAGGCCCTGGGGACCGTGAGTATTGTCCTTCGACGGGATTCGTTGTTCCGGTCGATTTCCGAAGTGACCGCGGGCGTCACCGGCCATGCCATGCTCATCGACGTGGATGGGACCCCCTTGATTTGTCCTGTCCTGTCGCTGGAGCAGCATACCGCAAATCCCGCCATGGTGGCCGCCATTAACGAAGGGCAGGCCGGATGGGTGCACGTGACGCAGGATGCCCATGGCGCGAGGGATTCCCTTGTCGGATACGCCCATTTGCGGATTCCGGAAACCTTGGCTACCGAGAGTTTCCGGGGCAGACAATGGCTGACGATTGTGCGGCAGAATCCCCAGGAGACCTATGCCCCCTTGCAGCAATGGCTGGTGAAGGTGGCGATGTATGGTGTCGTGGTGTTGGGTATTTTGTGGTTGGCGGGCCTGATTGTGGCCAGAAAACTCGTGAGCCCGATTCAAACCCTACACGAAGGCGTGCAGCGAATCGGCGCGGGCAATTGGGATCATCCTCTCGTCCTGGAGACCGGGGATGAAATTGAAGCACTGTCCCACGCCTTCAATAAAATGGCCGCCAACCTGAAACAGTCGTTCTCGCAGTTGAATACGCAAATGACGGAAATTCGTCTCCTCGAGGAACGCTATCGTGACCTGATCGAGAATTCTCCCGAGATGATTCATCAAATCGACAAGACCGGCCGTTTTGTGCACGTCAATCAAACCGAATTGGAAAAATTGGGCTTCACGTTGCTGGAAATGCTTTCGATGCATTTGTGGGATATCCTGCCTGCGGAGAGGAAGGCGGAAGCGCTCGACTACGTCAACCGGCTGCCCACGCAACCTCGAAGTTCGCTTGAAACGGTGTTTCTGACGAGAGACGGGACCCCGATCGACGTCGAAATTCATTCTACGGCCTTGATCGATTCGGACACGGGCGACCTGGTGTACACGCGCGCGTTCGTGCGGGACGTGACCGACAGGAAGGCGCTGCAACGACAGGTCGACCGGTATACCACGCACCTGGAACAGGAAGTGGCCGCTCAAACGCAACAACTCTCCGAATCGGAAAAACGGTATCGCGTGCTCAATGAAGAACTGGAGGAGAAAGTTCAGGTCCGGACCCTGGAGATTCAGAAAACGCAGAAATACCTGGAAAGCCTGCTCGAAAACGCCAATGACGTGATCTACACGCTTGATCATGATCAACGATTTACCTACGTGAACAACAAGGTGGAGAATTGGGGCTATCGCAAAGAAGATCTGCTGGGGCGGCCGTTCCTGACATTACTCGCCAAGCGCCATCGCAGTCGTCGTCTCAAGGACACCCTGGAGCTGGAGGTGAAGCAGGAATATGAAGTGGAGGTGATCAGTCAGAACGGGGAGCTTCGGTCGGTGTTGGTCAGCGTGTCGCCATTGGAAAACGAACGGCGCAACGTGATCGGCGTGCTGGGCATTGCCCGGGATATTACGGACAGGAAACGCATGGAAGAGCAATTTCGAAACGCCGAGCGATTGGCCTCCGTCGGGAAGCTGGCTGCCGGGGTCGCGCATGAGATTAACAACCCGTTGGGCGGGATTTTGAATTGTCTCTATAACATCAGGAAAGGCTCGCTGCCGTCGGAGCGCCAGGAAGAATATGTGACCTATATGGAAGACGGGCTTCGGCGCGCGCAAAAAATCGTCCGGCAATTATTGGACTTCTCCCAACAACACGAGCCGGAGTTTTCCATGAATGACATGAACGGATTGGTTGACCGTGTCCTGGTGTTGACGAACCATGCCATTGCCGAGAAACGTCTCCAGTTACACAAAGTCTATGACGACGACCTGCCGCCCTTGTTTGTCGATCCGCAAATGATCGAGCAGGTCTTGACGAACCTGATTCTCAATGCCGTCCAGGCGACCGACGAAGGCGGTTCGATCATCCTGCAAACCCGGGTCGCCCACGAGTGCTGTGAAATCGACGTGGGGGATACCGGGTCGGGCATCGACCCCGAGGTCAGGCCCCATATTTTCGATCCGTTTTTTACGACGAAAGGCACGGGTGAGGGCACGGGCCTGGGGTTGTCGGTGAGTTTGGGTATCGTGGAACGGCACGGTGGCCAATTGACCGTGGATAGTGAAGTCGGGAAGGGAACCGTCTTTACCGTGAGCCTGCCCTTGAGCGCCAACCGGGCCGCATTGGTGAAGGTCTCCTGATGTCCCGGTCGGTCCTCATCATCGATGACGAGCCATTGATGCGGTTGTCCATGTTGGACGCGCTGAAAGCCGAGGGGTACCAGGTCCGGGAAGCCTCCAACGGCGAGGAAGGCATCAAGCAAATTCACGCGAGTCGCTATGACCTGGTCATCACCGATTTGCGAATGCCGCGAAGCGATGGTCTTGAAGTCGTCCGGGTCTGCAAAGAAGCCTCTCCTGAAACCGAGGTCATTGTGATCACGGCGCATGGCTCGGTTGACACGGCGGTCCAGGCCATGAAACTCGGAGCCTATGATTACGTCACCAAGCCGTTTTCCATGGATGAATTATTGCTCATCGTGGATCGCGCGACCAAGGTCCAGGCGTTGCGCCAAGAAAACACGGCCCTTCGACAGGAGCTCGAAGGGAAATTCAATTTCGGCGGCATGGTGGGCAAAAACGAACAGATGCGGCAGGTCCTGGAAAAAGTCAAACTGGTCGCCACCACCGATGCCACCATGTTGATTTTTGGCGAAAGCGGAACGGGGAAAGAAGTCATTGCGAATGCCATTCACCGAAACAGCCCGCGCGCCGGACAGGCCCTTATTAAAGTGAGTTGCGCCGCGTTGCCGGAAACGTTGCTGGAAGCCGAATTATTCGGGCATGAAAAGGGCGCCTTTACCGGAGCCTTGAAGCAACGGCTGGGCCGGTTTGAATTGGCCCATAAGGGCACCTTGTTCTTGGACGAGATCGGAGAAATTTCCCCGATGGTTCAGGTCAAACTTCTCCGGGTGTTGCAGGAAAAGCGGTTCGAACGGGTCGGGGGCACGGAGACGATCGACAGCGACGTCCGGCTGGTTTGCGCCACGCAAAAAAATTTAAAGCAAGAGGTCGAAGCCGGACGATTTCGTGAAGACCTGTTCTATCGCCTCAACGTCGTACAGGTGACCCTTCCGCCGCTGAGGGAACGGAAGGAAGACGTTCTGGTCCTGGCCGAGCATCTTCTGCAACGGAGCATGAGCCGGACCTCGCGCGTCACGAAGGGGTTTTCCGCAACGTCGCGGGACGTGCTCCTCCGGTATTCCTTTCCGGGTAACGTTCGTGAATTGGAAAACACGATTGAACGCGCGGTGGCGCTGGCGCAGGAGGGCGATGAAATCCAGGTGTGGGATCTCTGCGGCCAGAGCGGGTGTCCGTTTCTGGGAGGGCCGGTGCAATCCGCATGTGCGTTTTGTCAGGAAGGGTTGTCGAACGCAACGAATGCCCGGCAACAAGGCACGCTTGCCGAAGTGCGCGAACGTTGTGAACGGGACTATATCCTGGCCGTGTTGGAGCGGGAAGGGTGGAGTCGAACCGCGGCCTCAAAATCATTGGGCCTTTCGCGCAAAGCCTTGTGGGAAAAATGCAAACGGTACGGTCTCGCCACACCGGACGGCGATGACGGCGACGAGTCTTCCGGCTAAAGGGTGTGGGTCGCGGTCACTCTTCCGACCCGTCTCCCCCTTTCCACAATTTCACCGTGCGGTCCCAGGAAGCGCTGGCGAGATACCGGGCATCCGGGGAAAAAGCAATGCCCCTGACCGGACCAGTGTGGTCCTTGATCACGCGAACCTGTCGCCGGGTCTGAATGTCCCACATCTTGATGGTGTGGTCGTCACTGCAGCTCACCAGGAGTTTCCCGTCCGGAGAAACGAGCAAGTCTCGCACCCATTCGGAATGCCCTTTCACGGTATGAACCTCTTTCATGTCGGGCATCTCGAAATATTTGATTGCCGTGTCCCGGCTTCCGGTGATCATGGTCTTGCCGTCCGGCGTAAACACGATCGCGCCGACCCAATATTCCATGGGTTTTTGAAATCCACCCTGTTCATCCACGAAAAACCCTCGCTGTTCGGTCTCTTCGTCATCGGGTTCGTCGCGCCAATGGCCGTCATGCACGAGTTTCTCTTCCCCGCTGGGCAGGACTTCGTATAACTTCAATTTGCCGATGTCGCTCCCGCCGACCAAGTGAATGCCGTCCGGAGAAAACGCCGTGCAGACCGTCCAGTTATGGTCATATTGATCTTTCCCCAGGAGCGTCATGACTTCGGTGCCGGTGGTGATTTCCCAGATTTTGATGTCTTTATTCTGTCCGGCCCGGGCCAGCATCAAGCCGTCCGGGGAGAAGGAGAGGCTGGCGACCGCGTGATCGTATTGCGTAAACAGCAGGCGTATGGTTTCCCCCGTGTGAGGGTTCCAGAGCCGGATCGTTCTGTCGTCACTGCCGGTGGCGAGGATCTGGCCATCCGGACTGAAGGCGACTTGCCGGATATCGTTAGTGTGTCCTTTCAGGGATTTGAGCAGGCGGCCGGTTTCAATTTCCCAGATGCGGAGAAACCGGTCTGCGCCTCCGCTGACGAGCGTCAGGCCATCGGGGGAATACGCCACGTCCCAGACGCCGTGGGAATGTCCTCGAAAGGTTCGGATTTCGTGGATGCCGGCCTTCCAATATTCCAAGGCGTCTATCGGCGGCAGTTCACGTTTGGGTTCTTCCGTGAACGTTGGGGGTGCCATGTGCGGGAGCGGGGGTTGAGTCATAAACCGAAATCCTTTCAGTGTGATCTCCGTCACCGGGGCCTTGCGTTGAAAAAAAGGGCCTGCCTATAATGCCGATGACGTTTTCGGAAAAGGATACTAGCGAGCCGTTACCGGCGTCGTCAAGCAGGTGCGGCAGGCGGCATAGGACGGCTTTCCGGTTTGTGGGCACGGGCCGTCAAGACGGCAGTCTGGACAGGTAAGGAGTAAGGGGATGGACATTCGATTTCAGCCGGCATTGCTTCAAGAAGTCATTGACTCGTTCGCCGAGAAAACCGAGCGGGAGGGAGATCCCACCTATTACAATGAGTTCCATGAAGTCGCCGATCCGATTTACGAGAAATTTTCCTTGGACGACCGTGAGCCGGAATTCAAGAAACTCTATCAGCACCTTTTTGCCAAATGGGGGTTCGCCGACATTTTGAGGGACGGCTTTGACGAATTTCCAGACTTGAAGGAAAAAGTCGGCATCGTGCTCGTCCGAGGCGTGCTGAAAGAAGGTCAGGAAGGTGTGGACATCCTTAGAAAATGGGGGACCGTGGAGGAGAAGCTGGCCCGTCAATTCGAGGAAAAGGGGCAAAAGGGCGTCGGGATCAAGTTGATCCCCCGGCGATTTTACGACCCGGCCATTAATCGGTATCTCCGCCATGAATTCACGCACATCTCCGATATGCTCGATCCTGCGTTTGGATATGATCCCGACACGAAAGTCGGCATGAATCCGGGCGAAGAGCATCTCCTCCTGAATCGTTACCGGGTTCTGTGGAGCTTACACGTCGATAGCCGGATTGCCCGGTCCGGGAAGGAACCGATGTTCAGCCGGGAGTACCGGTTGCGGGAATTTCGTTCCTGGTACCGGAAAATTCCGCCCACGCAAGTTGAATCGGTGTTCGAGGGGCTCTGGCAGACGGAATATTTTACCCATGCCGAACTGGTGGAAATGTCTCAAGATACCGTTCGCGTGATGGAGCGGGCAGTGGAGGTCGAAGAAGGGGAACTGCCCGAGGACGTGCCGGCCAAACCCTTGCTGATGCCGGGATTTCCGTGTCCGCTTTGTCGATTTCCCACCTATTCCTGGGTCGAGGAGCTTGAAGAAAAAGTTGAACCCTACGTGCTGGATTACATCAGGGAAAATCATCCGGGATGGGACGTCGACTATGGTGCCTGTGACCGCTGCGTGGAGGTCTACAGGCTTCGTGCCGCAGGCGTCGTTTAGGCAAGGGCCGGTGCATGGCGCAATCTCCTCCGGGGTCCTCCAAGCCTCCTGAGCCGTCCTACGGGCGCAGGAATTTTCTCAAACAGAGCGTTGTGTCCTTGGGTGTGACCGTGCATGAGTACGTCAAGCACCGGGACGCGGAAGACGTCCGGGAGGAACAACCGGAAAAAAGACGAACCGATTGGTTGCGGCCGCCCGGCGCGCTTGAGGAAGCCCTGTTTCTCGAGAGCTGCACGGGCTGTGGAGAATGTGTCGACGCGTGCCCGCACGACAGCATCCGTGTCCTCAAAGACCACCACGATTCCGGCGGCTCTGAGCGAAGGGAGACCCCGGTCATCTATCCTGACGAACAGCCCTGTTACCTTTGCGAGGATTTTCCGTGTATCGCTGCCTGTGAACCGGAGGCGCTTCGCCCCGTCGGCGGCCTCGTGGACGTCAGCATGGGCATCGCCGCCGTTTCCCAAAGGGTCTGTACGGCCGGGCAGGGCTGCAACGCGTGCGTGGCCCCGTGCCCGACGCAGGCCCTTGAGATGGATTTTGCTTCGCTGGCCATCCGGGTTGAAGCAGCCCGATGCGTTGGGTGCGGGATTTGCGAGCATATTTGCAAGACCGTGAATGATCATGTGGCGATCAGGGTCGTTCCGGCGAGATTAGGGCCATAATTTTTGCCGGTTTTAGAACTTGACTTCGATCAGCAGTTGGCCTATGATCTGTCCCCGATTCCGGTGGCGAGGAGTCACCGGATGACCTGTATTTGTATTTTTATTTGAGAGATGGGAACAGAGACTGTTCCTGTTGAGACGAGCGGGGGTTTATGTCCACGAAAGTTACGGAAGAACAGAACGGGGGGGCAGCAACCTCTTCCATCTCTCCATCAGTCGGGTCGTCGGTAAAAGACTCTCCAGCCGTTGAGCGGGCTTTAGCCAGGAGCAAGTTGTATCTTCTTCTGTCCTGGAGTTATCTGTATCCCGAAGACGATGAATTTTTGGATTATCTGCAAAGCGGAGAGTTGGTAGAGGATGGACGAGCCGCGCTCAAGAGTCTAAAAGCGGCTTTGCCGACTCCGATAGATCAGGCAACCGAGGAGGTCCTGCAGGGGATCTCGGATCATTTCGACGAGGTCGAGAATTGGGTTTCATCCGAGGGCATGAATTGGGATATCCAGGACCTGAGGGATGAACACCGGAGGGTGTTCAGTAACGTCATCGCTTTGGATTGCCCGCCGTATGAGACCTTGTTCGGGAATGATCACGTGTTCGGCCAATCCTACGTCATGGGAGATATTGCCGGATTTTATTCGGCCTTTGGTGTCCAGCTCTCACAGGACATCCACGAGCGTCTGGATCATTTGAGCGTGGAACTCGAGTTTTTGCATTTTCTGGCCTACAAGGAATCGTATGCGCTGTGCCATGATGGCCCGGAAAAACTCAAGACGGTGATCGAGGCCGAAAAGAAATTCGTGAAGGAACACGTGGGAAGATGGGTGCCGTTATTTTCAGGCATGTTGAAGAAAAAAGCTGAGTATGGGTTCTATAAACTTGTGGCGGACCTGACTTCTCAATGGGTAGCTTTTGAAATTGCCTACTTGGGCGTCACGCCTCAACCGTACTCGGAAACGGATTATCGTCCGGCTAGTTTTGTTTCTCCGGAAGGCATTTCCTTCGAATGTGGCGCGCAGGATAAAGGCAATGAACTCAGCCTCCTGATGGATGAGGTTGGGGCTCAGGCCTATTTGGACAAAGAGAAGCCGGAATCGGGGCAGTCCGGTTCGGCGTAAGTCCGGCGCAAGAGTGCGCGATACGTTGTTGGGTAGTAACCGTAGTGCAGTTCTAAAGGAAGTGGGTAGTCCGCAGTTATTTTTGTTTTAATCTTTATCAAAGGAGGATGCGTCATTATGAGAGTGGTGCAGACGCGTAACAAAGGATTGGTGTTCGGCATTCTTCTCTCTGCCCTGGCCGTCGGCGTGATGTTGACGATGGGGCAAGTTCCGTTGGCGGTCAGCCAGCCCGTGACCATTCCGGTGGGCAGCATCAGCGGGCCGATCCCGATGGACGCGGCCAACCCGGTGTGGGAAACGGTGCCGGGGATCGTGGTG
>JAJDZI010000098.1 GCA_022824735.1 Nitrospirales bacterium
CTGATAAGCGAAGTTCATTGTCTTTGCCGCTGCCTTGAGCCGGTTGTCTTGTGTCCATAGTTGAGTCGGTGGGGCTAAAAGCGTTGCAGTCAGCAGATGGACGTCAATATAACCAAGGCCCAGTCCCATTAATTGATGACGTTCGATACAATACAACGCTTCGGATTCATCTGCCTTGGGAAGAGCGGGCAAATCTTTCAACTGTGTCAGGATTTCATCGCGGTCAGCAAGAGTCCCGCAGGCTATCTCCCCAAGAACAAAAGGATGGATAAGCACTTGGTTGTTATTGAGCAAGTGCGCCAAGGCACGGCTTCCCTTTCGCAGATGCTCAATCCACACTGAGGTGTCAATCAGAATCATCGATCAAACGGCGTCGTGGAACGCATTGGAGGCCGGGTTGACTGCCACCCAACTTGGCAAGTCGTCTCGCGCTTTCCCGCTCCACCAACGCCTTCAGTGCTTCTCGAATCAGTGCCGGTTTCGTCGTGATGCTGGTAACTTCCTGCGCCCGCGCTAGCAAGGTATCATCTATATTCAGGGTTGTTCTCATCTCCGACCTTCCGTGGTTGATTAGATGGACGATAACATCACCCGCCTCAAATTCTACATCAATTGATGACAAAATCAACGCTTCTGGATATTTTCATCTCGGAGACGGGTGTCTTCGGTGGAGGGGGACGGGTGTCGAATTTCGGCCGTAGTGGTTCCGAGATGACGCAAAGGTTCGATACGCTTCGGCAAAACCGGAATGCGAAGTACCGTATGACAATGCAACGCAACGTGAGTTTGATCGTCTATTGTGACCATGGTCGTGACTATAGTATCATAGCAGTGTTTTAACAACAAACAGGATGGAGTTTAAGAAGATGGGTAGCGGAAAAATAGCTGGCGCCAAGACGATCAAGGCATCCGAGTTCAAGGCAAAGTGCCTGAAGCTCATGGACGAGGTGGCAGACAGCGGCGCCGAGATCGTCATTACCAAGAATGGCCACCCAGTGTCGCGCCTCGTGCCGTATCGCAAGAGGCCGAAGAGTCTGTTCGGCATCGACAAAGGAAGATTCACGATCCTTGGCGACATCATTGAACCGCTGGATGTCGAGTGGGAAGTGAACGCCGGCAGGACAGGGGACGGTGACGAGTGATTCTTCTCGATACGCACGTCATGCTGTGGCTCAGAGGTGGTGAGGCACGATTGGGCCCCAAGGCTCGACGTGAGATCGACAGGGCATGGCAGTCAGGTCAAGTTGTCGTCTCTGCGATCTCGTTCTGGGAAATAGCGATGCTCAGGGATAGAGGACGAATCAGGTTTTCTGAAGACGTCGGTCTGTGGCGTCGTGAGCAACTGGAACAAGGTATAATTGAAATCGCCGTCGATGGAGCGATCGGAATCCGCGCGATCAGCCTTGCCGGTTTCCACGCCGACCCGGCCGACCGTCTGATTGTTGCAACTGCATTGGACGGCCACCGTCTCGTGACCGCTGACGAACGCATACTCAGTTGGGCAGGCCGGCTAAGTCGTCTACGAGCCACGGAATGAAGGGATTGAGCGGCGCTAGGCGCGACACAGGATTCACGATGGATTGCGCGCGGGGCGGCCCCATCGGAGACCGGCAAAGCGTGCGAAGTCACGATCGAGTGTGATCCATTCACAGCCGGACTCGATTGCCAGTGCGGCGAAATATGCGTCAGGTATCAGGTTGCCCATCGTTTCTGCATCACGATACAGGCGCGTAAATATCTCCCAATGCCTGGGACCGGGGCTGATTGGAACGCATTGGGGCTGGCTCCGGATCACGTTTGCGAACTGCAGGGCTTCGTCCGGTGGACTCGGGATGATGAATACGCGAGGATGGGTGACGATGCGGAGAAATCCGCTCAGCACCAGATCGGATACAGCGAATGCCGCGTCTCCGCCAAGCACGGTCTCAAGCCACGGCCTGCAGGAGCCATGTTCCGGAGCGTCGTCACGATACGCTGCCACAAGCACGTTCACGTCAGGGAGGACCATGATCCCCTTCGATGAGGGCAAGCAGCGAAGCCGAGTCGCTCAGGTCCACACCGGGCATAACTCCCGTTCCATGGAACAGGGGCAGGTTGACGGCTGGTCGCTCCGTTGCGCGACGCCGGGACAGGGATTCGCGAAGAGCGTCATGAATGAGCGCAGTCAGGGTCCTCCCGGTGTCCGCAGCAACCCCTTTTAACTCGGCGAACAGATGGTCATCGATGTGAATTGTTGTGCGCATACATAAAAACATATATGGCAGGCATATCTATGTCAATGCTGAATCAGCCGCCGTCATTGAGCCCCCAGGCCAACCGTGACGTTTCACGTTACTCGAATCGGCAACGGGGCTCAGTCGGCTTGGGCGGGCCAGAATTTGTAGCGGATTTGAGGGAGCTGTTTGCCCTCGAAGTTGGGAATGTCGTACAGACACCGGTCGATGGTGGCAACTTCGTCCTTTGTGAACTCGAACACCTTCGACATCTTCCAGAATTTATCAAAGGTAAAGTAGTCCCCTTTTTCCGGTTTGTCGGCGATTGCCGCCTGCATTTGCTTGAAGCCTTCGGTATCCACGTTCGGGATCCGTCCGTTATTTTTGTCCACGCACCATTTCAGGATCTCGGCGACCCCGTACATGGTGAGTTCGATTTTGACTTTATCCGAATTTGTTTCCGACATGAGTATGCTCCTCCTTCCAAAGAAGAAACCTATAGCACATTCTTGTAAAACTCTTCCAGTCGTTTCATGGGAAAATTGCAGGATTCAGCGAAAATCCCGCGGCGGTCCCTTGGGCTGCGAGCAAAGGCGTGCAGACAGTTTCCCGGTCATGCAGGAATAACCCGTTGTGTCGCATGGTCAAAGCTCATATACTGTTTCATTCTCTGCGGAGATCATGACAAGCCCGGATTCATGCCGGAAACCGCACGATTCGAGAAGGGGTGCTGAAATGGTCGTTCCCCGCCTGATGGCAGGCAACATGCTCCGGTTCCTCACGTTGTGCGGCATACTGTTTCTGCCCGGGTGCTCGCCCAAGGATCCCTACGTGCCCCCGGACCTGCTCTATCTCTTTGCCAGTTATGATGTCGGGAAAAACCCAACCGCCGTAAGGGCCGGGGACTTCAATGAGGATGGATTTTCGGACCTGGTGACCAGCAACATTTCGGCGAATACCCTGTCTCTCCTGCTTGGCAACGGGGATGGGAGTTTCCAGGCGCAAGTCTCCATTCGGGTATGCAAGGAACCGCGGAACCTGGCGGTCCTGGACTTCAACGGCGACGCGCACGAGGATTTGGCGATCGCTTGTTCCGGGAGCAACCAGGTTGCGATTTTTACGGGGCGGGGTGGTGGAACGTTCGAGAAAGACGGGCTGTACCCCGTCCACCGGACGCCGGTCTCCATCGCCAGTGGAGATTTCAACAGTGACGGCCGGGTGGATTTGGTGGCGGCTCTGCGCAACGACAAGCTGCAACTGCTGTTCGGAAACGGGAACGGGAAATTCCGGATCGGGCCGCTGTACGAATATGGGGACACCCCCACCTCAGTGACCACTGCGGATTTCAACCAGGACGGGCACGTGGATATGGCGGTGACCAACGGCGGGCCGATGAGCAGTGCCGTCTCGATCTGGTTGGGCCAAGGCGACGGCACCTTTCTCTTGCCCACCGATTACCGGACGGGTAAGCGGCCCTTATCCGTCTCCTGCGCCGACTTCAACAATGACGGTGTGTTGGACCTCCTGGTGGTAAACGGACAGATGAACACGATCACCGTCTTTTTGGGAAACGGCGACGGCACGTTTCAGGAGGGCATGGATTCAGGCGGCGACGCGGGTCCCAATGACGGCTTGGCCCAGGATTTCGACGGAGACGATATTCCCGATGCCGCGGTCGTGAACATCCAATCGGGGAGTATTTCGGTGTTGTTCGGAAACGGCGACGGCACCTTTCACTATCCCCCGCGGCACTATCGCACGCCACGAGGGCCGTTTGCCCTGACCACGCTGATCGTCGCCCCGGACCGGGGCGAAGAACCCGGTCTGGCAGTTGTCAACAACGCGGAAAATAGTGTATCGATTTTCCTGCATCATGGATTGAAATTCAGAGGACAGGGCAACGAACCGGCCGCCACCTGAACGGCTGAGCATAGGAAGAACAGGGCAGGACCAGGAAACAGATCATGCAATGTCTCAAGTGTCAGGGCCTGATGATGGTGGAGCGGCATTACACCCCGATGACCCGGCACCTCTACGCCAAATGCCTCAATTGCGGATTCTGGTTCGATCTGGTGGACGTGCTCAGGTTCTTTTACCGCATCGTGCAAAACGGCTATCGCGGAGCAAAAATCCGGGAAACGCTGTAACCCTTCCCCTCCTGTGCCCCTCTCCCTCTGTCATCCTCGATCCTCTCCCTTATGGCGCATCTTTGTCCTGGCTGCTTCAAGCCGCATGAGATGCGGCGGCTACAACAAACAAAGACCCTGGATCCATCCCCGACATTTTTAATCGAGGATCCAGTTCATATTGTCGAGGATGACAGAAAGAGACAACGTCCGGAGTCTTTGCTTTTGGCCTGTGTCGTCGCGCTATCTCTCAGGTGCTGGGACGGCACGGGGGCCGTCCCCTACGAGGGGCTGGGACGGCACGGGTCCGTTCCCTACGGGTCTTGTAGGGACAACCCCCTGTGGTTGTCCGCCGCCCTGTTGCCCTCACCACTGGGTCGTGACTTCCACCACGACATTGTGGGCCGGCTGGGACCCGTCGAATTCCTGGCGCGTGGTTTGGAGATTGAGCGTTAGCG
>JAJDZI010000081.1 GCA_022824735.1 Nitrospirales bacterium
GCAATGGCAAACGACGGCTGTGTGTCATCGTTCTTGATCGTGCCCTTCGCGCTCCCTTTGCCTGACTCTATGGTCACACCGGTTGCCGGATCACCGTCCGCTTTCGCCGGGTCGCTGATGACCGCGAGAAACGTCTCGTCCGGCTCAAAGAGGTCATCATCCGTGGTCTGTACCTCCACCTCCTTGCTGGTATCCTCGCTCGTGAAACTCAGTGTCTGTGACGCCAAGGCCGTGTAGTCGTCTGTGTCGGCCGCATTGACGCCGTCACCAGAATCCGCCTGGGTCGCAATCTTGACCGTCACCGCGTTCCCCGTGGCGCCGCTACGGGTCACGGTGAAGGTGATCTTGCCGCCCTCAGTTACTTCGCCCCCCGTAATGGCGAAACTCGGCGGGTCATCGTTGTCCGTAATGGTCACTTTTGTCCCGGTAATAGTGAGAGCGTCCGAGGTGGTGCCGGTCACGTCGATGGTCTCACTATCCGGCTCGTCCAAGGCATCGTCCGCCGGGGTCAGCGTGAACGTGCCCGTGTGACTGGCCGCTCCCAGGGGGATCGTAATGTCAAAATTGGTCACCGCCGCGTAGTCCTCGGGCGATTTCGCGGTGTTGTCCGCCACGCTCACCGTCACGGTCTTCGCCGCCGCGTAGCGTGTCGTGCCGGTCACTGTCGCGGTCACTGTGATATTCGTGGCCCCCGCGCCCTCGCCTACAGAGGCCGCGTCCACACTCAGCGTGATGCCGGTGGGCGCCGCGTCATCATCTTCGATGGTGCCGGTGGCCTCACTGGTGGTGATGGTGCCGCCTACGGCCCCAGTCAGTTCCACCAGAAAGGTCTCGTCCCCCTCGTCCAGCAGGTCCTCTGTGGTGGCGACCGTGAACGTCACGCTGCCTACACCCTTGGCAAAGGTCAGCGTCGTCGCCGTTGTTATTGGCGTGTAATCCGTGATGGCGGCCGCATCCGCCCCGCTCGCCGCCTTGGTGTTCCACTTGACCGAGACATCATTGTCCATGGCCCCTGAGCGGGTCACCGTAAAGGTAATGGCCTCTCCCTCCGCCGCGCTGGCGTCCTGAATGGCAAACGACGGCTCCATGTCATCGTTCTTGATCGTGCCTTTCGCGCGCCCACCGCCCGAGGCAATGCTCACCCAGGTGCCGGGGTCACCGTCGGCCAGCGCCGGGGCGCTCAATACCGCCAGGAACGTCTCGTCCGGCTCAAACAGGTTGTCCTCGGTGGTCTGCACTTCAACTATCTTGCTCGTATCTCCAGCGGCAAAGCTCAATGTCTGCGTGGCCAACGCCGTGTAATCGTCAGCATCGGCTGCGTTGGCCTCGTCACCGGTGTCCGTGGCCGTAGCCACCTGCACTGTCGCTACGTTGTTCTTGGCCCCGGCGCGGGTCACCGTGAAAGTCACCTGCTTGCCCTCGTCCGCTACACTTCCGGCAATGGCAAAGCTCACCGGGTTGTCATTGTCGATGAGGGTGAGGGTGGCCTTGGTCACCGTCAGATCATCGGCGGTGACGCCCGTCACGTCGATCGTTTCATTGGCCTCATCCAAGTCATCTTTCACTGGCGTTAGGGTGAAGCTGCCGGTGTGGCTGGCCGTGCCCGCGGCAACGGTAATGCTGAAGTTGTTGACCACCGCATAGTCCGCCGGGGAAGTGGCGGTAGCGTCCACCACGCTCACTGTCACGGTCTTGGCATCCACATAACGGGTCATCCCGTTCACCGTCGCCGTCACGGTGACCGTCGTGGCCCCGGCGCCCTCGCCCACCGTACTCGGCGTGCCGGCAGTCGCGCCGTTGGTATCCACACTCAGCGTGATACCGGTGGGCGCATCGTCATCATCTGTGATAGTGCCCGTGGCCTCGCTGGTGGTGATCGTGCCGCCTGCAGCATCGGTCAGTTCCACCAGGAAAGTCTCATCGCCTTCGGCCAGCACATCCTCCGTGGTGCTGACGGTGAACGTCACAGTTTTAACGCCCTTCCCGAAATCCAACTTCGTCGCCGTGGTCATCGGTGTGTAATCAGCAGTGGATGCGGCATTCGTCCCCGAAGCCGCCTTGGTGTTCCACTTGACCGACACCACATTGTCCATGGCCCCTGAACGGATCACCGTAAAGGTGATGGCATCGCCTTCATCCGCACTGGCATCCGTAATGGCAAATGAGGGCTTCGTGTCGCCGTCCTTGATTGTCCCCTTGGCGCTGCCGCCGTCTTCCGCGATGGTCACTCCCGTGCCCGGGTCACCCTCACCAAGCTTCGGGTCGCTGATGACCGCGAGAAACGTCTCGTCCGGCTCAAACAGGTCGTCCTCGGTGGTCTGCACCTCCACCTCCTTCGTCTCATCCCCGCTCGCAAAATTCAGCGTCTGTGACGCCAGGGCCGTGTAGTCATCCGCATCGGCCGCATTGACGCCGTCACTTGAATCCGCCTGGGTCGCAATCTTGACCGTCACCGCGTTCCCCGTGGCGCCGCTGCGGGTCACGGTGAAGGTGATCTTGTCACCCTCGTTCACTTCGCCCCCCGTAATGGCAAAACTCGGCGGATCATCATTATCCGTGATGGTCACTTCTGTCCCGGTCACCGTGAGAGCGTCCGAAGTGGTGCCGGTCACGGCGATAGTCTCATCATCTTCGTCCAGGCTGTCGTCAGCCGGGGTCAGCGTGAACGTGCCCGTGTGACTTACCGCTCCCAGGGGGATCGTAATGCCAAAATTGTTCACCGCCGCGTAATCCGCGGGCGATGCCGCAGCGTCGTCACTTACACTCACCGTCACGGTCTTCGCCTCCGCATAGCGTGTAGCGCCGTTCACTTCGGCAGTGACGGTGATGATTGTGGTCTTTGCGCCTTCGCTTACCGTGTCCGTATCTACCTTCAGTGTGATGCCGCTGGGAACGTCGTCATCGTCGGTGACCGTGACGGTTACAGACTTCGCTGTCTCTTTTGCGTAGTCCGTGCCGGCGGCGCTCACCGTGTGCGAGATATCCACCTTGCGCACGTTGCCCGTATTGTCGATGGCATCGTTTTGGGTGGTGACGGTCACTGTGCGTTCCGTATTCCAGTCGTCGGTGTCAAAGACCAGGCTTACCTCGTCTATCGTGGCTATGGAGTCATCTCCACTTTTCAGGTTGACCGTCACCGGGCCGGTTGGCTGACTGGCGAGCACCACCTTGTAGGTGCCCTGATCTTCCCTGGTCGCTGCGGTCTTCGTGTCGTCTGCCTCAGCCACAGTCAATGCGGTGGGCGTTACGGTGATGCCGCGGGTATCATCATCCGTAATCGTCCCCGTGGCAGTGCCTGCGCTTTGAGCAGTCGAGACCGTGGCATTCGTCGGCTTGCCCAGCGTCACCGTAATCGTCTCGTTTTCCTCGTCCACCTCATCGCCTTTCACGGGGATGGTGATGTCCGCGTGCATGGCCCCCACCGTAATGGTCACGGAGCGCGGATCGGGCTCGGTGTAGTCCGTGCCTGAAGTAGCCGTGCCACCCAGGGTGTAAGGCACCGTCACGGTCTGGCCGCTGACGGCGGAGAGGGTCACCCTGAAGGTCATGTTGTTAGGGGGATCAGGCGTTGCCACGTTGCCTTCGGGCACGGCTGTGGCGTCGGAGACGGAAACCGTAGGCGTGGGGTCGTTATCCGTGATGGTTCCCGTTCCGTCCAAGGTACGAGTGGTCGCGCCGCCCGGAAATGTCGCATTGGTGGGCGAGGACAACTGCACGACTACCGTCTCGTTGGGTTCATCAATGTCATCGCCGGTCACCATCACCGCCACGGTCTTGCTGGTGTCACCGGCTTCAAAGGTCAACGTCTTGCCGGCCAAGGCCGTGTAGTCCGTGCCCGACGTGGCAGTACCGGTGCCGGTGTCCGCGTAGGCCACGGTGACCTGCTTATCGCTTTGCGGCGTCAGCCGCACAGTGAAGGTGAGCGTCGCCGTGGTGCCGCTGTCATCCTCATCCACGGATGGATTGTTGATGGACAGCGTTGGCTCACCATCGTCGTCAGTGACCGTTACCGTCACGCTGTCTGCGGTTTCGTCCTTGTAATCCGTCCCCGTGGCGCTCACGGTATGGGTCACCATCACCATGCGTCGATCCATCGGATTATCGGCCGTGTCGGGCACAGCGGTCACGGTCACCGTTTTCGGTATATTCCAGTTGGAGGCGTCAAACGTGAGGCTCTTCGGCATGACCGTCGCGATATTCACATCGCCACTGGCAACACTGATCGTCACCGTACCGCCCGAGGGTGCGCTGTTGAGCACAACGTCATACGTGCCCTGGTGCTCGTCATCGTTCATGGTGCTCGCATCGTCCTCCTCATCCAACGTCAGCGCTGTCTCCGTTACGAGAATGCCGCGGGTGTCGTCGTCCTCGATCGTCAGGGTTTGGTTCCCCGGCGCTTGCACCAGCTTGTTGCCGCCCGTGGCGGTGGCCGAAATGGTGACGGTCTTGTCTGCCGCATCCACGTCGTTATCGACTGCGGTAATGGTGACGTCCCCGGTGCTGGCTGTAGAGAGGGCCGGGATTGTCAGGGTTGTATTCTCGCTCAGGGTGTAGTCCCCGGCGACCGCCGGGGTGACCGGCGTGGCGGAGAGGGTGAGCGTCACTGCCTCGCTGGATTGCCCGTCCATCGTGGCCGTTACCGTACTGGCGTGGTCGTCTCCGCTCTCGTTTATCTCTGCCGGGGTGAGCACCAGCGTGACGGTGGGGGTGGCGTCGTCATCTTCGATGGTGATCGTCGTGTTGGTCACCGTCACTCCGGAGAGTTCGCCGGTGACGCTAATGGTCTCATCCGGCTCATCCACGTCGTCGTTATGCAGGGTGAGCGTAAAATCCTTGGAGACGCTGGCCGTATCGGCAGGCAGGGTGATATCGAAGTCCGCTACCGTATCATAATCGCCGCCGGAGCCTTCGGTGGCGGTATCATTATCAGCGTCCCCTACGGTAATGGTGATGGTCTTGTCGGTGGCGAAACGGGTGTCGCCGTCAAGAGACGCGGTAACTTGCACGGTGGGTTTGTCAGCGTTTTCTTTGATTGTGCTCTGGTCAACCGTGATCGTGAGCGCCGTGGGCGCCTCGTCGTCGTCCTCGACCGTGACGGCTACAGGCTCCGCTGTCAGGCCTGCATAGTCCGTGTCGGCGGCGCTGCCCGTGTGGGTGATAGTGGTGGCACGCTCGTCGCCGGTATTGTCGATGTCGTCAGGTTGGGCGGTCACGGTCACCACCTGCTCCGTTCTCCAGTCGTCCGCGTCAAACGTCAGGCTTGCCTTGTCCACCATAGCCACGTCGCTGTCACCACTGGCCACATTAACGGTCACCGTCCCCGTACCCGTCGGCTGGCTGGTGAGTCGCACCGTGTATGTCCCCTGATTCTCGACAAACCTCCGGGTCGACAAATCGTCCGTTTCATCCAACGTCAGCGTCAATGGCGTCACCTTAATGCCGCGGGTGTCATTATCGAGAATTTCGCCGATGGCGACATGGCCCTCTTGGTCGCCAATGTTGAAGAAAAGGACATCATCGCTCTTGCCGTCGTTGAGGTCACTGAGTTCCACCCGCATCGTCTCAGGCGACTCGACGATAGCGTCGTCGGCAGTCCCGACCGAAAGGGTGATGGTCGGATTCGTACCCATATCGACCGTCTTCCATTCCGTCACTGGCGTATAGTCAGTTTCATCAGCCGGGTTCTCGCCATCCTTGTCCTGCTGCGTGCGCCACTTGAACGTTATTGGGACATTGACGCTCACGTTGCTCTCACGCATCACTTCAAACTGAAGAGCATCGCCTTCCACTTTAAGATCTGATTCGATCCGGACGAACGTGACCACGTTCGTCACCGTCACGGTCAGGGCTGAAGTCGCAGTCGTCCCATCTTCGTCTGTGGCGCGCACCATGACCTCGTACACGTTATCCTTGTCCTTGTCCCTCTGTTTCTCGTAGTTCTGCGCAGGCAACGTCAGTCTGCCGGTGTCCGCGTTGATCTTGAACCGCGCCGCATCGTCACCTTCCAACGTCCAAGTCACATGCTTGAACGGCATGCCCGTCAGGGCCGGGATTACGGATTTCCAAAGCGTGTTCTCTTCGATCGTGGCGTTGGCATAGCCACCGAAATTCAGGGTGGCAGAATCGTCGTCACGGATGGTCACCACAGCCGCCGCTCCAACGTGGACGTACACCGGACTTGCAGCCGTGGCAACGACTTTGAAGTCCTCGTCGAGTTCGTCCTTGTCATCCTTCTTCGTGGTGACCGTTACGGAAGCGGACCGCGTGCCGGCACTGATCGTGAACTGTTGATTGCTTACCGCGTCAAAGTCCGCAGGTGACTCTGCACCATCCGCAACCGTCTTCCAGGTGACAATGACGTCCTCTTCGACGGCTTGAGGCAACCACGCCGTGACCACCGCGTCCTTCCCCTCAGTCACCACCGTGTTCTCGAAGGACACCAGCACACGGTCGTCATCGAGGATCGTGGCCGTGGCCGTGCGGTGCTCAGTATCACCTAAGCTGAAACCAGGGGCAGGATGACTCAAGGTGAGAGTGAACGTCTCGGTCAATTCGGACAGGTTGTCTGCGACGGTCGGGACACTGATCGTCGCCGCGGGTGCGCCAGTCTGCGCCGGGGCACTCAACGTGATCTGCCGAAGGGATTGGGCGGTGTAATCCACGCCACCCAGCGCCGTGCCATCGGTGGTCATGTAGTTCACGGTTCCGGTCTCACCGGGGGCAAGAGGAGGATCGACGTAGATCTTGAACTCTACCGGGCTGCCCTCGGATGCCGACGCATTCTCCACCCGGACGAGATGCGCGTCGTCATCGAGGATCGTGATCTCATGACGCACTACGCTGGATTGCGGCGTGCGCACGTCACGATTGGAGCTGTTTCGAAAAAGGAGTGTGACCGTTTCGTCACCCTCGACGCGGGTATCCTGGATGGTCTGTATTTCGATGGTCTGGCGCCAAGTATCGACCGGGAACCTGCTCCAGACGACAGTCGAAATGCCGGAATCACTGCGTATACTGCAGTGATTGCCTTCCGCTCCCCGACCGGATAGCGACAAGAACACGTCATCCAACGGAAGAATGTCGCCGTAGCCTGACACAACTGCCCGGCCGGGCACATCTTTCGGGCGATACGAGGTGTCGGCAATCCCGCCATACAAACAGGCGCGATACGTATTATTGAGCTTCCTTGAAGGAAACTGTTTTGCCAGTCCGGAGACGTCACGCGGTTTGCGCTCCAGCGTAACGCTGATCTTTCCTCCTTCCCGGACGACGTGCGGTTGACCGGCAGGAATGAAAAAGTGCATGCCGCTATCATCCTCGATCGTGACGGTCGAAACGCGACGACCAGGATCGATCGACGCGCCGGAAGGATTGTCAAGTGCCACACGGAAGATTTCATAACCTTCAACCGGCGCGTCGCCAAGAACGACGACGGTCAATGTTTTTGACGTCTCTCCGGGCATGAACTGGACCTGACCGGGTTTCATCGGGGCAACACGGTAATCCTGACCGGCTCTCGTCGGCCAGTTGTCGTTTTCATCACCATCAAGCACTTGAACGTCGACGGTGACCGGGACGTTCACGGCGTACGTCAGACGGATATCGAACAGTAATGTGGTCGAACCGTTGAGCGGCGGCTCAAGTATCTGACCATTCGGCAGGGAAGCGACTGCACCCTGAAGCCGAGCCGGCGAGACAGAGACCAGCAACGGCTCGTTGTCGATGATCGTGCCGAACGCCTCATCGTCCTTGAGCATGACATCAGGCGCGTGGGAGAGCAGTACCTTGAAGCGTTCGTTGCCTTCAGAGGTCTTATCGTCGAGGGTCACAACCTCGATGTCAGCGTGCAAATCGCCGGCTGGGATGGTCACGGTTTGAAGACTGGCAGCAACGTAGTCCTTGCCCTGTGTGCTGGCCGTGTCGTCAGCCGTCTGCCAGCGCACGGACACCGGCCGCTCGGAAGCCGTCGACAATTTCACCCGAAAGCGTGCAGTCCCGCCCTCCGTGACACTCACATCGTCGATCGTCATCCGTGGCCGGGCATCGTCGTCACGGATGACGCCCGTGGCGGTACTCACGTTGAGTATCGCCCCGTCCACCTGCGTCAGTATGACCGAAAACTCCTGGTTATCCTCATCGATCGTGTCCTGTATCGTCTGGACACGAATCGTCGCGTGTTGGTCACCGGCAGCGATGGTGACCTGCCCGTCCGGCACGGCCGTGTAGTCGCTACCACCCTGGGCACGACCATCCATGGTTTTCCAATGCACCGTGACATCAGTAGCCACAACAGCACTCAACGTCACGGGAAACACCGCCTTACGACCCTCGGTCACGGTCTGCGCGTCATGAACCGACACGGCCGGCCCATCGAGTATATTGGCTCTCGCCCTCGTTTGGTTCGTCAGGCTGCCTTTCAACTCCACGCTGCTCATCGCGGGGAGACGAAGAAGTACCGTAAAGAATTCAGTCCCTTCACCGACCGCTTCATCGAGGATCGTATCGACTTTCAGGTCAACACCGGTGTCGCCGGCGGGGATCACGCCATCCGTCCATGGGACAGGAGTAAAATCTCCACGGTTGCCCTTGGCGTCGCCATTGTGAGTCCGCCACGCAAACGGCACGTCCTCCGTCAAAGCCCTGTCCAACTCCACACGAAAGACGGCCGTTCTCCCCTCCTCCACATCGTGGGGAGGGCCCGTAAGAGACAGCACTGCGACGAGGGATGTATCATCATCATCGTCGTCATCATCATCGTCCACAATGGTTCCGGTCACGTCGAGCGTCGCGACGCCGCCTGCGAACGTCGCATTGACCGCCTTGCTCAAATGCAGGACGACGGTCTCATCCGACTCGCTACGAGTGTCGCCAGCGACCTCAATCTTGAGAGTTTTTTTCGTCTCATTCGGTAAAAAGGTAAGGACACCTCTCGCGAACGCCTTGAAGTCCTCACCCCATTTCGCCGTGCTCGTATTGCTGACAACGTAGTTCAGGGTCACCGTAGAGGCGCTGGGGCGGTCGAGCGTCAGATTGAACGGCATTGCCGCATGGTCGGCATTACCTTCCTTGACCCGCGGCGAGGATACAGAGATGACCGGGGTGGGATCGTTGTCGAGGATGGTGGCCGTGGGAATAACAAAATCCGACAGATCCACGCCCCGCTGATTCGTGACCAACAACGTAAAGGCTTCGTTCGGTTCGTCGATTTCGTCCTGTGTCGTCGGCACGGTAACGGTTTTGGTCTGGTCATCCTTCGACCAGCTCACAGACTGTGCTGATATCGTCGAATAGTCGTCAACGGGCTCTGCCGGGACGATATCGTCCTTGTCGTAGCGACCGGTGCTCACAAAAACTTGGGCGAATTCGCCTGTCCTGAACACCCGTCCCAACTTCAGATGAAACTGTGCGGAGTCACCTTCGGTCACGGTGACAGGGTCCACTGTGATCGAAACCTGGTCATTGTCGGCAATCTCCACAATGGCATCCATCTGCGTCTTACCACCAGGAAACGTGGCGTTACCGGTTGGATTGGAAAGACGGATGTAAAATGTCTCAAGAGGTTCCACCAGGTCGTCATCGATGATCTTAATCTTGATTTCATGAGTCGTTGAAATGCCTGTCCTGATGACTCCTTCCTTGGTAACAGGTTCATAGTCGGTCCCCCGTTGAGCACCACCATCGAAGAGAGCCCAAGACACTCCGCCGATTGCATTGGGGCCTGCCTTAACCGTAATAGTATGAACGCGAGCCTGTTCATCCTCACGCTCGTGCATGGAATAAGAGTCGTGGCTGAAAACAACGTCCGACCCCGTCGGAACGTTTTCCGTCTGAGCAGCAACTAGTGACGGAAGAAGGAATGTTGGCACGGCAAGGAGGAGCAGGATAATTCGGACGAGATCCGGAACAGAGCGCCTACGGGAATGGAGGAACATGCAAGAATATCTTTCATGATGCCATCTTTGACCGCTTTTTTGACCGAGTTGTATATCATATGGTCATATAGTTTTCAATTTTTTAGACTATTTGATCTAATTCTTTTCACCAAGACGTTACGGAGGCGCTGAAGGGCAACCGAAGAGGTCAGCACGGCATCCGTATCAACGATCAATGGCGTGTGTGTTTACGCTGGACGGATCAAGGTGCCAGAGCCATTGAAATCACAGACTGCCATTGAGAAGACTGATTGATGACGAACAGGCCGCCCATCCATCCCGGAGAACGCTTGGCTGAGATGCTTGAGGAACTGGAAATCAGCCAGTACCGGCTGGCCAAAACGATGGGGACACCTGCAAGACGAATGAACGAAATTATCCATGGCACACGGCCGCCGCGGCGCTGAGACTCGGGAAGGCCTTGGGAATGACGCCAGAATTCCGGTTGAATCTTCAGGGCATAATTGACATGAGAAAGGACCGAATGATAGGTTTGTCTACTTTGTACGGCCTCAATCGATTCTAGACATGATTACGCAAATGAACGTGCGGGGGTTGTTGTTTGATCCCTATAACAACGCCTATATTGTTATCCTTCGGGACGAAGAGAGTTCCGATATGCTTCCGATCTGGGTCGGGAAATCCGAAGCGAGCGCCATCAGTTTTGCTTTGGAGAACGTCGCCCCGCCGCGTCCCATGACGCACGATTTGATGAAGTCGATCCTGGACAACGTGGATGCCAAAATCTTGAGCGCCGTGGTCACCGACTTAAAAGATAATACGTACTATGCCAAGATTCATCTCTGGTACGGCGATTCGGAATATTCGATCGATTCAAGGCCCAGCGACGCCATAGCCTTGGCGCTACGCGCCGAAGCCCCGATTTTTACCAAGGAGGAAGTCCTGCAAAAACAGAACTCCGAAGAATTGGAGCGATGGCTCGAAAATTTAAAGCCTGAGGATTTCGGCAAGTCCGAGACGTAGCGCTGTTAGACGGAACCCGTTGTTCGCCATAGGAACCTCTGATTTAATAGGAACCTCTGATCCCCGATTAAGAACGTCGAGGACATGTTTATTGTGATAGCGGGATGCAGGGCAAGGCGTCCCGGAGCGAAACCCGAGGCTTATCAAACGAGATAGGTGAGGGTTGAGCGAGGACACAACGCAGCCCTGCGCCCGATAGTGCGATAAATCAGAGGTTCACCATAGTCATGAGCGTGGAACAAAATACAGACCTCGTCCCGTTAAAAGTTCACGGAGTGCTGGTTGATCCCAAGACGGATACCCAGATCGTCGTCCTCCGCGACGAAAACAACGCCGACGTGCTGCCCATTTGGGTGGGCACGGCCGAAGGCACGGCCATTCGCCTGGCCCTGGAAGACGTGGTTCCGCCCAGACCGATGAGTCACGACTTGATTACAAGCCTCTCGACTCACTTGGGTATGAAAATCTCTCAGGTCGTGGTGACGGACGTCCAAAACAACACGTACTACGCCACGGTGCACGTGTCTTTGAATGGACTCGAACGAACGGTGGATTCCCGGCCGAGCGATGCGATCGCCTTGGCCCTGAGGGCCAAGTGTCCGATTTACGTGACGCAGGACGTTCTCAAGAGAAGAGCCGGCGACAACCTGGATGCGTGGCTGGCTAAACTCGAACACAAAGAATCAGAATCGCAATCATCCGAAACCGGACTGGAGAATCACTGATGCGCAGCTTTCAAGCCAAACCCCACGAGATCGAGAGAAAATGGTATATCCTGGACGCCAAGGGCATCCCGCTCGGTCGCTTGGCGACTCAAGCCGCCACGCTGCTCCGGGGCAAGCACAAACCGACGTTCACGCCCAACGTGGATACGGGTGATCACGTGATCGTAATCAATGCCGAAGCCATTCGGCTGACCGGGAAAAAATTGAAGGATAAAACGTATTACCACCATACCGGATATCCCGGCGGGATCAAATCCATCACCGCCGAGCAGCTCTTGAAAAAGGCCCCCACGGAAATCGTGTCCAAAGCCATTCAGGGTATGCTTCCGCATAATCCATTAGGGAAAAAAATGGCGAAAAAGTTGCGCGTCTACGTGGGGACGGAACACCCGCACGTCGCGCAACGTCCGGAGCCTTGGTCATAACCACTTGCAAAGGAACCTCTGATGATCAGTCAACGACACTATGCGACGGGAAAACGTAAGTATGCGATCGCCCGAGCCTGGATCGAACCGGGTCCTCCGGATATTACGGTCAACGGCCGAACGCTCGACCATTATTTCACCCTGCTTGCCCATCGCATTCAGGTCGAAACGCCGCTTGAACTGACGAATACCCGGGGACAATTTCGCATCAAAGCCTCGGTCTGCGGTGGAGGCGCCGCCGGGCAGGCGGGGGCCCTTCGCCATGCCCTGGCCAAAGCCTTGGTGAAAGCAAACCCGGATTTTCGCGCGGCACTCAAGAAAGAGGGCATGCTGACGCGCGACCCCAGGGTGAAAGAAAGGAAAAAATACGGGCAAAAAGGCGCTCGAAGCCGGTTCCAATATTCCAAGCGTTAACCACGCGGACATTTCAAGATGGTGACGAAAAAAGGGAAGGCTTCAATGCCTTCCCTTTTTTCGTCCGGATGAACAATCATGCGTCTCACTCGATTACAAGTAGCCGTACTGGGAGCCAGTGGATATACGGGCGGAGAACTCCTCCGCCTATTGGACGGTCATCCGTACGTCACGGTAGCCCACGTGACCGCGGATAAGTCCGTCGGCCTGCCGGTGACGTCCCTGTTCCCGCACCTCGACACGTTCCATGAGTTCCGTTTCGCACCACTGAACGTCGAGCCCATCCTGAAAAAGGTTGACGTGGTGTTTTCATGCCTGCCGCACACGAAAGCCATGGAGCCGGTGGCAGCCTGCGTCAGGGCCAAAACCCTCGTGATCGACTTGAGTGCCGACTTTCGGCTCACAGAGACGAAAACCTACGAACAATGGTACGGCACCCCGCATGCATCACCCGCGTTGCTCAAAAAGGCGGTATACGGGCTTCCGGAACTGCATCGAACGCGGATCCGGCGCGCGCGACTGGTTGCTGCGCCGGGTTGCTACCCGACGGCGGCCATCCTGCAGTTGGCGCCGTTACTGGCCCATCGGATGATTCAAGCAGGCACCATTGTCGTCGATGCCAAGTCCGGCATCTCAGGGGCGGGACGAAGCCCTGGGCTGAACTATCATTTTCCGGAAGCGCATGACTCCCTGACGGCCTATAACATCGCCCGGCATCGTCACACGCCTGAAATCGAACAGGAACTGAGCCGGCTCATGGACAGTTCGAAAGGCAAAGGAAAGCGCGCGCGCGTTCTCTTTACGCCGCACCTGATCCCGATGAATCGAGGACTCCTGAGTACAGCCTATGCCAAACTCCGGACCCCGCTCACGAACAATGACGCCACGATGCTGTACAAGGATTTTTATGCGAACGAACGGTTCATCAGAATCCGGGACACCTCGACGGCCATCAGTCCCATCCACGTTCGAGGATCGAATTTTTGTGACATCGGCGCGTTTGTGGATGAACGCACAAACCACGTGATCACCGTGTCAACCCTGGACAACCTGGTCAAGGGCGCGGCCGGACAAGCGATCCAGTCCATGAACCTGATGCTGGGCTTTCCGGAAGAAACGGCGCTGACGGCACCGGGCATTTTCCCGTAGCCCCCTCACCCCAACCCTCTCCCACGAAAAGGGGAGAGGGGAGGAAAGAATACGCAAACGACAAACCTGCATGCGGCATACCCATGAACGTGAAGAAGATCAAAGGCGGCGTGACTGCCCCAACCGGCTTTCTGGCCGCCGGCATTCACGGCGGCATTAAACCGGCGTCCTTGCCGGATCTCGCCCTGATAGCGTCAACTTATCCCGGTTTTATGGCAGGAATGTTGACACAAAACCGGATTGCGTCACATTCCGTCATTTTATGTCACCGGCAACTCAAAAAACACATAGGCCAAGCCATTATCGTGAATAGTGGAAACGCCAATGCGCTGACCGGGGCACAGGGAATGGCTGACGCCCTGGAAATGCGCAAACTCGCGGCGACGGCCTTGCGTCTTCCCGCCGGCTCGGTGTTTGTAGGTTCGACGGGAGTCATAGGCCGCCCGCTACCGATGCCCGCCATCCGTGAAGCCGTCCCGCCTCTCATCCGGCGACTGAGCCGGTCCGGTCATAAACTGGCGGCGCAAGCTATCATGACGACGGACACCAGATCGAAAGAGGTGGCCGTGCAGGCCGAGATAGAAGGGCGACTCGTAACGATCGGCGGGATGGCCAAAGGCTCCGGCATGATTCATCCCGATATGGCCACTATGTTGGCCTATCTCACCACCGATGCGGCGATCGCGCCTCGGGCGCTGCAAGCCGCGTTGACGCAAACCGTAAACGAAACCTTCAATTGCATCTCGGTCGATGGAGACACCAGCACGAATGACACGGTGTTGTGCCTCGCCAACGGACGCGCCGGAAACTCGACCATTCAGGTGGGCACACCCCAATGGATCACGTTCTCCGCCTTGTTGCACGAGGCCTGCCTGTCGCTTGCGCTTCAAATTTGCCGGGATGGAGAGGGATGCACCAAAATTGTCGAGATCATCGTGCGGGGCACGCGAAGCAATCGCGAAGCGAAGAAGATCGCGCAAACCATTGCGACGTCGCCCTTGGTGAAAACCGCCGTTTTCGGCGAAGACCCCAACTGGGGACGAATCGTGGCGGCCGCGGGCCGGGCCGGCGTGAAGTTCAATCCTGCCAGGATCGGCTTGACCTTCGACAAGACCCGGGTGGTGCATCACGGTCAACCAATCGGAGACCGGGCCGACAACCAGGCCCAACGAATCATGCGAAAAAAACAATACGTCATGACGCTCTCCCTGGGCAATCATCCGGGGTGCGCCAGAGTCTGGACGACGGACCTGACCTACGAATACGTGCGGATCAACGCTTCCTATACCACGTGACACGTCCCTTCTTACGCGCATGGGTTGAAAGCGCCGCCTAAAAGTGTACAATAGCGGACACCCTACATCTTGTAGACTCACTGAATGTTTCAATTGAGGTGCGTCTACAGGTTGTGGGTGAGGAACGATAATCAAGGTTCTGTCGGATTACGCTACGCTAATCCGACCTACGACTTATCGCCATGCCCAAAACAGAGACGTCAATTCCCTCGCAGACGCGGCTGATCCCCTCAAGCCTTCTTCTCCTCCTCATCATGCTGCTCCCCGGCTGTATGGTCGTGAAGACGACCTATGACATTGTTGCCGGCACCGTTAAAGGGACGTACAAACTAATTAAAGGGGTTTATACCGTCACAGCCGGGACTGCCAAAGTCACCTACAAGATCGGAAAATTTGCGTTCGAGGTCGTACGGGCCCCATTGGACTGGCCCCTGACTCATGATGAGATCGAAACGATCGACGGGTTGCCGGTGAAGGAAGCCATTCGCCAAGGCCGGGTCAAATGGTCCCCCTACGTCGTGAAGGGCAGACGCTACGTGCCCATGAACGTCAGCCAGGCACAACGCTATGAAGAAACGGGAGTCGCGTCATGGTACGGGGAAGAAACCCGCCGGCAGGAAGGGGGGCACATGACCGCGAACGGCGAAGCGTTCAATCCCATGGGCTTGACCGCCGCGCATAAATACCTGCCGCTACCGATCAACGTCAAAGTGACGAACCTGGGAAACGGTCGATCGATTATCGTTCGGGTCAATGATCGTGGGCCATTCCCCAGCGTCAATAATCCGAATTCCGGAAAGCGTATTATCGACTTGAGTTATGGGGCTGCCAAAAGACTGGGGTTCCACAGAAAGGGGTTGGCCAGGGTCCGCGTCAAAGTCATCCCCGTTCAGGTCGAAACGTAGACCGGTTAGCATTCGTCCCGAACTTCGAGCGCTTTGCAAGCTCCGAACACCGTCATCAGGATGATTCCCCGGCGCGCGGCTGTTCGACTCCGATACCGTAACCGTAACTGGGTAGGACGTTTTAGATGCTCCCGGACAACGACGGGTGCCGGGGCAACATTCGGCAATTCAGCCGTCGCCTCTTCAGGCTGAACGCTCTCAAAAACCGGCGGAGGGAGAGACGTCTCCCGGACGCTCAATTCTTCCTGATACCGCGTATAGCGTTCGATCTGCTCCCGCAACCAACTCCCGATGGAAGCAATGAACCAGACCAACAGCACGATTCCAAGAAAGACAAATGCCTCGACGGTCATCCCGCTGCCTCACGTCACGGCTTGGATTCAGGGTTCTCTTCGTCGTGCCCGATAGCCTCTCGCATGGCGGTATCGGCCTGCACGTTCTTCATTCGATAATAATCCATGAGTCCGATATTGCCCTTCCGAAACGCCTCGGCCATGGCGCGTGGCACTTCGGCTTCAGCCTCGATCACCCGGGCCCGCATTTCCTGTTCCAGGGCCACGGCCATGGCCCGCCGCTCTTCGGCCTTGGCCTGCGCAATCTGCTTATCGGCGTCAGCCTGATCGATCTGCAACTTCGCCCCGATATTTTCACCCACGTCCACGTCCGCGATGTCGATGGAGAGAATTTCAAACGCGGTCCCGGCATCCAATCCCTTTTGGAGAATATGTTTCGAGATTTCATCGGGATTTTCCAACACGTCCTTGTGCCGGTCCGACGAACCGATGGTACTCACCATGCCTTCACCCACGCGGGCAATGACCGTTTCCTCCCCCGCCCCACCGACAAGCCGGTCGATATTCGCTCGAACCGTCACGCGGGACACGGCAATCAGTTGAATGCCGTCTTTCGCCACCGCGGTAATCCTCGGGGTTTCAATCACCTTCGGCAACACGGACATTTGCACGGCTTCCAGGACGTCGCGACCGGCCAGGTCGATCGCCGCGGCGCGCTTGAAGGGCATGGGGATGTTCGCCTTGTCCGCGGAGATCATGGCGTTCACCACTTTGACCACGTCGCCGCCGGCAAGAAAGTGGGCTTCGAGATCGTTGATGGGAATTTCCAGTCCGGCCTTGACCGCGCTGATCCGCGCCGTGACCACGGTACCGGGCGGCACCCGGCGAAATCGCATGCCAACCAAGGTCAGGAGCCCCACGTACGCATTCGAGGCCCAAGCCGCAATCCACAATGGAATGGGGATCAAGTACAAAAACGCCGTCAGCAAGACGCTGACGACCAGCAACAAAGCGAGGGTGCCGAAGACCTGCATTTCTGCGCCCATGAGGAGACCCTCCTTTCGACCCGTGCGAACCGGAATGCCGGAACTTTAACACAAATCAAGAGGGAATGGCTTGAAATTCAGGGCGTCTTCAACCGGAAACGAGAAAATGATCGATTCCCCGAACGCTTATGCAGCTTGTGAAGCAGGTTTCTTGGAGCCCAATCCAGCCGATTGTTTTGCCATTTTCGGATAGACGGTTTCTCCGCAATTCAAACACCGTAAGGTCTCAATACGAAGAAAAGGGCCGTCAGGATCGTAAAAATGATCTCTGACCATAAGCCCCCCACATCGTGGACATTTCATCTGACATCCCCCCTAGGTTTAGACTGCTCCGACCTATCTAGTCAGAGGTTCCTACAGTCTCTCGTAAATAGTTCCGCAACGAATCGTGCGTGGTTTCTACCCATCGCTCTATCCATAACCAGTTCCAGCGGCAAATCAAGACCCACGGCCCCATAAACAACGAAAAACTTTTTCGACAACCTCCCCTAGCAGCGGCCGGAACCGGTTTGCTAGTATGCGTCTCCCATGGAAATCGGCATTGTCGGACTTCCCAACGTCGGTAAATCGACGATCTTTAACGCACTGACGTCAGGAGACGCGGCTTCGTCGACCTATCCCTTTACCACCATCGAACCGAACCTCGGCGTCGTCCCCGTCCCCGACTCCCGGCTGGACCGCCTGACCGAACTGTTCAAACCGCAAAAGACGACGCCGGCCTTCTGAACTTTTCTTTTCAGCAATGGTTAGGTAGCATGGGAAGATCTAGGCAGGAATCATGAAACTTTGGATCTTATTTCTGATTTATTGATGCTTAGTTGATAAGACAACAGATATGTCTGCAAAAGAAAAAACCCATCCTGCAAATTTATCCCGTTTTGCAAAACTTAAACGTTTAATGAACTTTTCAGAAGACGAGTTCAGAGATTTGGTTGTCAGACCTCTATTTTTACGTCAAGGGCTCCACGATGGAAGGGATTTATGCGGTCCTGATGAAAAAGGCAAAGATGCTTTTTTTGTCCATATAAATCCGCTGAAGAGTAAAGAAATCTATGTATTGCAAACGAAAAAAGGACGTCTAAATCTTTCCAAAAACGTGAATTCAAGTGTGGTTGAGGCAGAGACTCAGCTAAAAACTGCTCTAAAGACAAAGGTATATCTAACTCAAACCAAAGAAAAGAAATACCCTGCCAAAGCCATACTATGTGCCAGTGGACCGATAAATGAGAGGGCTCGTCACCATATTGTAGAAGAGGTCCAAGATTCAAGAATCGAATTTATAGATGGAGATGATCTGATACCACTTATTGACGAGCATATGCCGGAATTGTGGTGGGGGTTGGACGCAGAAGCACTTCCATATTATAAGCACATCACCCAGAGTATTGAGTCTCTAAATGAGAGCCTTGCAATTTCAGACATCTTGCCAGGAGACTTAACAAGAGGCGCAGCTACCGACAAGTTATTTGTTCCCCTTTATTTATATCGAATCGTAGCTAAGATCCAAAAACACGGGGGCCAAACTCAACAGGTTCCTGCAGTTGAAAAAATTTCTATATCGAAGTTACTGAATAAAAATGACACAAAATTTCTAATACTTGGTGATGCCGGATCTGGAAAATCTACTTGTATTAGGCGTTTGGCTTATATTCTTGCTCAAGAGGGACTTAACAATTCTAAAGATTCTAAACTGCCGATAATGCTTAGAGCATCTGAAATAGATGAGAAAAAGGGGATCCCAATAGCCGAAATTTGCTGTGAGGAAATCAAGAGATTGCTTAACACACCTACGCCATGCTTTTCCCTCAAGGATCTTCATGATGGCAAAGTAATGGTCTTTATTGATGCACTTGATGAAATTAGCAATGATGCATCTAGAAAAGCCGTTCTCAACTCTATAGAAGAATTTTCGAACCTTTATCCAAATTGCAAAGTAGTTATTACCTCACGAGAGCACCCATCCCTTCTGACATCCGACGAGGAATCAGATTCCTTAAAAGGATTTACAGGATATTTCATTAGCCCCATTGATTTAATACAAGCATCGCAATTAGTTGATAAACTTCGAAGACAGCGGAATTTATCATCCGAAAATTCAAAGGAAATAATTCGTCGCCTTCAGCAAATCCATGGCATGGAGTTAAACCCATTGCTAGTTACCGTGTTTGTTGCCACAAGCGATTATTCGAAACAGGACATCCCGGCAAACATCACGGAGCTTTTTAAAAAATACACTGAAATGATGTTGGGTCGGTGGGATGAAAGCAAGGGCTTGTCTCAACAATACCAAGCTCCACTCAAGGATTTTATTATTACCAAAGTAGCTTATGAGATGCACCGCCGTGCACTCACCAATATAGCAGTGGCGAAGTTCAAGGAAATTGCCGAAAATGAATTAGAGAGGCGCGGGCACCAAGCTAACGCCGAACAGATCATGGAGGAAATTCTCAGATCTGGTTTATTCAGAGTATTTAACGAAAGGATCGAGTTTAGGCATCTTTTGCTGCAAGAATTTTTTGCAGGTAGAGGGATTCCAAGCAAAGAAATCCTAGAATCATTGGTTTCAAATTATTGGTGGCAAAGAGCAATCGTATTTTACTTCGGGAATAACCCAAGTGAAATAAGCGGAATCGAACATATTGTAAAAGCTACAGGCTCAAGACCTTTGCCTGAAATTTACTCAGCTTCTTTAACAGTAGGATTGGCCTTGCAGGCTTGTTATTTAACTGAGGTTAAAGAAAGAATTGCTATATTTAGATGGGTTATTGAAAGTATTTCCAATGCAAAAGAGCCACTACAAGACCATTTAGTTAAAAACCAAAGAAAGTCACTCTCTGCCTTTCTAGATTATTACCTTTTTGGTCGCGACTCTGTTGCATTAAATTTGCTAAGTGACAACTTCGATGAAGTTGAAAAGCCTTTGCGAACAACTACAATTAGCAAGGATCACAGTGACACAAGAACATTTTGGTTAATTATTGGGCTAATCGAAAATGGGAACATGCTCAAAGTAGAAGAATTGCTCAAGGATTTTCACCCTGATGACCCCAAGTTATTCCTAGGTGTATATCTGGGATGTGCCCTTGCAGAGAACTTAAGGATAACAAGCAAAGCAAACAAGCAAAAAAGTGGGCGTATTTGTAAGAACCTAATTGAAAAAATCGGATATTTGCGATTGCAACTACTGGACGAATTTAAGTCTGAACTCTTGGAAGTGCAAAACGGTCAGATTCGAGCAATTACAAAAGAAAATTAACGCTTCCCTTATTGATGCTAAATTTCGCTTTCATTTACTTGTGAGTTGGGAAAACACCCCTTTGCTTGGACCGGAGTTGTAGCCGAGGCAGGCATAGCATGCCTCTCACAAAAAATGCATGATCACGTTATGGTTTCAAAGTGCAATGACCTCAAATAAACCCTGATGTTTATGGTAACTTGAACGGCAGGACTCGCCAACCCACCTTGGACGCATAATGATGTCCGATAACCCTGACAAACTGCTTGCTGACCAGTTTCGAGAATTAATGCGGCGCTATACAGGTTCCACACCAGAAGCATTCATCAACATTCTTTGCCCTATGTTGATTCCAATTCATAGCATAGACAAGGAGATCAAAAAGATTAGCGGCCAAAACCACTATCGGGCATCATTTTCTGTTCAAATTACGGAGGAGAACAAAGGCATACTTTGCAGGGGACGTACAGGCAAATTTGTACCTAGTCTATTTGTCGGTGGAGGAACTTGGAGAGAAATTGCAAAAGGCCGAATAATCGAAATCGATGCTACGACAAGTTTAGCATTTGGAGAAATATACACTGGAGGGCGGAAGAAGGACCTAGAGAAGGCGCTTTCAGAACTTTCCTTGGAGGATCTCCTTGAAGTTGATCAATATGGTGCCGCTGCAAAGGTGCTTAGTGGCTTGGCTGAGCATTCACTGGTAAAGAGTTTAACTGACAGGAGTTATATGGTCCGAAGAATGCCCGAAGATATGGCGAGACATCTTGGAAGTTATCCGAATTATGATTTCGAGGTATCGAAAGGCGACCAAAACCGAAGAGTAGAGGTTAAATCTCTGTGGGGCACAAACACACGATTTGCCCGGTTAATCCATAGCACGACGTCCAAGCCAAAAGGAGACCCCAGTCGCTGGACAGAAGAACAGCATCGTTGTTACTATCCGACGAGCAGTTGTAAATTTGCCACGCAAGATGTTTTTGCTGTAAGTCTTTTCCTTCGAACCGGTAATATTCGAGATTTTGCATTCGCGCGTTCCATCCCAAGAGACATTCAGCCGCACGGGTTACCAAGAGCGTCAAATTATCCCGAGCACGTCAATCAAAATCCCCCATGTGCTGTTGGTGATGGATCATGGTTCAATACAATTGATGAGGTATGGGATCTTGCTTAGACGATTTGGCTATGTGCCAAAACGAGATTAATTGATCAACCGACTTTGAGAACATACGTTCTTCCTGGACCAACTTTGACCTCAAATCGCGTATTTTATTGGCCTCTTCTTGAAGCGAATGTATATTTTTTCGCGATAGTGGGAGAAGAATGTCTAGGAGACATTCTTCGTTAATTGCCGGATAAGCAATTCCTATATTGTTACGAAGAATTTGTTCATTTGCGAAGTCCGATTGAAGCAACCGTGCGAGCAGGATTGCTTCAATCCGCTTGCACTGCAAGACGGCAAAGCCTGTCGAACAAACGGCTTTATCAAGTTCTTGCGGAACGACTCCAATAGTCCTGCGTTCCGGACGGACAGTGGACACTAAAACATCACCTGCTCTCACTAGCTTCCGCGCACGACTTGGCACTTGATCACATTGAACAGCTTTAGCCGTAACGTCAAGGGTTCCTGAATCAACATCGGATATTTCAATATAAAGGAAGACAGATGACGCGTTGAACCGCCTGGGGTCTATGCGGGTATTCGAAAGAGTTGCAATCTCTCGAACAAATATATCTGTCTCCCTTGGATTCTCTATCAGGTCTGTAATTTCGTTCGATAAACCGGCATGATAAGTAGCATCCCATCTAGGAACAGTTGGTGAAATGTTTACTAAGCGGCCTATCAATGTTTCACGATCTCGACTGGCCTCTGGCAGAATCTCTACCAGATCGTTTCGGCCCTTCGACACCTTTTTTCGCTGTGAAGCGCGCGTTGTTATTTCATATCCAACATCGTGGCAAATAGAAAAATAAACTTTGTCCCTGCGCACCATCTTGATCTTTTTTGTAAGATGCAAGACAGATGTTTTCGTCGTCGTTCCCGCTGCTCCAAAGGTCACAGGTGGGAGGGAGATGACTGAGCGAAGCTCTACTCGTGGTGAGAGGCCTGCCCTCAAATCTTGGTAGATGCCGCGGTTCGTTAGAATACTGTCAGGAACGATGGCTATCAGCGTCCCATCTGGAGTCAACCAGTCGATATATCGTTCCAAAAAAATTATTTCGGAATCTAGTGTTTTGGGTGTACGACGCAGCCATTCAGACGCTACTTTGTACTCCATAAGGGAAGCCCGTGGAAATTCAGCCCCAAAGGGCGGATTCGTGAGTATGAGTTTTACTTTTCCTTCCAATCCTGTAGTTATTTCGGCATCAGGCCCTTTCCTAGCTAAAGAATTCGCAAAATGCAGGTTCGCCGCCGGCGAACCGAAAAGCGCAAGATTAGTCAGGGAAAGACGGATCATCCGTTCACTCTTATCGATTCCTACCAGGACGGAACGAACCATATTATTAACCCAATCATCGACACCATCCCTTCCATGCCGTTTAAGCACTTCCATGTGTAATGACTTTAGAACCTCCGTTAAAAAAGAACCAACCCCGCATGATGGGTCAAGGATTATTCCAAAATTAGAGCAGTTTGTGGGGTGACAAAGAGTCTCAAAATCTTGCCGTGAGAGCGAGTTGATGCCAAGCCGACTCATAAACCTGACAATTTCTGTTGGAGTCAGGTATTGCCCCAATTCCTTTTCATCAACAAAGGAATCTGCAAGGAACTGCCCAAAAACATCATTCAAGATGTCCGCACCATCAGGCCCAGAGAAACACGCTGGAAATTTGGAATTGGAGATGTCGTCAAAACAGGAAATGATTTCATCCGCGAAAAAATTTTCTGAATCTTTCAATCGGAGATGAAAATCACTTGGTTTCAGTTCATGTGCAAGTGAAATGGGCAGGTGACGGCTATAGATTTTAGATATGAAATCTTTTAGTGCTTTTGCTGGCGATTTCGTATCCTTGCCTAAAGCAGTCGAAATACCGGGACCGTCGTTTTGCAATGAAATAATATGTGCAAATAACAGCTTAGATATTTCATCTAGTGCTTCATGACGTGAGGACAGACATCCACTTCGATGAAGCGTTTCGCGGACTTCTCGTAGAGTAGTAGCAACAATGGAACGAAGATATTCATCGCGTTCTGGTTCGTACCGGCCATAAAGAGGTAATGACTCGCAAACCGAAGAAGTAGGCATATTTACTGCCAGTTTCCGTATTTGTCCTTCAATTGAAGGTCGAGGTTGGGTTGCGCCAGAGAGCCAACGACCTACAGTGGAAGCAGAAACTCCAAGCTTTGCTGCAACGCTTGTTTGTCCAATAGGATCAGCGGATACAAGTTCTCGTACAAGGAAAGGAATATCAGATGGTTGCATAAAAATATATTACACGTCGTGTGTAGAGCATGCAATCATTGTAGAATCATGACGTGAAAAAATGCACGGTCAAAAGAGGGAAATCGATAAAAAAATAGCTCCTTTCAGCCTTCATCACGATTGCCCCCTATACCCTATTCGATTGTTCACAATGAGCTGCCCATCAGTCGGAGACAACCCTTCTGTTTTCACACGTTTTGGGAACTTTTCAGCCTTCTTGATAAGGCTTCAGATTCAATACGATCATAAAATGAAACAGAATTCCCCTAGCCGGTAAGCTCGACCAAGCACAGATGAGCAACGCAGACAACCAATGCCTTCATTCTTATGAGCACTACATATAGTCACAATTAGTCCCATATTGCAACAATATGTGGTATAGAATTTTGTACGGCGCAACCCCTAGCCGCGGCCGGAACCGGTTTGCTAGTATGCGTCTCCCATGGAAATCGGCATTGTCGGACTTCCCAACGTCGGTAAATCGACGATCTTTAACGCATTGACGTCAGGAGACGCGGCTTCGTCGACCTATCCCTTTACCACCATCGAACCGAACCTCGGCGTCGTTCCCGTCCCCGACTCCCGGCTGGACCGCCTCGCGGAAATCTTCAAACCGAAAAAAACCACGCCCGCCTTCTGCCGGTTTGTCGACATCGCCGGACTGGGCAAGGGCGCAGCAGAGGGCGAAGGGCTCGGCAACAAATTTCTGGCCCACATCCGGGAAGTCGACGCGATCCTGCACATGGTTCGCCTCTTTCAGAATGCCAACGTCGAACACACGTTGGACGGCATCGATCCAAAGAGAGACGTTGACGTGCTCGAGACCGAACTGATGCTGGCCGATCTCGAAAGCGTCACGAAACAATTCGACAAGGTCTCGGGTAAGGCACGGTCCGGGGACACGGAAGCAAAGGACGCACTGGAATTACTCACTATCCTCAAGACGGGCCTCGAAGAGGGCAAACTCGTCAGGGCACTCGGACTCGACCCGGAGCGTCTTAAACCGTTCTCCATGCTGACCGCGAAACCCGTCCTGTACGTCGGCAATACCGACGAGCACACGGACCCAGCCGTGGTGGATGATTTTCAAGCGCTTGTCCAAAAATTTGGGGCGGAATCGGTCGTACTCTCCGGCAAACTGGAAAGCGAGTTGGCTGAGTTGTCAGGCGAGGACCGCGAGTTATTCATGGCCGACCTGGGCATGACACACAACGGCTTGGAACGGGTCATCGTGGCTGCGTACAACACGCTGGGGCTCTGCTCGTATTTTACCGGAGGCCCAAAGGAAGTCCGGGCGTGGACGATCCCCGTAGGAGCCAAAGCCCCGCAAGCCGCCGGCGTGATCCACTCGGACTTTGAAAAGGGATTTATCAAGGCCGACGTGTACGGCTTTACGGACCTGGATCGCTACCGGTCGGAGCAGGCGCTGCGAGAGAAGGGCCTCATCCGGTTGGAAGGCAAGGAATACGTGGTCAAGGACGGCGACGTGTGTCACTTCAAGTTCAACGTGTAAATCTACAACACGGTTTCCGGTCCCTTCGGTCTCCACGCCCTGGCCAAGGCTTCGGCTTGTTCAATTTGTGCGGGCGTCATTTCCTCTTCCAGCATGGCGACGGCCTGCATTGCCGGATCCATACCCTGTTCCGCCGCAAGGAAGGCCCATTGATACGCCTGGATGTAATCCTGCTCAACACCCTCGCCCTTGTAGAACATCAGGCCGACGTGATTCTGCCCCGCGGCGTTCCCCTGCTCCGCCGCCCGTAGAAACCACCGAAAAGCCTTGACGTAATCTTTGGGAACACCCAAGCCATACCGGTAGAGCAAACCCAGGTTGTTTTGCGCGCTCTCATGACCCTGGTCAGCCGCCAGCCGATACCAATAGCGAGCCTTCTCGAAATCCTGCGCAACGCCCTGTCCCCATCGATACATGTATCCCACCATGTTTTGAGCCTCGGCATCTCCCCGGGAAGCCAGCGGAGCCCATTCCCGCATCGCGGCTTCGTAATCCTGTTCAAGATAGGCGTTTTCACCCAGACCAAAATCCGCCCAGGCCGGGCAACTACCAACCAGCACCCACCCGATGATGAGCGCCATGGTTTTCCAAGAGAATGTGTGCTTCATCGCAGTCAACTCCTCACGTTTGATATTGGTATGAAACACCTCAATTTGTCATTCCGAGCTTGTCAGAGTCTTTTCTTTTTCTGCGCCGACTCGCCCCTCCTCCCCGTGGGAAAGTGACATTCGTATCCGGACGGGAACAGGCGTAGCGCGGATCTCGCCGCCTTTCAGGTGAGAACGCGCAGCGCGGTTTCCGGTGCCTTGTCGAGCACCCGCAACAGGGCTCGCGCCGCGCCGGTCGGGCAGCGCTTCCCTTGCTCCCAGTTGCGGATCGTCTCGTGCGGCACGTCGATGCGCCGCGCCAACTCGGTCTGGGACAGCCCCAGCCGCCGCCGAACCCGGCGCGCGTATCGCGCCATGTCCTGCATGGCCTCTTCCTCGTCCTCCCGCTCCTGCGCCGCAATCTCCGCCTCGGTGGTGGCGTCCACCCTGGCGGGGTCGATCCGCCCCTCAGGCAGGGTGGACAGATCGTCGGGATCAATTTTGACGCGCGTTGTGCTCATAGTCCGCGACCTCCTTGCCATTGGCCTTGCGGGCCGAAATGATGCGAACGGCCGAACCCCGCACCGTGTAGACGACGACAT
>JAJDZI010000082.1 GCA_022824735.1 Nitrospirales bacterium
CGGTCGAGGGCGAGATCGCCGTCATCACGCGCGAGCAAGCAGAGGAGGCCAATTACAATTTGAGTCCGAGCCGGTGGGTGGGGCAGACTGATGCCATAGCTCAGCGTCCCATATCGGAGATCATTGCCGACATGCAGCGTCTCGACGACGAGGCCCGTGAGATTGACTCGCGTCTGGCAACGATGCTGGCAAAGCTGAAATGATTCTTAGACATGGAGGAGGAAGACATGGGAGCCACACACGTCACCGTAACCATACGCAATCCGGCGGAACCTGAAAGGACATGGGAAGGGCTATTCCTGGTCGATACGGGAGCCACCGATTCCCTGGTGCCTAGACCGCACTTGGAAGCCATCGGCCTTAAACCAAAGGGACGGAGGATTTACGAACTGGCCGATGGCAGCGAACTCATCTTGGACGTGACTACGGCCGACATTGAATTCATGGGGGAGATTGTCGGCGGGACGGTTATCTTTGGGGAAGCCGATGCGGAGCCGCTCCTAGGCGTGACGGCGTTGGAGTCCGTCGGCATCGAGGTGGACCCATTGAACCAGCGGCTAAAACGCCTGCCATCCGTGCGGTTGAAAGGGTTAGTGGGTCTGCAATGAATAGAGACTGGACATGGTGTCCTCTTGGGGAGTTGTTCGAGATTGGCGCGGGCAAAACGATGTCTGCCGCCGCGCGTAATGGTACTGACAAGACGTCGTTTCTACGGACATCGAATGTCCTGTGGGATGAGATTGACTTGTCGTCCGTAGACGAAATGTCAATTCCTGAGCATGAACGACTTGCCAAGCTGTTGCGAACCGGTGACTTGCTCGTTTGCGAGGGCGGTGAGATTGGCCGTGCAGCAATCTGGAACGGCGAGATCGAAACGATGTCGTTTCAGAACCATTTGCATCGGCTACGTCCCATCGTCAAAAAGGTCGAGCCGCGCTTCTATGTGTACTTCCTGCAATCCGCCTTCACTCAACTCGGTATCTTCGAGGGTACGGGTAACAAAACCACGATCCCGAACCTGTCGCGTAGCAGGTTGGCAGCCCTCCGGGTGCCGCAGCCAACGCTTGACGAGCAACAAGCCATTGTTGCGGTGCTTGCAAGGATACGGGATGCCATCAAGATACACGAACAGAGCATTGCGCTTGCGCTGGATTTGAAACGCGCCACAATGCGATCGTTGTTCGCACGCGGACTCCGAGGCGAAACGCAAAAGGAAACCGAGATCGGCTTGGTGCCGGAGAGTTGGGAAGTCTCGACTTTGGGAGAAGTTGCACAACTCGAACGTGGTCGCTTTTTGCACCGTCCTCGGAACGAACCACGCTTTTACGGTGGGACAACACCGTTCGTCCAAACCGGAGACGTTGTCCGGTCCGGCGGACGTATCCGTGAATTTGTCCAAACAATTAACGAAGATGGCGTTGCTATAAGTCGCATTTTTCCTGAGGGAACGATTCTCATCACGATAGCTGCAAACATAGGATTTACAGGAATTTTGCAGTTCGACAGTGCTTGCCCCGATAGCCTTGTTGCTATAACCCCAAACCAGTCACTCAATGTCGAGTTTTTGGAGTATTTTCTCCAAACTCAACAAGAGGAAATGGATAAACTCGCCCCAAAGGGAACGCAGAAAAATATCAACATCCAGTTTCTCGCACCTTGGCCCATCGTAGTTCCTCCTGACGACGAGCAGCGCGAAATCGTCACCATGCTAGAGGCCATTGACCGCAAGATCGACCTGCACCGACAAAAACGCGCGATGCTGGACGATCTCTTTAAGGTACTGCTGCACAAGCTTATGACGGGCGAAATCTGTGTGGCCGATCTCGACCTCTCAGCACTACAATCGACCTACAATTCATCGCTAAAGCTGAAAAAAGGAAACAGCGGCAAATAGGCGTCCAAATTCCATGAGAAACGGAATTGTCGTAACCGTAGTAGGAACGGTAGTGGGAGGAATAATCCTGTCCGCTATACCGAAAGTTTGAGGTTTCTTGGTAGAAGTACTGTCGTGGGCTTGGGCAGGCGTCACTTGGGTTTGGGTCGCACTGCTCTCCCACTATTCGATGCCCGGTTGGGCACTTCTGATTATCGGGTTGTTTGCACTTGTCGGTCTTTTACTTCTCTGTGTGATTTTTCGGCTCCAGATTAAACCAGAGAATGAACCAGCATACCGAAGCTATACTCAAGATTTGCTGTACGGAGCTAAATGGCGTTGGTCATGGACTGATGGCGAAATCTCGAATCTTTGGTGTTTCTGCCCAAACTGTGATGCGCAATTAATTTACAGAGAAGGCTATGAAGGCACAGACTTTATATGTGAACGGTGTTCTTCAGATACGTTATATCCTAACTGCCGACCACATGGACGAGTTGTCGCAACAGTGGAGGGTGGTGGTAGTTCTTATGCAGTGAGTGCGGCAAAAAGGGAAATTCTGCGAAGAATCAGAACTGGTGAGCGCGTTCCCTTCAATAACTAAAGCACAGGAACGCGCCGCGTTTGGTAAACTCAATGTCCTGCTGTGCGAGCTAAGAACGGGACAGATTCGCGCCAGCATTCTTAATTTATCTAATGAGATGGGAAACGCTCATGACTAACAAACCAATCTTTGCGTCTATAGGCACGAAGGCCGACGACATAGAGGTGCGTCTCAGCTACAGGATCGTTGAGTTATTCTCGGAAGGTCTTTACACCAGCCCGAACAAGGCGGTTGAGGAACTTGTCGCCAATTCCTTTGACGCTGGCGCGCAGCGGGTTCACGTCTTTCTTTCACCAAATCTCCACGCTCAGGACGCGACGGTCGTCGTTATTGACGATGGCGAGGGAATGGACCATGAGGGTCTCAAGCAGCACTGGCTCATTGGCATCAGCAACAAACGCCGCCTGTCGGCACTCCCACGCGGTCGGAAGCAGATTGGGAAGTTCGGGATCGGCAAGCTGGCGACGTACGTGCTCGCCAACCGGCTGACCCATATCAGCAAGAGCGGTACGAAGTACTACTCGACGTCTATGGACTATCGCGCAATCGATAGCCGGGTTGGCCAAGATGTCGAGCCTAAAGTGCCGATCAAGATTGGCCTCCGCGAGTTGGTTGTTGCGCAGGCAAAGCAGGCGCTGCAGCCATGGATTGAGACGACCGCATTCAAAGCCGCGAAAGTGGTGCTCTTTGGAAAAGGAAGTCCGGACTCTTGGACCATCAGCATCATGTCGTCGCTGAAAGAGAAGGTACATGAGATCAAGCCAGGTACTCTTGAATGGGTTCTACGCACAGCCTTGCCTCTACGGCCAGACTTTGGCATCTGGTTGAATGGGACGAAGCTTGCGCCGAGTAAGAAGGGCAAGGGTTTGCTCAAGAGTTGGATTCTTGGGAAGGACTTGGTTGAACTTCCTCGACCGAGCCCCAAAGGAATAATAACGTCGGAGGACAGGAATGTTCCCTCGTCCAGCGAGCAACGCTTCGGGCTTGATGTGCCCGGGCTGGGTCGCGTTACAGGGTATGCGGAGGCGTACAAGGATCTCCTTACTGGAAAGTCCGATGAGATCAGCCGCAGCCATGGATTCTTCGTCTACGTGTACGAACGGCTCCTCAATGTTGCCGATGGTCATTTCGGAATTTCGCCCGATGAACTGAGACACGGTACGTTCGGGCGCTTTCGTCTGGTGGTTCACATGGACGGACTGGACGCTGGGCTCCGCTCCAATCGAGAAACGATTGGGGACGGACCGCTGCTCGAAACGGCGCGAGATCTGCTAAGAGCGATCTTCAACGCGGTGCGTCCTACAATCGATAAGCACGATGACGACGAAGAGCCAGGTGCGAAGTTGGCTCGCAAGCTTGCTGCTAGCCCAGCCAGGTTATCACGTGAGCCAATCGTCGAGTTGGCACGGGCTGTTGCAGAGGGGAAGAGCAAGGCCCGCCACTTGCTCGTTCCCAGTCACGAGTCGCCCGAAGCACGCGAAGAATTTCTCGCCAATCTTGATCGGCGAGCTCAGGCACACGAGCAATTTGTCACCGACGTAACCATCGATTTCCAAGGATCCTCGCACGACGGGATCGTCAGGTTCGACACGGCATCGGGCTCTTTATGGTTGAATGGATGGCATCCTTTCGTCGCCACTTTTCATGACGAATTCACTAAAAAAGGAGTGGGACAGCCGCTGGAACTCTTCGCTATGGCCGAGGTCCTGGCCGAAGCCCACCTTCACTCAATTGGTGTAAAACCGAGAGAAATCGACGAATTCCTATCAGCACGTGACCAACTCTTGCGTTACTTCGCAGATAAGTCAGGTCGCCAGAGCGCTTTATCAATTGCCAACGAGCTTTCCAACGCACGCAATAGCCCCAACCGTTTAGAAGAGTGCGTCTGTAAAGCGTTTCGTAGTCTCGGGTTCGACGTGACTCCTCTTGGCAAGAACGGACAACCGGACGGAGTGGCGACCGCTCACTTGTCTGCAGGGGACAGAGGAAATCCTCGACACTACAAGGTAAGCCTAGAAGCGAAGAGTAAGGAGAAATCTGGAGCGAAAGTCTCCGCAAGCACTGTCGGTATTGCAACTATCGTTCAGCATCGAAACAAATTTGGCTGCGAGCACGCAGTCATCGTAGGACCCGTGTTCCCGACTTCACAAGGAGGAGCCTCAGCACTAGGTGCGCGGATCAAACAGGACAGACTCGATTCGGAATCGTCAGGGATTCCGAGAACAATCACATTAATTAATGTGGACGATCTCGTTCGACTCGTTAAACTCCGCCCCATCAAACAGGTCGGTCTCCAGAAGATACGCGAATTATTCAACAAGTGCGGTCTTCCAGAGGAAAGTGCTGAGTGGGTTGAGTCGATCTCCAAGATCAATGTCGAAAAACCTCCCTACCATGAGATTGTTGAGACAATTGAGGAATTACAAAAGGAGTACAAAAAAGAAGCCGTGCGTTACTCGGCCCTCCGTGTCAAACTTTCGCACTTGAGTCCTCCAATCAAATATGAGAGGGACAGCGAACTCGCCGATTTATGCAAGGCGATGACTCAGATGGCACCTGGTGCTATATTCGCTACCTCAGAGAAGGTCGAGCTCGACCAGAGTGCGGGGAATGTACTTGCTGCTATCGAAGCGGCTTTGCAGGATTATCCTCCAGATGAACGATAGTTGAGGCAAAGACTGTGAGTCGATCGAACAGTAGGACTGTCTATCAGATCCTTGGTCGAGATGCGGTCCATCCGTTTCCGGCCCGGATGGCGCCGGACCTTGCTCTCGATGTGATCGAACATTGCAAGGGCCCCCTGCGTGTTCTCGATCCTATGTCTGGATCAGGTACCGTGCTTGCGGTCGCACGCTCAAAAGGCCACTGTGCAATCGGTATCGATATCGATCCTCTTGCGGTGCTTGTTTCGAGGGTTTGGACAACCGAAGTTGATTCAAAGGCCTTACAAGAGAAGGCCGATGATGTTCTGGAGGATGCACGCCGCATCTTTGCATCCCTTCGGACACGTGACGCGTATCCCATGAACTCAGACGACGAGACTAAACATTTTGTACGATATTGGTTCGATGCCTATGCACGACGACAACTTGTTTCTCTCGCTACAGTCATCCATCAAGTTCAAGACGACATGATCCGAGATGCATTGTGGTGTGCCTTCTCTCGTCTAATCATCACCAAGAAGTCTGGTGCCTCGCTGGCAATGGATCTGTCACACAGTCGACCACACCGGGTATGTAAGTATGCACTCTCGAAACCCTTTCGTAAATTCTTGGCTGCTGTGGATCGTGTATCAAGGAATTGTATCGACAGTGCAACTAGAGATCCTGGCCCTGCTACACGCGTGTATCAAGGCGATGCCCGTAACCTCTCCCTCGATGATGGCTCTATAGACTTAATTTTCACATCTCCTCCATATCTGAACGCGATCGATTACTTGCGATGCAGTAAGTTTGCACTTGTTTGGATGGGATACTCTATTCGAACTCTCCGCCGCATTAGATCCACCAGTGTCGGTGCGGAAGTTGGCAAGGATACAAGAGACGATAGTTTGAGCCGCAAGATTCTTTCCGAGTTGAAGCTGCAGCCGAAATTGACGATGAGACATGAGGCTGTTCTTGTGAGGTATATAGACGACATGCGGCGTGCTGTGGGCGAAGCGGCTAGAGTCCTCACTCACAAAGGGAAAGCAGTTTACGTGATTGGGGAAAATACGATACGAGGAACGTTTATTCCCAACGCAGCAATTGTAGAAGCAGTTGCAAATATTGCGGGGCTCAGTTGCACGACACGGCGTTCGAGGGATCTGCCTGCGAATCGCCGGTACTTGCCACCGCCATTAACGCAATCACAACCAGCGGCACTCGATAGCCGCATGCGTCGCGAGGTTATTCTTACTTTCAAAAAAGTAGCGTAACCTTACTGGAGAGAGCTTCTTGAGATCTTGTTAGCGGAGGTGAGAAGAATCTTGCGATTCCTGTGGTTGCGGCTTCGATGTGCGGTAAGTTCTGGTCACCAGAGCCGGCGAACGCCGTATTGATCGAAGAGTGTTTCAATCGAGATGAGGACGAGGTTACGCGCAAGTGCCTGGGCTATCAGTATCCGGTCGAAAGGGTCGCGAAGGGGACCCTGCAACGCGCCGGCGCGCGTGGCTTCTTGGACGGTTATGGGCAGTTCTTCGAAGTCTTGGTCGGCTATGGCGGCGGCAACGTCCGGAGCTATGGCCACGGCTTCATCCAGTCTGCCCCGGTGGTATTTCGTAGCTATCTCCCACGCGGAGGCTGCGCTGACGAATACGGTGTTCGCATCGTCGCCGATGGCGCGGCGTGCCCGCCGCGGCAATCGTTCGCTCCCGTTCACCCACCAGATGAAGGCATGGGTGTCAAGCAGGATCCGCAACTACGGACCGCCTTCCCATAAGGCCAACTCCTCCGGCGGCAGCGGCTTCAAGATGAGGTCGCTTAACTCCTCCCATCCCTTCTTCCCTTTCATGGCGCCAAACTGCCGCTTGCCGCGCTTCTCGCAGCGCACGAGTCGTGCCACAGGCTCACCGTTGCGGGCGATGACTATTTCCTCGCCGGCTTCAACTTGCACGAGAAGGCGCGACAGGTTGGTCTTTGCTTCATGGACGTTCACTTTTGCCATAGCGGGCTCCCTGATGACATCTTTAGCTAATTACATGACTAATCTGAGCCCTGTCAAGCGAAGAACTGCTCGTGAGTAATCTCAAGATTAGCGAGGCGGCCTCGGTTCAGTTCCCCATGGTTCGTCACGCGGCGGAGATTGGCTGGACGCCGCTCCCGCCGGAAGTTGCGGTGCATAAGCGCGGCGGCGAGGCCGGGATGTTGTTTCGGGATGACCTTGAAGGAGCACTCCGGCGGTTCAATCCCTGGATGACGGACGATGCTACCCGTTCCGTGGTCGAGAGGATCGAGGCGATTCCGCCCACCATCGAGGGCAATCGCGAAATGCTCGCCTGGCTCCACGGCGAGCGGCAGTGGTATGACGAGGATGAAAAGCGTCACCGGCGCGTCCGGCTCGTCGATTTTGAAACACCGAATGCCAACGTCTTTCACGTCACCTGGGAATGGAAGCTGAAGCCCCCGGCCCGCAAAGGCAACCGGGCGGACGTGATGTTCGTGATCAACGGTGTGCCGGTTGCTATCGTCGAGCACAAGAACCCCAAGGATGCCGATGCCATTGAGCGGGCCGTCAAGCAACTGCAACGCTACGAGATCGAAACGCCTGAATTGATAGCCTCGCCGCAACTCTTCAACGTCACGCACCTGATCGAATACTGGTACGGTGTCACCTGGAATACGTCGCGCCGGCACATGGCGCGCTGGAAGGAACGGCCGGAGGAAAGTTACCGGTTCGCCGTGCAGTCGTTCTTTGAGCCGGCCGGTTTTCTGCGTACGCTCCGTGACTGGATTCTCTTCTACGTCGAGGACGGTGAAACGCGGAAATCCGTGCTCCGCCAGCACCAGCGTCGAGCGGTGGATCGCATCGTCGAACGCTGCTCTGAGCAGGGGAGACGGCGCGGGCTGATCTGGCACACGCAGGGTTCCGGCAAGACCTTTACTCTACTCACTGCCGCGCGCTTGATCCTGGAGCGCGATGAACAGTTCCATATGCCGACGGTCGTGGTGGTTGTGGACCGGACGGAGTTAGAGGGACAACTCAAGGGTTGGGTCGAGAGGCTGCTCGGCGAGATGCAGCAGCAGGACATCGCGGTCTGGCGCGCCGGTTCCAAGGCCGAACTCCGGGATCTGTTCCAAACCGACAAGCGCGGTCTGATCCTTTCGATGATCCACAAATTCGAGGGAATCGAGAAGGACGCCAATACCCGTGACAACGTCTACGTGTTCATTGACGAGGCGCACCGGTCGGTGGCCAAAGATTTGGGCACGTACCTGATGGCAGCCTTGCCCAACGCGACGATCATCGGATTCACCGGTACGCCCATCGACAAGACAGCCCAAGGCGAGGGTGCCTTCAAGATTTTCGGTGCCGACGACGATCTGGGCTACCTCGACAAATATACCATCGCTGAGTCGATCGAGGACGAGACGACGCTGCCGATCCGCCACACGATGGCCCCGAGCGAGATGACGGTGCCGTCGGAGCGACTCGACAAGGAGTTTTTTGCCTTGGCCGAGTTCGAGGGTGTTACCGACGTCGATGAGTTGAATAAGGCTCTTGATCGAGCCGTCGGCCTGCGCACGTTCCTGACTGCCGATGACCGGATCGAGAAGGTCGCGGCGTTTGTGGCTGAACACTTCAAGGAGAACGTGGACCGGCTTGGCTTTAAGGCGTTCCTCGTCGGCGTGAACCGGGAAGCCTGTGCCAAGTACAAGCGCGCGCTAGACAGGTTGTTGCCACCCGACTGGACCGCGCCGGTCTACACGGAAAACGTCAACGACGTGGTGGAGCGTCCCCTGGTCGCTGAACTCCAACTCGCCCCGGAACGCGAGGCGGACGTACGTCTCATGTTCAAACGGGCCGGTGAGAATCCGAAAATCCTCATTGTCACCGACAAGCTGCTGACTGGCTATGACGCGCCCCTTCTGTATTGCATGTATCTCGACAAGCCGATGCGCGATCACGTGCTCTTGCAGGCGATTGCGCGCGTGAACCGTCCTTATGTGGGTGAGACCGGCAACCGCAAGAGCATCGGTCTTGTAGTTGATTTCGTCGGGGTGTTACGAGAGTTGAGGAAGGCGTTACGATTTGATTCCACGGACGTGAGCGGCGTGATCGAAGACCTCGATCTGCTGCTGACTGATTTTTTGGACAAGATCGAGCAGGCGAGAACGAACTACCTCACCGGAGAGAAGAGCAGCAGCGCGGACGAGGACCTCGAAAATCTAATCTGCGGGCGATTCCTGGACCCGGAGCCGCGCAAGGTATTCTTCGAGGCTTACAAGGAGATCGAGGCGCTTTGGGAAATCCTTTCGCCCTCGCCTGAACTGCGCGACCATATCGTGACGTATAAGCAGCTTGCGCAACTCTACGCGGCCGTTCGGAACGCCTACACCAGCAAGGTCAATTACGTGATAGACCTCGCCAACAAGACGCGTTCGCTAATCCAGGATGGCGCTGTTCAGCAAGGCCTCGGCTATCAGATGAAAACCGTGACGTTCGACGTGAGCACACTCGAAGCGCTTCGAGGAAAGTCAGGCTCTGACGAAGCCAAGGTGATCAGCCTTGTGCGCGGCCTTCGACGAGAGATCGAGGAGGATCGCGATTCGGCATCCGTGCTTCGACCACTCACGGAGCGCGCCGAGCAAGTCCTGAAGGACTTGGAGGAGCGCAAGACGACCGGTCTCGCGGCAATGGATCTGCTTGCCAACATTGCCAGAGAAAAGGACGCGGCTGCCAAGGCGGCAAAGGAAAGCGGACTCTCGCCGCGTGCATTCGGCGTGTATTGGGCACTCGAGAACGATCCGGCCTTCGGAACCACAGGCCTCGCGGCGATGGACTTGGCAAAGGAAACGGAAGATCTTCTCGCGCGCTTCCCCAATGCTGCCGTCAACTCCGACGAACAACGGCGGTTGCGCATGGTTCTCTATCGACTGCTCCTGCGGCTGGACAAGGAAGAACGGAGCCGCGTCGTGAAGCTCATCCTTTTCATTCTTCTGGACGGAGATGTTGATGCGGACGAATGACAAACGGCGTGAGGTCATTCGCACCCGCGCTGACTACTGGGCGCGACGACTGAACGTCCGTCCGCGGCTGGTTTGTGTCCGGCATATGACGCAGAAGTGGGGTTCTTGTTCTACGTCGGGCATCGTGACCTTGGCATACGACTTGGCTGACAGGGAATTGAGTTTCCAGAATTTCGTCATCGCGCATGAGTTGCTCCACCTGCGCGTGCCCAACCACGGCAAACTCTTCAAGGCCCTGATGACGGCTCATGTGCCCGGCTGGAAGAGGCATGATGTGAACAGGCAGTGACCTTCGATAAGGAGGGTGCGAAGAAGGCTAGGTGCGGGAGTTGATGGACGTTGACGAATGATCTACGATTTAACCGAACATGCACGTGAGGGTTTACGAAAGCGTCCGATCATCCAGATGGAGTTTCAGTTTGAGACCCATCCCAAAAAACTGGCTTCCACGAACTGACGCGGATACTTCCTTGCAACCCCTCACGTCGATGTTATTGCTGGCCGCTTGAATCTGCGGTTGCCTCTAAAGCCTCCAATGCACACCTCTCTCTCATGCTGGAATCCGCGGCGGTGGTATGGGGAACTGCGGCACGTTTGGCAGGATACCCGGCTGCTGGTGTTATCCGCGCAGATTGCGGCCATTTATGCGGCCGTGCTGATCCCGTTCAAGGTGGGGATTCCGATCATCCCCGGCTTTGTGGAATTGAGACCGGCCAACGTCATTCCCATTGTCAGTTCGCTGCTTTTTGGTCCGGCCGCGGCATGGGGCGCGGGGATCGGCAACGTGATCGGAGATTGTTTCGGCACGCTGGGGCCGGCCAGTCTCTTCGGATTTCTGGGAAATTTTCTCTACGGGTACGTGCCCTATCTGTTATGGGGAAACCTGGGATGGTTGTCGTCGGGGCGGGAACCCATGGTGCGTTCCTGGAGTCAGGGCGTGGAATACGTGCTCATCTGTGCTGCCGCGTCCATGGTGTGCGCCGCCACGATCGGGTGGGGCGTGGAACTGTTGGGCCTCCTCCCGTTTTGGCTTTTGTTTCCCGCCATTTTTTTGAACAACCTCGTGATGGCAATGTTGCTCGGCCCGCCGCTTCTGTTGTTCCTCTATCCGCGAATCAAGCGCTGGAACCTGTATTACCGTGACCTGACGTTCATGGACGTGGCCGGAGAGAAGCAAGAGCCTTCCGGGGATCTTCTTCCTTCAGCGTCGTCGCCAGCGGCCAAAGCCGGGTCCGGGTCCGTGGCTGTCTCCATTCAGGATGTGACGTTTCGCCCGATGCACGCGGAGCAGCCTGTGCTCAAACACGTGTCTCTGGACGTTCAGCGTGGAGAATTGATCGTATTGATGGGCCGGAGCGGATCAGGAAAGTCTTCACTCTGCTATGCCTTGAACGGGCTGGTGCCGCAGTTTATCCAGGGCGAATGGACCGGTACGATAACAGTACGCGGACAATCCACGACGCAATATCCGGTGTGGCAACAGGCAAACGGGGTCGGCATGGTGTTTCAGGATTTCGAAACGCAATTGGTTTCGACCAACGTGGAGTCGGAACTTCGATGCGCGTTGGAAGCACAGGGCGTCACGCATGACGTGACCGACGAAGCGTCCTTCCACGAGCACGTGCGACGCCTGCTCGATCTGGTCGGGTTGCCGGGTCTGGAACGGCGCGACCCGTTTTCCTTGTCGGGCGGGCAACGGCAGCGCCTGGTAGTGGCATCGGTCCTGGTCCGGGAACCCCCGGTGGTCGTTATGGACCAACCGCTGACCGATCTGGATCCCGCGGGCAGACGGCAGTTTCTCCGCCTCCTGGCGGAATTGAAAGCCAAAGGGATCACCATCATTGTCGCCGCGCATGGGGTCGAAGACTTCATGGAAGCAGATCGGGTGTACGTGCTGGATCACGGAGAAATGGTGTGGCAAGGCATTCCCCGTGAACTGCTCGGTCAGCCTGATTTGGCTGAACGATACGGCCTGACCCCATATCCGTTGGCAGCATGTTTCCAGGGAAAGGGCGTTCAGGCTTTGCCGGCGACGGTCGAAGAAGCATGGCGCGTGGCAGATACGCTTGGCCTGAGCATCGTCGCGTCGCAGTCGCACGAGGAGGACACAAGCGTGGCGCGTTCCGAGCCTCCCGCAATCGTGCTGGAACTCAGCAACGTGTCGGCGCAGTACCAGCCCGGCGTTCCGGCGCTTTCACGGGTTTCCGTCTCGTTTCAGGCAGGGGAATTCGTGGCGATTCTCGGGCAAAATGGTTCGGGAAAAAGCACGCTTGCGAAATTGTGTAACGGTCTTCTGCTGCCTTCAGAAGGCCACGTCCGGGTACTTGGGAACGACACGCAACAGACCGGGGGCTTATCGTCCGTTGTCGGATACGTCTTTCAAAATCCCGACCATCAGATTTTTGCGGAAAGCGTGCGGAAAGAAGTCATTTTCGGCGCGGAGAACGCGGGATGTTCGCCCGATGAATGCGATGCACGAGTCACCGAAGCGCTGCAAGCAGTCGGGTTGACCGGGGCCGGGGAGCGGGACCCGTTTTCTCTGACGAAAGGCGAGCGTCAGCGCGTGGCAGTCGCTTCGATCCTTGCCGCCCAGCCTCACATCCTGATTGTGGATGAGCCCACCACCGGGCTCGATGCGGAGGAATCGGTTCGCATGATGAACATGATGCGCGTGCTGAACCAACAGGGCCATACCATCATCGTGATTACTCATGACATGGGGATCGTCGCGAACTATGCGACGCGATGTGTATTAATGCGTGACGGCACCATATTGGCGGATGGCCCGACCCGGGAAATGTTCTCGGACCCCGCGCTCGTGCGGTCGGCGGCTTTGGAGTTGCCGGCCCTGACCCGGTTCACTCAGCGGTGGGGCGTGACGCTGCTGACAATAGAGGAAGTGCGAAAGGCCTGGTCCGCAACATGAACCTGTCATTATACGTCGATGCCCGGACGTGGCTGCACCGGCTCGACGGCCGGACAAAAATTCTTTGCCTGCTCGGGCTCTTTTCCCTGAGCCTGATGTTTTCAGAGCCGGTGTACTTGCTTGGGCTCTGCGCGGGTGTCCTGGTCCTGGTCCTCTGGGCGCGCAGTCTCCACAACCTGAAAAAGATTTGGATCCTGCTGGTCCTGTTGTTTGTGTACAGCATGGCGCTCTGGCCCTTCTTCGTAGAGGGGACCACCCCGCTGTTCACGATGGGCGGGCTGACCGTCATGCAGGAAGGCGTGCTCTATGGTATGGGTATGGGCCTGCGGCTGAATGCCATGCTCATCAGCGGAATTGTGCTCTTGTCGACCACGGCCATCGAAGAGCTTGGCGAGTCCTCGAATCGATTGGGTGTGCCTCGCCCTTTGGGGTTTTCGTTGTCGCTCGCCTTTCGATGGGTGCCCACGTTGCTCGGCTCGATCGGGACCGTGATTCAGGCTCAGCGGTCGAGAGGATTGGACGCGCATTCAAAAGGTATGGCCGGAAAGATCCGCCGGTACCCTCCGTTGATCGTGCCGTTGATCGGTCATACCCTTCGTCAGACCAATCTCCTCGCCATGGCCCTGGAATCCAAAGGCTTTGGGGCCGGACAGGTGCAACGCCCCTTGTTTATTTCGAGAATGCACGCGGCTGATTTCGCGGCACTTGCGGTGATTGCCGCCCTGGTGATGGGAGGTCTATGGATGAGACTCAACGGGTATGGTACTATTTGAACGGAATCGGCGACGTGCCGTGGGCTTTCCGCGGTGTGTACAATTGACGGCGTTTAGCAGGAAAGGTGGTGGCAGGATGAAAGGGTTTGTGGCTGTTGGGAAATTTTTGGTTGTCGTTTGTGTCCTCCTGGTGGTCCAGGGGCAATTACTCCTCGCGCAGGAGGGAGCTTCAACGCAACCCACCAAGACCATCGTGGCCGACCTGTTGGACGTGGACCGGGACTTCTACATCGTGCGGGGTGAATACGGCGAGATTCAAATCGAAGCCACGCCTAAAACCGAGATCACGGAAGAATTGGGCTACGGGGATCGCATCAAGGCCCTGGTGCTCATGAACAACAAGGCGTTGAAGATCGAGCGCGCCGGACCGGACGACGTGACGGGGGTGACGGAAAATGCGTCGGTCGCCGCGCAAACCCCCGAAGCCCAACAAGGCGGCAAGGAGGAAGCCCCTGCGCCGCCGCCGAAACCCAAGCAACCGGAATCCAAGACCATCGTGGCCGACCTGTTGGACGTGGACCGGGACTTCTACATCGTGCGGGGTGAATACGGCGAGATTCAAATTGAAGCCACGCATAAAACCGAGATCACGGAAGAATTCGGCTACGGGGATCGCATCAAGGCCCTGGTGCTCATGAACAACAAGGCGGTGAAGATCGAGCGCGCCGGTCCCGACGACGTGGCGGGAGTGACGGAAAACGTGCCGGCCCCGGCGCAAGCGCCCGGACCCCAACAAGCCGCCAAGGGAGAAGCCCCTGCGCCGGCCGTGCAAGCCGCGCAACCCAAGCAACCGGAATCCAAAACCATTGTGGGTGACCTGCTGGACGTGGACCGGGACTTTTACATCGTGCGAGGCGAACGGGGCGAGATTCAAATCGAAGCCACGGGTAAGACGGAGATCACGGAAGAATTCGGCTACGGCGACCGCATCAAGGCAAAAGTTCTGATGAACAACAAGGCCTTGAAGATTGAACGCGCCGGACCGGATGACGAGACCGGGGTCCACACGGATTGATGTAGTTACGGACCGTTGTTTTCTCCAGTTTCTTTCTTCCACTCGTCCAGATTCGCAATCGGGAATGCTTCTACGGGGTCGGCGGGGACAAAGCCGAAAATCTTCGAATAGAAATACAGTTCGTTATCCAGCACCTGCTTGACGTGCTCGGCTTGTCGAAATCCGTGTTGCTCCCCTTCAAAGGCAATGTAGGCCACGGGTAGCCCTTTGGCTCTCACTGCGTTGAACATGTCCTCCGCTTGGTTCGGGGGGACCACCTTGTCCTCCAATCCCTGAAAGAGAATGAGGGGCGCGGACAGCCGGTCGGTGAAATGGATGGGAGACCGCTGGTCATAGAGTTCCTTTTGTTCGGGCAGCGGGCCGATGAGCCGGTCCAGGTAGCGCGATTCGAACTTATGGGTATCCCGAACGAGCGCATCGAGGTCCGAGACGCCGTAGTAACTGGACCCGGCCGTAAAGCAATCGCGAAACGTCAAGGCACACAGCGTGGTAAAACCTCCGGCGCTGCCTCCCGTGATGGTCACGCGCGCCGGGTCTACAGCATCCCGGTTGATGAGCGCCGCGACTGCGCTGACGCAATCATCCACGTCAACGACCCCCCACTGGCCGTTGAGGCGTTCCCGGTAGGTCCGGCCGTATCCCGTACTCCCACCGTAGTTCACGTCGAGCACGGCGAATCCCCGGCTCGTCCAGAATTGAATCATCAGGTTGAACGTCGGAGACGAAGCTCCGGTGGGGCCGCCGTGGCTTTTGACAAGGAGGGGCGGGCGCTCTGAAGGCGGGGCCTGATAATCCGCGTTGTTCGGGGGGTAATAGAACGCGTGCCCGGTCGAGCCGTCCTGTGTGGGATAGGTGACGGCGGAGGGTATGGACAGATAACGGGGGTCCGGGGAAAAATCCACCGAACGGCGAAGAACGGTCACAGCGTGTGACCCCGTATCGATCTGAATGATGGCCGTGGGGTCGGCAGGGGAACTGGCCGTACAGACAATGCGGGATTCCTGCACGTGGACGTCGTCGAAGGTCGTGTACGGCAGGTCGAATCGTTCGAGCGTGTGTCGTGCCGTGTCCAAACGTCCCAGGTGCCAGAAGCCGTTCTGCGTATAGGTACAGATCACGTGGTCAGGGGATTCGAAGGCATAAAGGCGTTGGCCGAACACCCATTGAGGCTCGCCGAACTCGGCTTCCATGGGATAGAGCGCAGTCACGCGCCCGTTGTCCAGGCGATACAGGTTCCACCAGCCGGATTGGTCCGACACGAAATGCAACCGGCCGTCCGGCGACCATTCCGGCTGAAAAATGGAGACGTCGGTTCCTCCTGCCACGCATCGTGGCCTCCGGATCGAGCCGTTCTGCCCGAGATCGGCGACCCAGAGTTCCGTGCCGTCCCATGGCATGTTGGGATGATTCCAGGTCAGCCAAGCCAACTGTTGTCCATCCTGGCTCAGGCGGGGAGAGGCATAAAAATCATTGCCCGAAACCAGGATATCACCGCACGTGTGACCGGAGCCGTTGTCGAGAGGAATGCTGACTATGGAGTTCTGCGGCTCTTGGTCCGCAAAGGTGTGATCTTCACGAATGCAGAGAAGCCGCCGGCGTCGGATGTCCGGAATTCCATCGGCATAACACATCTGCGCGTCCGCGGTGATGGGTTCCGGTACTCCATCCGGGTGTTGTCGATACAGCCGCTGATCGGAGAAATTGGAAAAATAGACAACTCCTTCTGCGACGCAATAGGCACCTCCTCCGTATTCATGGACTCTTGTGCGAACGTTCAATGGAGCGGGGATCAGGTCGTGTAAAGACCCTTCGGCATCCCCTTCGACAATCGTATTTCTCCCGCCTTCCTTGGGGCGGTTTTCGACCCAGAATATCCGGTCTCCATCGAGAGAGATTTGTCCGAGCCTGATGGATTCTGAAACAATTCGGTCAGATGTCAAGGGGGATTTCCATGACCCGTACGGAGCGGTAATCGGATTTGGCATATTTGATCCCGGACTGTTTGCGAACAAACGGACTCACACAGATTAACTGGAAACAAAGGGGGAACGGAAGGGGGGAGTTTGCCGCGCAGGGCTAGACTTGAACGGAAGTGGAATGCTTCTTGTATTCGCGTGAGGCAATGGTGACCAGATCATTGATCTTGTTGAGGCATCGACCGCAACAATTATCCTTGTCGTCGATTCCCAGCGTGGCGGCCAGTTTCTTTGGGCAGGTTATGCCGGCGCGACCGAGATTTTCGACGTCCGATTCTTTAATGCCCTTACAAACACAGATGTACATGGCCCTCACCGACGAATACGAATGCGATATTGATTTCCGTTATCATCTCCGGGCATTCTAAGCGAGTCGCCGGAAGGTTGTCAAGCTTTTTTATTGAGAACTTGTTTTGTTGACGAAGTAGGATGATGCCATGATATTGACGATTGACGTAATGCGTCAATATCTGTCAGGATAGAAAATGATAAAAAGTTTTAAATGTAAGAAAACGGAGCGCTTGTTCAAGGGGGAACGGGTCCCGGTTTTCTCCGGTTTTTCCAGACAAGCCGATAAGCGGTTGAGGATACTGGATGCCTCTGAAACACTGAAAGCTTTAAAAGCCCTGCCGGGCAATCGTTTTGAAACGTTATCTGGTGATAGAGCGGGGCAATATAGCATACGCGTGAATCGACAATGGCGCATATGTTTTACGTGGAATGAAGGTGCCCATAATGTGGAAATCACGGATTACCGCTAGTTGAGTGAAGTGTAAGATGGAGGTGACGATCATGGCTAGAGAGCCAATCCATCCGGGTGAGTTTCTATCAGATGAATTGCAAGAAATTGAAATGACGGCAACTGAGTTATCACGTCAGATTGACGTGCCGCCTAATCGTATTTCGCAGATCGTTCGATGCAAGCGTGATATTACAGCCGATACCGCCTTGCGCCTTGGTCAGTTTTTTGGGACGGGACCGGAGCTATGGTTAAACCTCCAAAAGGCTTATGATCTGGACAAGGCCAAAGCATCACTCGGGACAACCATTCGCAAAATACATCGCTGGCAACCCGAAGGACATATGGCGGGATAATCTTAACCCATGGACCAACCTTCCTATCCGGAAACGCTCCGGACACAACTGGCAGTCCGGCTGAGTCCGGACAGCGCGCAACAAGTCGTCACGGCCCTTATGAGTGCGGACGGAGCCGGTCACGTCTCCGAATTATTGAACGAACTCCAGGAGCGTTCCGCAAAACTCGCGGGGCAGGCCATGGATGCGCTTCCCGAGATGGTGGAACGGTGCGGTCCCGAGCCGGTCGTCTCGTGGCTGGACGTGGCCGTGACACTGGCCGGGTTGTCGGGGGCGATCACCTTGAAATATTTGAAAGAGAGCCCGCGTCTTTTGGGGATCCTGGATTCCGTTATGCTCCGTCAAGCTGTACTCGAGACGACACTGGAACTCGCTGACAGCGACTCGGAGTTTGCAGCCAACTGCGCGTTTGAATTCTTCCGAAAGGCACCGGAATTGTTGCTCGCGGATTCACAAACCGACTTGGCCCAATGGGCGGGGATTGGCCGGGAACTCACGGATTGGAATGACGTGTTGGGCATTGAATTCATTCGGGAATGTCCACGGGTGGCGGAAGTGCTGGCGCTGGAAGACGTGCGGCCCTGGGTCGCCTTCGGTATGAAATTGATTACGCAAAATAGTTTGGGAAAACCCGATTACGTGGGGACTCTGGAATTTTTTCGCACGAGTCCCGGCCTGATCGGAGAAATCCCCGATACGGACTTGCATCCCCAAATGATAAGCGTGGGCTCGACCCTGGCGGATCAATCGCCTGAAACGGCCCTGACCTTTTTGGCTGAAGCGCCGGAGTTGATGGCACTCCTGCCGTCGCAGGAACGGCGTATGAAGGTCATTCAATACGGAGGGCTGCTTGCCGAACGGGATGCCGGCGTGACCATGGAATTTTTTCGCCGGGCGCCGGAGGTCATTCGCCTGTGCGAGGGCGCGGAAGGTCGCGAGGAGGCTTTTGAAACGTGGTTCCGTGGCGGCATGGAGGTGTTGGCCTACAGCGCGGAGGGCGCGCGCGCGTATTTTGCCCTGGAAACCTCGAAGGCGTTGAGCGAGATCGAACAAGCGATCAATCACGTTCCCCTTCGACAGGTGGCACGCTCGCTGAAACTGCTGAGCCACATGATCTGCGGCCAACCCGTGCAGGTTGAATCCCTGGCTGACTCGACCCAGCGGCCGCGTCTGGAGATGAACGCCGAAGGCCCCACGGTGTATCTGCCGTCGATCATGAACCGGTTTTCGTCAAAGGATCAGAATATACGCGGTTATACGGTCACGTTGACCCATGAAGTGGGACACGTGGAATTCGGAACGTATCGAATCGACCTGCCGTTTCTTCGGAGCCTGGCGCAACGGGTGGCGGAGCGCTATCAACTGGAAACGAGCATTGCGGACGTCAACAGCCTGACGGATTTCTTTGACCTCTATCCGCAAAAAGGAGTGATCCGCGACCTGTGGACCATTCTGGAAGACGCCCGCGTGGAATTTTTGTTGCAGCAGGAATATCCGGGATTGCGAAATGACTTGGCCGCTGTGTCGCGGGCTTCGGTGCAGACCCGGTCCCTGCTGCATGGCATGACGGCCAGGGAGATGGTCTTGGATCAGTTGCTGCTCCGGTTTACCCGGGGAGCGGACAATCCGGCGGTTCAAGAGAACCTTCAGCAAGTCGTGGATCGATGCTGGGACGTGGCGCAGGCGATTGAAAACCCTGACGCAACGAACGAACATGCTATTGAGTTGGCCGACCGGATCTATCAGGTGTTGGATGAGCTGGTCGGGCACCTGGAGGCCGTGATTCCACATGACGCCGATTCGACTGCCGAGGAAGAAGAGTTGGGTGCGGGGCCTCGTGCCGCCGAAGAAACAGCGGGCGGCTATCGAGGCATTACGAATTGGGCCTACCGGGGTGAAATGAATCCGGATTTCGTCCGTGGAGAATCCGCGGCATCGGACGAAGGCCAGGACGTCGAGCAACAGCCGGAGCCGGAGTTGGAGACTGCCGGCGGCCATCCCGCTCCAGCGGGACGCACTCAAGAACCGGACGCACGGGAAGCCCGGCAGGACGACGCCGGTGTATCGACGTCGCAGCGGTCCGTCCTGGAAGAATATTTTCACGTGAAAGGTGCGGGCGATGGGGTGTTGCCCGTGCCGTCGGGTCAGGAACAGGCGTACGTATATCCGGAATGGGACGGCGGGATCCAGGATTACCGGATCAAATGGTGCCGGGTGGTCGAGCGCCCCGGCGAAGAAGACACCCAGGATTTTGCGCAACGGATTCTGGAACAACATGCCCCGGCTATCCGCGTCCTGCGCCGGTATTTTGAAACCATGCGGCCTACGGGCTTGCAGCGGGTCCACGGTTATGATCACGGCGAACACGTGGATTTGGATGCCGCGATTCGTCACGTGGCAGAACGGCGAGCGGGCATCGATCCCTCTGACCGGATCTATGACCGGCGGGACAAACGTGAACGCCAGGTTGCCGTGGCGTTTTTGGTGGATATGAGCGGCTCCACGGGACGGCAATTGGAAACGGGGCAGCGTCGCGTGATCGACGTGGAGAAGGAAGGTCTGGTACTGCTCACTGAGGCTTTGGAGGCCATCGGGGACCAATATGCGATATACGGATTTTCCGGCCAGGGCCGGCATCAGGTGGATTTCATGGTCTTGAAGGATTTCAGCGACACCCGGCGCTATCAAACCGGCCAGCGTATTGCGGCCATGACGCCGTTGCAGCAAAATCGTGACGGGGCCGCGGTCCGGCATGCGGTTCAGAAACTGCTGCGTTGCCCGGCCCGGCACCGGCTGCTCGTCCTGCTGAGTGACGGGCGCCCTCTTGACGGGGATTATGGAGAGGAATATGCCCTGGAGGATACCCGCATGGCATTGCGAGAGGCGCGGCAGCAGGGGATCAGTCCCTTTTGCCTGACCATCGATCAGCAAGCAAGCGGTTATCTCAAACGCATGTACGGCGACGTTCAATACATGGTCCTGGATAATATCCTGACCTTGCCTGAACGGTTGCCACGCGTGTATCAACGTTTGACGGGAAGGTCATGACGCCCCTCGCCGATCCGTCATCCCCGACCCCGATCGGGGATCCAGGTTCTTGTTTTTTCTCCCTCTCCCCCTGGGAGAGGGCCGGGGTGAGGGGGAAATGGTCAACGAACGAGTGAATATTGGCCTGTTTATCTGATGAGCACTGACTCCCCAAAACGCACGGTTCCGCCCTGGTTGTACAAGCTGTTTACCGGACACCAGTATCCGTACGTCCGTCGCTTGGCCAAATTCGAGAAAAAAGACCGGAAGCGCGGCGAAATGAGTTCCGAGCCGTCTCGCGAAGAGATTGATGCCAAATTCTGGGAAGTGTATCCTCGATCTTCTGCCAAAATTTTGCAGGAAGTGAAACAGGGCATGATCGTGAGCTTCACGGAGTTGGGCTCCTATCCGCCCGGAGGCTACCAAGAATTGGTGGACACGCCGGAAGAATTCCTGGCCCGGGAATATGGAAGAAAAAAAATCAAGGTGAACTTTTACGACGGAGAAAATTTTGTCTGCACCATCAATTTCAAAGTCGGAGGCTGGGCCAGTCACGATGACGACTAGGGACCGTCACCTCAGCCTGCCACGCGCCAGGCTTCTTTGCGTTCATGGTTTGGAGGCGAATCGGGACAATAATCTTTCATGAGGGGTACAAATGGCGAAGGTCAGTCCTATGGCGATAACCGTCAGTTTCATCAATATGAAGGGTGGTGTCGGCAAGACGACAATCGCGTCGCAGTTGGCTCACTCTGCGGCTAGAAATCTGAAGGTCCTGGCAGTAGATCTGGATCCTCAGTCAAATTTGAGCCAGTCTGTGATGGGTCCCCACGCCTATGTGAACCACCTTAAAAAGAACCGGCCTACCATCGCACAAGTCTTTGACGAGTATATCCCCGCTGGAGGAGTTCATGGCTCTCCACGTCCAATCGATCTTGAGGAAGTAATTGTGAAGAACGCGGGGTACTGGTCAACTAGCACTCTTGATCTAATTCCCTCCCGGCTAGAGCTAAGTCGCACCCTCAAGAATCCCACTGGGAAGGAACGGCGACTTGCAAAAGCGCTAACGCGTATCAGCGACCGATATGATCTTATTATTATCGACTGTGCGCCGACAGAATCGATTCTGACTGATGCGGCTTATTTTGCGAGCCGATATGTAATCGTCCCGGTAAAGCCGGAGTTTATGGCTACGATTGGCCTGCCCTTGCTCGCGCGCTCCATCAGAGATTTCCAACTCGAGAACGAGGACCACAACATCGAAATTGCCGGTCTCGTCTTCAATCACTCTTCTTCCTACTCAAACGGACCGGAAGGGTGACAATCGATCGAGGAAGTGAAGGAACAGGCGCAGATAGATGGTTGGCACATCTTCGAGAACAAGGTAGGATATTCTGCGTCCTACGCAAAAGCTGCACGAGAGGGAACACCTCTTCGCGAGACAAGCTACGCTCGGTGGACTGTCATCAAAGGATTCGATCGACTCAAAGACGAGATCTTCGCGAGGCTAAATATCCGAAGGAAAACCACGTGAACCAAGCTAAGACCTTTCTTGATCTTGAACTTCGCCTGTTGATTGCACAGCACGGAAAAACACGGGTAAGTAAGGCTCTTTCAGCAATTGAAAAAGTCGATCTTACCGAAATCGATAGCGAGGTCAAGGCTTATGAAGACAAAGCTAAGAGGAAGAATGCGCCACGTCGATCCAGGAAAAGTATTGAAGAGATGGTTCAGGATGCTAATCCGGATAGCCCTGAAGCGAAGCGCCTCATTGAGAAACTTGCCCATGCGTACGAATACAAGGAGTTCTTGTCCGAACTTCGAGAGGTCAAGCGTTTTCTCGAATCCCGTGGCATTCCGGTTGCACAATTCCGCTCTCGCGCAGATGCTTTCCCGACTGTCCTCCGTCTACTTGCACAATCCACACTTGAAGATTTGCAGGGACTCGATGAAAAAAAACGGGCTCGAGGAAGTGATCTCGGAATAATCACAGACCAGATCCTAGGTCGTGGGAACGGTAGCTGAAGGCGGATTCGGCAATTAGTTCCATTTCAAACAGTTATCCTACTTCTGCATCTGAAATTTCGTCTATAGCGCCGGGTGAGTCATGAGTCGACAGAAAATTACCATTGTCGGAGCGGGCAACGTCGGGGGATCCGTGGCGCAGAGGCTGGCCGAAAAGAGCGGGTACGAGATCGTCCTGGTGGATATTGTGGAAGGTCTGCCGCAGGGCAAGGCTTTGGATTTGGCCCAAGCCGGCGCGGTGTGCGGCTACGATTCGCCGATTCGTGGAACCGACCGGTACGAGGACACGGTGGATTCCGACGTGGTGGTGGTGACATCCGGGATCGCCAGGAAACCCGGCATGAGCAGGTCGGAATTACTCGAGACCAACATCAAGATCGTTCGATCCGTTGTGCAGGAAGTCGCCTCGCGTTCTCCCAAGGCGGTTCTGGTCATCGTGGCCAATCCGTTGGATGCCATGACGTACGTCGCCTACCGGGTAAGCGGGTTTCCCAAGCAACGAGTCGTGGGTATGGCCGGGATTCTGGATTCCGCCCGGTTTTGTACGTTTATCGCCCAGGAGTTGAACGTCTCGGTTGACAACGTCCAGGCCATGGTGCTGGGGGGGCATGGAGATGCGATGGTGCCGCTGATCCGGTATACCACCGTGGCCGGTCGCCCCGTGGATCAATGGATGTCGAAAGAGAGGCTCGATGCTCTGGTAAAACGAACGCGCACCGGCGGTGGAGAAATCGTCAGTCTCCTCAAGACGGGGAGCGCGTACTACGCACCCGCGGCATCCGTAGTTGAAATGGTCGAGGCCATTATCCGTGACGAGCACAAGGTTCTACCCTGCGCGGCGCTATGTGACGGCGAGTACGGCCTGAAGGGAACCTATATGGGCGTGCCGATCCGGTTAGGGAAAACCGGCGTCGAAGAAATTCTCGAATATGACCTGACCCCCGACGAACAAGCCGCCTTCGACGTCTCAGCCCAAGCCGTCCAGAAATTATGCCAAGAAGTCGATAACATCCTCGGCATGTAATAGCCTGCATCTGCCTGCCGTACCAGCAGCATCGAGTGCCTGCTTTAACGTTTCAGTTCAGCCAAGGCTTCATGCACGAAACCGTCAGGAAGCGTCTCGGTGGTGGAATACCGGGCGCGGCGATGATGGCCGTTCATATTAACCATGCACAGCGCCCCCTCTTCCGAATCGCACAGCAGAATGACTGACCGCCCTTGTCCATCAGGCGCATCAATGGCAATCTCGCCGTCCGGTGTGGGATATACTTCGAAGCGACGAGGGAAAATTCCATACATTCCTCTCAGCAGCCGCTCCGCATTTTCCAAGGCAATCTTGGAAGGCTGAGGAAACCCTTCGTCACGCGCTTCGTCCCTTGCTTCACGAAGATCGCGCAGAGCATCGTTCAGTTCGGAGATGTCGGTTTTATTCTTTAACGCCATCAAACAACCTTTCGGCTTTCTTCACCCTTGCAGCGGTTTTGTCACTATCAACCAAATCATGACCACAGGTTTTGCATTTTCCATTATAAATGCTCCTTGTCTTGATTGCACCGTTTTCTGATTGCTGTTGAGATTGATCCGCCTGTAGCGCCTCGTGAGCTGGCCTTCACGATATTTCAACAATTTTCAAAGAATAGCTGTCTTCGCTCTGTTGGGCTTCATAATATGTTATGGCTGGCCGCCGACCCTTGCACCAATCCCGAATCAGCTTCCTGTGCTTTTCCAACATCCTGCAACCGAAGATGACTCCCGTTAAGTTTTGAGGCGGGAACTGACGCGGCCCTGAGCCATTTGGAACCATCATCCGCCATTCCTTTACAGTTCATGGTTTGTGAATATATCACGAGCATGTTCTAGGCAAGACTCGTCGATGAACTTGTATTTGTAAAAATGCGTCGGACGATAAGGCTGTGGGAATTGGTCTTTGGGTTTCAGTGGCATCTTCCTCTCTTTCGTTTTCACAGGGAGGCGGCGGCAGGTTCGGTCGTGTAGTCTCCGACACGAGCACGAATCCTGTCTCTGAGTTGTTTGCGAAGGTCATCTGGGGTTTCCCAGAGGATGTGGTGATACTGTCGGGTATCAAAGTATAGTCTCCGCCAATTCGTAGAGAACCCTCGACAACAAAAGCATCCTTGTCACAAACACGTTCTCTCCGCGTTACTGTATCGCCCCAAATGAAGCAGAACTGCTTTTCGTTTTTCATCTGTTGAGCCTTCCTTCTAGCGTTCACATGATCTCGCACATCTGCTGCACGGGTCTCGCCGCTCTTGGTCTACCAGATAGGGTTTAACGAACAAATGTCAACTTGAGCGGGACAGGGGAAAAAGCGGGGGGCTCTTGCGCGGTATAGGAGCCGTTATTATAGCTGCCGCGCTGTCAGTAATCAGGGGTGATGCTTCCAATCAAAACGAACTTTAATCTCCCGTAGCATGTCAAAAGTATCCTGGTATGTGACGCCGAACTGTCGGCAAACGTTGGGCAGAGGCACTCGTTTCTTTACATCCGGGTTGAATTTCTCTTGGGTAACCACGATTGCGTTATGTGCCTTGGCGTAAGCGGCAACCCACCCATCGGCTACTCTTGCGAACTCCGCTTTCGCGTCAGGTCGAAATTGGTCATTTCTTCGGACCCAGTCCATCATTTCCGCAAAAGCATCTACGACCGATTGCTCCGCTGATGATATGAAGAGATCGCTTGGTGCATTTTTCACCCACTCAGCCAACTTGTCTGGAGCATCCTGATGATTTGGCCCTTCCATCAATTCAGCACGAACCCGATCTATACTCAACATGCGTCTCTCTTGGCCATAGTGAGTCAGGCATTCCCAGAAACCGGGGCACAGGTCTTGCGCGTAGTAGCGACGGTGTGCCTCTATGAAGATGTTCGTATCTAACGCAAACACTATGCGCGCTTGGTTCATCAAAGTAGCATTCCCATCTTTTTCGGCATTCTTTCAAAGGTATCTCCTTTCAGGCCGGTGAGGCTATACGCTTCACGATAGAGCAGTCGCCCTTCCTTGACCGCGCGGATGATTGCGGTTCCAAAGCGTGGGCCTATGCGCCATTTCTGGGTGTTCCAAAAATCGCCGCCGCCTGCCTGGTCCTGTTGTCTGCTGTGCCATTCAGTGTCCCGATATTCCTGGTAGAACCTGAAGAATTCATCCTGGTCGATTAGATTGAGATCAAGGGTGCGACGCGCTGCTACAAGAGAACTGACTTTGAAGTGACGAGCAATCGCCTGGTAACGATCATTCGCTTGCTTGGCGATATGCCAGAAATTGTTTAAATCGTCCTTCGGTACTAGAAATTCAGCAGCTGTCTGATTGCAGAAACGCTCTGTGGTATGGGGCGCTGGCTGCAAGTTTTGGAAAATGGATACGCCTGTCTCTCCCACAAAGAGGTGTGCCAGTTCGTGGGCGAAAGTGAACATCTGCGCTGCCTTGAAGTCAGCGCTATTTACAAAGATAAGTGGAGCATACTCGTCAGTAAGAGCAAAACCTTGAAATTCATCAGGATCCAGCTTGCGCCGCGTATTATTTCCCACGATGCCATTGAAAACCACCAGGACACCGGCATCTTCTGCTTGATCCCGTAGCACCTTAAGCGCATCCGTCCAAGTGGACACTTGCGAAGCCCAGTTGTAGGACAGTTGCAACGCATTACGCATGGCAGCAGCTACCTGCCGTGGATGTGCATCAATTCTGTAGGCTCCAACGAAGTCCAGAGATGCAGCGTCATCTTCAATGAGTTCATCGCGCATCCAAGCCTGACGTCGCTGCATAATCTCCACAGTTTCGAGAAGGTTTGGACTTGGCCGAGGCGGTGTGTCATCTCTTCGGGTTCGGAAATCAGGTATTGGTAAGTGGTCCTCATGTGGTTCTGCTAGGTATAGAAAGCCCAGAGGGGTATGGGTGTGTTGAGCAAGCCTATCTGCTTGGGCAACACTGATTCTCCCGGATTGTTCCCACTCCAGGACGAGTTCCGGCTTCACCCGCATCTTTTGAGCAAGTTCATCCTGGCTGATGCGCAGTCGCTCTCGCGCCCATCGCAACACGTCAGGCTGCAACGCTATCTTCAAGCTTCGGCTGCCCATGGAGTACGTCTTTATTTAGGGAACGCATCAGAATGTTGCCTAACGAGGCAAGGAACACGGGAAAAAAGTAGGGGACTCCCACAGTATCAGGTCTGTTGTAAAAAGCAGACCATGGAAAAACCGCGAAACGCCCCTTTACTGCAATTCCTCCGCCAGCACTTTTTCCGTCTGTTTTCTGCGGTATTCTATCAGCCGTTCTTTGATCCCTGAATCCGATAGGGCCAGGATTGCGGCCGCGAATAGGGCGGCGTTGGCTGATCCGGCTTCGCCGATGGCCAGGGTGGCGACGGGAATGCCTTTGGGCATTTGGACGATGGAGAGCAGGGAATCGAGGCCTTGCAGCGCTTTGGATTGCATGGGGACGCCCAGGACCGGCAGGGTCGTCTTCGCCGCAATCACG
>JAJDZI010000036.1 GCA_022824735.1 Nitrospirales bacterium
CACCACGATCCCCGGCACCGTTTCCCACACCGGGTTGGCCGCGTCCATCGGGATCGGCCCGCTGATGCTGCCCACCGGAATGGTCACGGGCTGGCTGACCGCCAACGGAACTTGCCCCATCGTCAACATCACGCCGACGGCAACGACGGCCGTGAGAGCGGCAATGCTAAAAGACTTATTTTGATAATGACCCACTCGCATAATGCTCCTCCTTGTAAGTGGTTTGACAAATACTATTATGGCTTGGGGGATGACGTTATGCAACAGGAAATCGACAAATAAGCGAATATTTTAGGCTTATACCCTCGTAAGTCCATCATTGCTCTGGAATTGCTCGATGTGTTCGCAGAGCATTTCCGCGACTTTATCCAGATTGAAGGGCCAGGCGTAAGTCAGGGTCACGCCGGGATATTTCTGACGAAGCTCGGCCATTTCTTCGGGAATTTCGTACTCCGAGTGTGATCCGCCGGGGGTGAACATGGTGGAGATCACGGTAATTTCCTCGGCGCCGCCGGCGATCTGTTGTTCGATGGCCTCACCGAGCGTGGGCGCGCAAAATTCATTATAGGCTGTAGAAAAGCGTGCGCCGTGCAAGAGGGGTTTGAGGCGGGTGGCCAATAATTCCAGTCCGGCCTGATAGGGATCGGTTTCCGGGGTTCGGGGCCATTGCCGTATTTTTTGGTCGAGTTCATGTTCCTCGTGGGACATCGGAACGCCCGCGGCGCGTCGTTGGGCTTCCAATCGCTTGAGTTTCGTGACCAGGTCACCCGGATAATCCTTGGGAATGCCGCCATGCCCGACAAGCACGACACCTCTCGTTGAATCACTCATCGATGTTTCTCCTTTATCGACGGACAACCACAGGGGGTTGTCCCTACGCGGGGAAGAGAAGAGACCCCCTCACCCTAACCTGCTCCCTCCAGGGGCGAGGGAGTTAAGAGAAAAGACTCCCTCACCCATAGATGTTCACTCATCCGTTGACAGAATGCAACGTGAGTTCCTTGGGATGAGGTGCAAGGTACACCTGATCCCTCACGTATGGAACGTCCAGTATCCGAACGTAGTGTCCGATCAAGGCAACGGGGACGCTCAGCGGCACGAACCCATTGTGATAGTCGCTCAACACCCCGTGGAGTTCCCCCCGCGCCTTGGCGCTTAAGGCATTCTTGAAATGACCGGCCAGGTGTTGCAGCACGTTCGCGTGTTTGCGAATGGTCGTCTTGACGGCCAGGGCCTCCATAAACAGGTGTCCGTAAGTCTGCGTCAACTCCCGAACGGGATAGTGTTTGGCATTGGCGACCAATCGGCCAAGCGCCCGGTAGTGGCGTTGGCTGTGGGCCAACAGGAGGTATTTGTGGACCGTATGGAACGCCACCAGTCGTCCCTTGGTCGGGCGGGTGTTGAGCATTTGCCACCTGTGATAGCCGAACACGCGTTCGATGAAGTTTTCCCGCAGGCTTTGGTCACGGAGTCGCCCTTCTTCCTCGATGGGAGTCAAGGGAAACGCGCGTTGGAACGCCCCGGCAAACAATCCTTGCCCGCTTCCCAGGAGCCGGCCGTCGCGGGCATACACACGGACACGCCGGGTCCCGCAACTGGGGGAACCTTTCTTGAACACGTAGCCGGACAAGTTCAACGCTTGGAATTCGCGCACCCGCGTTTTGGCGTAACGGCGCATCCGGCCGGTGTAATCATGGTGAGAACGCACCGTGAGTAAACGCGGTTCAGCCACGTCATCGACCAACCGCATGGCTTCTCGCGGGGTGTCGAATCCAGCCTCCACTTCGGGGCATACCGGAACCCACTCTACGTGTTGGCCGAGTACGTCCACCAGAAAATGATCGAATTTATGTCCGCCGTCGTACCGCACGGGTTCACCCAAGAGGCAGCGGCTGATCCCCAACCGCAGGGGAAAATCCGACGTGAAAGGCGACTCTGCAGGGAACGGATGAGTGACGCGGGACGGCATAGAAGGTTCCTCAGGTCCGTTGTTCTTCTTCGGTCAACTGCGCCTCGTTGATTCGTCTAATCGTCACTTCCTTCACGGTGGAGAGGGTTTTGACCAGCAGCGTGACGGACGTCCCGATCTCGCCCCGTATCATGAACACGACTTCCTCATACGTCATGCCTTCGACGGACCGGCCGTCCACGGCCAGGATTTCCTGTCCATGCGTCAACCCCTCCTTGACTGCGGGGCCCAGCGGGTGGGTCGCCCGGATGAACAGGCCGGCCGGGTCCCCGATGCGTTCCGCCGTGAGATGCACGGCGACACCAATGATACCCGGTGGAGGCAGCATGGGGTCCGACGGGTCACCGTGGAGATTGCCTTGCTGCGCATGACCCTGGACCGGGGGCATCAACAGAATGATAAGCAAGGCGGCCAGTATAAGAATCGATAACATCGTGAATGATGATTGCATCCGTCTGTTCCTTTTGTGTTGTACATCAATCCGTTCATACTCCATCCCGGTAGGGGACTGCCGGAGCCTGTCCTGAGTGTTCTTCGAATTCATTATTGACCTCGTTTCACCGGCCGGGCTTTCGCCGGCACGTCCATCGCGCAACGAAAGCCGGTCCCATGAGTTTTCAGGGCGAACCCTCCTTTTCCACGAGCCATTGTCCGAATGTCTGATTCGAAGCTGTGCCACGATCCGCCGCGGATGACTTTGAGCAACCCGGTTTCAGGACCCTTGGGGTTTCGGTCCGGCGCGACCTGATAATAATCTTTCGCGTACCAGTCCTGGACCCACTCTCGTGCATTGCCGGACATGTCGTGCACGCCGTAGGGAGAGACGCCATCGGGCAGCGAGCCGACCGACAACAACGTTTCTTTTTCCGCCCAATCACGCTTGAAATTCACGTGATGGGCTGAGGGCGCCGCGTTACCCCACGGATAGTGCCGTCCGTCCGTGCCCCGCGCGGCTTTTTCCCATTCGGCCTCCGTCGGCAGCCGTTTGCCCACCCACTGGCAATAATCCGCAGCGTCGTGCCACGTGACCTGCACCACGGGTAAGTTCCCGATGCCCTTCACGTCGAAGAGAGAGCCCGTACCGTACACGTTGAACGGTTCCGTATGCCCCGTGGCTGCAATGAATCTGAGGTACTGGTCATTGGTGACTTCATATTGATCGATCATGAAGGCCGTGAGATAAATCGTTCGACGAGGCCGCTCGTCGGCCCGGCCGGCTTCCGTCCCGCTTCCTCGAATGAAGCTGCCTTCCGCAATGGCGACCATCGCCACGGGGTCCTTTGCCGGAACGGGAGGACCCGCGAAAGCGAAGGCCTGCCCGAACAGGATGCACAGGGTGAGTGACGTGAGCAATAGTGCGTTCATGGCTTTTGCCTTCGACTCTTTTCCTTGATGCGCGTGGAAATTTCCCCGATGCGTGTGGTGAGTGAAGAAACGGCGCGTGTGTCGTTGTCCCGCGCGGCCTTTCGAGCATCGACCAACAGCAGCCGGGATGCATGCAGGTCCTGTTCGATCTGAGTCTGGATTGCCGGGGACGCCAGGGTGCCCCCGAGCGCGGCCCGATGGAAAGCTTCCCAGGCTTCATTCACGTTCTTGTCGGCCAGGTAGAGCGATTCCTGCATGGGGCTTCCGGGACGAAAATGGGGTCCTGCGCGGTCGGCCAGCACCGGATCAATGCCCAAACCGATACTCCATACCATGAACGTCAAGGTCAAACCATAGAGCGCTTTCCCATAGAGAACTTTCATGATCCGCCCTCGCCTCCGTCATTGGATTCCTCGCGTTTCAGGCTGGTGGGGACTTTCCTCACCAGCCTGCGCATCAGCCTGCCCACGTTACATCTTGATTTGTTTCATGATGATGTCGCGTGTTTGCTTGTATTCCGTGTTGTCGGGATCGCTTTTGATCGCCTGATCGATGGATTTCAACGCATCGTTCCATTGTTCCTTGCCCATGCTGATGAGGGCATGCATGAAATCATATTTCACCGCGCGGCGTCCCTTGCCGCCCGCGGACGTGGCGCACCGGAATCCGAGTCCCACCCCGTAGGAGTTGTTCTCCGGCTGATTCCAGAAACGGTGGCTGCTGTGCAGGGACGTTTGGGGAGCCAGCCAAGAACCGCCTTTCAGCACCTTGACGGGACCCTGATTGGCAAAGTTGTGGCCGTCGGCAGGCCCTTGAGGATTGTACGCCCTGCTGACCCGGAAATAGTCCGGATCATACCAATCATTGACCCATTCAAAGACGTTTCCAGCCATGTTGTACACCCCAAAATGACTCACGCCCTCCGGGTAGGAGTTCACGGGCATGGTCTTTCCCACGTTTTGTCCGTAGTTGGCTTTGGTGGGGTCGATGGTATGTCCCCATGGAAAATGGCTCCCGTCAGGCCCTTTGGCCGCATGTTCCCATTCGGCTTCCGTGGGCAGCCGTTTGCCGGCCCATTCACAGTAGGCATTGGCATCGTACCAGTTGACGCCTACGACGGGTTGGTCGGGTTTGTTCAGGCGTGGATCATCCCAGTATGCCGGAGCCGGATGGCCGATGGTCTTCATGAATTCCCGGTAGCGGCCGTTCGAGACTTCATATTTGTCGATGTAATACCCATCCAATACGACTTGGTGGGGCAGTTCATCGCTGTGGTCCTTGCTGCCCATGGTGAACTCACCTTTCGGGATCAGGACCATGTCCGTGGTGTCCGCGGCCAGGGCCGAACCCCATGAGCCAAAGAGCAAAGTCAATGCCATGAGCACTCCTATGGTTGGTAAACAAATACGCTTGCGCATGCTCGATCTCCTTTTTGTTGAAGGTGTTGCGGTTTTTCCAAATTGACGGTCACCCGTGCAGTGACTTCTTGCCCAAAGCCTCAACGCCCGTCCAACGTCTGCGACTGAGGAGTTTGAGATTCGGAAGCTCCGCTCCCATCCGGCGCCTGAGGATAAGTGCATCCACGATATCTCCGCATTGCACACACCGCTGTGCCCATCGGCGCATCTGTCCCGTATCGTCGAACAGATCGAACAGGCCTTCCCTGCTCAACAGTCCACCGCACCTCTTGCACGCGTGCATGTCTTGCTCTGTGACCGGCCCCTGGCTTTGGATGTTTTTCGAGGTAGCCATATCTGCACCCCTTCCCGGTTAAACAGTGAGTATTCCAGTCGTCGTTTTCTTCCAGAGAACCTTTGATGACTTCTCCTGTCTCTCTCACTATCTATCAAATTGCGTGCCAAATTCTTCTATGAGAATTTTCATTGTTTTTTCATAGAGTTAGAGAAATACTCGACGAAGAAGTTGAAAGGATGGCCTTTTGATGAGACACAAAACTGTCTCAATGTCTGAGCGTGAGACAGTTAAGGAACCCCTGATTTGATTTGCTGTGATAGCGGGATGCAGGGCAAGGCGTCCCGGAGCGAAACCCGAGGCTTATCGGAGAGATAGGTGAGGGTTGAGCGAGGACACAACGCAGCCCTGCGCCCGATAGTGCAGCAAACATGTCCTCGACGTTCTTAATCGGGGATCAGAGGTTCCTAATCCGGACCCAAAAATATTCCAGGGCTTGGACCACGGCGATAAAGGCTTCGAAGTTGGCCGGTTTTGTCAGGTAACAGTTGGCGTGCAGATCATATGCCTTGGCGACGTCTTCCGGGTTTTGCGAAGAGCTGAGGACAATGACCGGTATCCGTTTCAGCATCTCATTGCGCTTCACGAACTTCAATACTTCAAAACCGCTTTTTCGAGGGAGATTCAAATCGAGGACCATCAGGTGGGGGAAGCCGTCTTGCATCCTTGTTTCCAAAAACCGTGTGGCTTCGAATCCATCACGGACAACATACAGGGTGGGCTCGAAGGAGGACATGTTGAGTGCCTCCTTGATCAGGCGAACGTCACCCGGATTGTCTTCGACGATCAGGATAACGGGTGATTTCTTCATTGATGGCCTTTGCAGGGTACTGGGAGAGAATCTGTCTTCCCCCTGAGAAGGGGAATTGAGGGGGTTGTCTTTCAAAGGTTGTGCCAAAAGTCAGGTGGAAGAGGTCAACCTTGTAGATTCAACACGTTACGCGTATATGCCGGTCATCGAAAGCTCGCTGGCTGTCTTATGATCGTGTCTCACGGATGTCTTGCGGAGAAGCCTGCAAGGCAGGTTCACGAAAGATCGTGCTTGGAAATCTCCAAATCATCCAACCAGCGATAGAACGTGGCGCGACTGATGCCGAGCCGTTGAGCGGCTTTGGCTCGATTCCCGTTGGTCTCTCTGAGAGCGTCCAGCAGACGTTCCCTGTCCTTGGCCGACGTCGTCGGTTCCGGAACGGGACGTACGGGTTCGGCTGACTCGAGCAATTCCGGAGGAAAATGCCGGGATTGGATGGTGTCTCCTTCACATTGGAGCACGACGTATTCAATCACACTTTTCAATTCGCGAATGTTCCCCGGCCATGGATACCGGGTCAAGTGACGCATCGCATCGGCGCTGATATCCTGGACGAACAGTTTTCCCATCGCCCGGCGGCATTGGCCGACGAATGCCCAGATCAACAGGGGAAGATCCTCTTGCCGTTCACGGAGCGGAGGCAAGTGAACGCGGCCTACTCGAATGCGGTACAGCAGGTCGGCCCGGAAGGTCCGTTGCTCGATCTGCTTCTGTAAATCATGGTGCGTTGCGCAGATAATGCGGACGTCCACTTTTCTCGGTTGGGATTCACCCAGCCGGGTAATTTCTTTCTCCTGGAGCACCCGCAATAAACTCGTCTGGACCGGCGCCGGCATGTCGCCGATTTCATCCAGGAAAATCGTTCCTCCTTCAGCGGATTCAAAAAACCCGCGGTGGTCGCTGTTGGCTCCGGTAAACGCGCCTTTCTTGTGGCCGAATAATTGACTGCCCAGCAGGGATTCCGTCAGGCCGGCACAGTTGACCGCGAGGAAGGGTTTGTCCTTTCGCGGACTGGAATTGTGCAGGGCCCGGGCTACCAGTTCTTTCCCGGTTCCGGTTTCACCTTCGATAATGACCGTCGAGTCGACCTGGGCGAGGTTGCGAATCTGCCGGTACACGTCCTGCATGGGCTGGCATTTTCCGATTAAGTCATGAAACGAGGACTTGTCCTCCAGTTGTCTGCGGAGGGCGTGAATTTCCGTGACGTCATAGAGAAAAAATATTTTTGCTCGCGCATCACGGGGGTCATTGTGAATGTCGATCTCCAGCCGGCGCGAGGAAAGACCTGGGGGCGTAAAATGCACGACGAATTTTTCCCGTTCCTCCTCCAGCATGAGCCGTTCCAGGTTGCGGGTCTCATGGTCGGGGAACCCCACGGCTTCCTGCCAGGGTTGGCCGTCCGGGATCGGTTCGTTTTTGCCCAATAATCGAAGGGCGGACACGCTCATATGTAGAATCCGGTCTTTGGGGTCGATCAAAATCGTCCCGATGTGCAGTTGATTCAGGATGGAATGGAGATCCTCCGCGCTTTTCCGGATCCGGGAATTCGCGGTTTCCAATTCGGCCTGGATACGTTTCCTCTCGATGGCGTAGTCAATAGCCCGAAGAAGGACGTGCCCGTCCACCTCACCTTTGAACAGATAATCCTGTGCGCCTTCTCGAACGGCCTGGATGGCTGTTTCCCGGTCGTTCAGGCCGGTCAGGAGGACTTGTGGGAGTGAGGGATAGCCTTCCGCGAGTTTACGAAACGTTTCCAGCCCGTGACTATCGGGCAAGGAAAGATCGACGAGCGCGAGGTCCACGCGGTTGGCTTGCAAGCACCCATACGCCTTTCGGAAGGAGTCGGCGGTGATGATGGTGAAGGCTCGCCCTTGGATGTCGCGGAGGAGTTCCCGGATCAAGCGGGCATCGCCGGGATTGTCCTCTACCAGGAGAATGGTCGTCGTGTTCATGCGCCTGCCCTGAGCGTGTCGAATGCTCCGGCCCTTCAGGAGAGCGTAGCGGGTTCCGAAGAATCGTCCTTTGACGGTATGGACTTCATGACCTCTTGCGGGGTCATCAGGGTGAAAGAGATGGTCGAGCCTTGACCGGGTTCGGATTCCGCCCAGATTTCCCCGCCGTATTTTCCCACGATTCTGTTACAGATGGCCAGACCGATCCCTGTGCCGGGGTATTCGCTTTGACCGTGCAGGCGTTGAAAGATCGCAAAGATGCGTTCGAGTTGATCGCCCGGAATCCCGACCCCGTTGTCGCGGACGGAGAATTCCCATCTGTCCGGGAGCGCCTTGGCCCCCACGTGAATGTTGGGCGGGACGTCGCCTTGGAACTTCAGCGCGTTGCCGATCAGATTTTGGAAGACCTGGATCAGGTGTGTTGGGCTGGCCTGGACGGTGGGGAGTGGGTCATGAGTCACTTCGGCGTGACGTTCCCGGACCGACGCGGAGAGATTCTGCATGACCTGTTGAAACACGAGCTCACAATCGGTTTCCTCAAAGGACTGACGCTCTGCCCCGACCCGCGAGTATTCCAGCAGGTCGCGAATGAGACGTTGCATACGGGTGGCGCCATCCACGGCGTAGCTGATAAATTCATCGGCGTCCTGGTCCAGCTTGCCCCGGTATCGTTTTCCCAATAACTGGGTATAGCTCGCGACCATGCGAAGCGGTTCTTGCAGGTCGTGGGACGCCACGTAGGCAAATTGCTGGAGTTCCGCGTTGGATTGGGCCAGTTCCCGCGTCTTATTCGCTAATTCGAATTCCTGGCGTTTGCGCTGCGTAATATCCGTTTGGATCCCGATGAAATGCGTGAGTCTTCCCTGCGGATTCCTCACCGGCGCGATGTAGAGTTCGTTCCAAAACAGACTGCCGTCCTTGCGATAATTGCGCAGCTCCGCTTTGGCCTCGGTGCCCTGCCGGATCGCCTGGCGAATGGCGTCGAGGCCGGGTTGCTGATCGTCCTTTCCCTGGAGAAACCGGCAATTTTGACCGAGCACTTCCGCCACGGCGTAGCCCGTGATTTTTTCAAACGCGGCGTTGCAATACACCGTGGGCATGTCCGGTTGACGGGCATCGGCAATGAGAATGCCGTTGGTCGCGGAATTGATCGAGCGGTCGCGCAAGGCGCGTTCCCCCTCGGCTTTTTTGCGTTGCTCGATTTCCCGTTCGAGTCTGCGGCTGGTGGAAACGACCTGCAAAGCCAGGACGATGCTCAGGAGAATGACCAGAAATCCGATGACCGGTTCGCTTTGCAGGAGCCTCACAATGTTCTGATGGGAATGGGCGCTGAACAATTTGAATACGGCGTCGGCGTTTCGTTGCAGCTCCTGATGGAGTTGATTAAGCAAGGAAAACGATTGTGGCGAAGGGAAGTGACCGGGGTTTTCGAGCAACAGAGTTCTGGTTTTGGCAAAAAACCGTTCAAGGAGGACACGTTGTTGCTCCAGGAGTTCCCGGATCCGGGCGGTCGGGGCCGCGGGAATCGAGCGCCGTTCGTCGGTAAACGGGTTCACGATCACGTCTCCTCCGTTTTGCAGGGCATCGACGGAGCGCAATAACTCCCGTTGTGTGTACTGAAAATCCGTCAGAATTCCATGGGACGACAACAGCATTTCGTTAAGGTGGCGTTGAATCATCATCCGTTGGCGGCCCGCCACGTCCAGGACCACCACCTCGAGCTCAAGCGTTTTCACCGCGTTATGGGTGAAAGCCAGGATGGCGCCCAACGCCAGCATGAAGATGACCACCATGGCGAGCAGGCGTTGCCCAATGGTCAATGAAAACAGAATCCCCTTTCCTGACGATGCATTCATCGTTCACTGCCCTCCTGCGGTCCTTGGTGATAGAGGAACGGCTTAGCGTGGTGTCTCTGTTTCAGCCTAGAGTATTTTTACCGGGTCGTAAACGGAAAGATTGAAAAACGTGTCACGATCTCAATATGATATTCGCCGGCTATGCAGATACTCGACGTTGACAATCCCGGACTGCCGGACCTCCAATTCGTACTCATGGTGGCGGCCCTGTGTACCGCGGACATCCCGAGCTTGAACGTGCCGGAAGACGTTCGGCGAACGGTCTTTGACCGTTGTTGGGCCTTGCTGCACGACGCGCCTCCGCCAACGGAACAATCCCAGCGCGTGTTGGATCTGCGCGCGGGGGACGAGGTGACACTTGACGCGCTTGTCGAAGTCATCCGCGATACCCTGCATGCGCATGGGTACGCCCGCGTGACCTGGGAGCATGGCCCCAGTGAGCCCACCCAATCCACCAGCCCTGATGCCCAACCCCTGATCGACCGTTTACAGTATTGGGACCCCGGTCATCCGCCGCCGGTTGACGGGCCATCCGAGGCGGGTCAGAACTGATTCACGGCAATTCCTCATCGCACTTCTTGCAGGCAAGCGTTTCTCCCAACATCCGTTCTCTTCCCTGCGGCGTCATGACCCAGGGCCGTTCGCTCCAGGGGGGATCGTGCCGGACGTGTTGCCCGTGTCCACATTCGAGATCGGCGACCCAATCGCCGTGTTCGTCCCGGTGAAAATCGACAATGCGTCGTTTCATAGCATTTCGGGCTCCCTCTCCCTTGACGGGAGAGAGCTAATATTTTTCCCCTCTCTCTTGATGGGAAAGGGCTGCTATCTTTCCCCCTCTCCCTTGATGGGAAAGGGTTGCTATCTTTCCCCCTCTCCCTTGACGGGAAAGGGCTGCTATCTTTCCCCCTCTCCCTTGATGGGAGAGGGCTGCTATCTTTCCCCCTCTCCCTTGATGGGAGAGGGCTGGGGTGAGGGTGACTCAGAAGAAGGTAACCCATCCTGTAAGGCCACAAGAAGGGCCTCCTGAATAGCCTCCGTGTCAGCCAGGGCTTCGTGATTCCAAAATCGTAACACCTGGAAACCTTGCGACTCCAGCCAGGTGGTTCGCACAGTGTCGGACGAGACTTGCTCCTGATGATGGCCGCCATCCACCTCAATGACCAATTTTCTTTCGAAACAAACAAAGTCGACGATGTACTTGCCGATAAGCACTTGCCGGCGAAACTTGCATCCTGCCAGTTGGCGGTTTCGGAGACGTTTCCACAGTGCCTGTTCGGCATCAGTGGAGCGTTGCCGAAGTTCTTGGGTTTTTGATTGGTCGCTCATCACCCTCACCTTAGTCCTCTCCCATCAAGGGAGAGGAGACTTGGAGCCCCGGTCTTTCAGGGTTTGACTCTTTACGTCCAGCCAGTCGCGCAGGTGGTCTCCGAGAACGTTGATGGCGAGGACCACAGCCATCAGGGCCGCGCCCGGGGCGACGACCATATGCGGGGCGACCAGCATATACCGTGCGCCGTCACGGATCATGCTGCCCCAGGATGCGCTGGGCGGTTGCACGCCCAATCCCAGAAACGACAGTCCCGCCTCACCAATGACCACGCTCGCCATTCCGAAGCTGGCTTCGACAATCAGGGGAGCGCCGATGAGCGGGAGCACGTGACGGGTGATGATCCGTGTCGGGGGAGTGCCGGTCGCCACGGCGGCATGCACGTGGTCGCGTTCCTTCATGGAGAGGACTTGCGCCCGGGCCAGCCTGGCATAGCCCACCCAACTCACGGCCGACAAGGCGATGACGACGTTGTCGATGCCCGGCCCCATCACGCCGGCCAGCGCAATGGCCAGCAGGATTCCCGGGAAGGCGAGAAAGACGTCCATGACGCGAACGAGAACCAGGTCAAGCCACCCTCCCGCATACGCGCCAACGGTGCCGAGCAGGCTCCCGATGACCAGCGAAATGCCGACCACGGCAAAGGCCACGAGAAACGACGTTCTTCCGCCTACCAGCAAGCGATCGAACACCGGCCGGCCCAGGTCGTCGTAGCCCAACCACTCGTTCAGGCTACCGGGTGCGAGGATGTGCGGCAGGTCTATGGCGTTCGGAGACAGGGGCAGCACGGGCGCGAGAAGCGCGACCAGTGCCCAGAGCAGGATCACGCCGAGAGGTAACCGGATGCGCATCATCGTTGGCTCCCGAGCCGGACGCGGGGATCGATCCAGGCATACACGAAATCCGTGAGCACGTTCAGTGCCACGTAGGACGTGCTGATGCAGAGCACGGTGGCCTGCACCACCGGATAGTCGCGGCGGTGAATGGCTTCGACGACCAGGGAGCCGATACCCGGCCAGGAAAACACGGTCTCTGTAATGACGGCCCCGCTGAGTAACGCCCCGAGTTGCAACCCCAGCAACGTGATCACGGGAAGCAGCGCGTTCCGCAAGCCGTGTCGAAGAATGACGGTCCGCTCGGCGAGACCTTTCCCGCGCGCGGTGCGCATGAAATCTTCATTCAGGACTTCCAGCAGGGCGCTACGGATCATGCGCGAGAGAATGGCCGCCAGCGCCGTGCCCAGGGTCAGGGCCGGCAGGACCAGTGAGGCAATCCCCTCCCGGCCGCTGACGGGAAACCAGCCTAGCCACAGCGCCCCGACTAGAATCAGCATGGGCCCCATCCAGAAATTGGGAATGGAGACGCCGAACAGGGCAACCCCGGTCGCACCGGCATCCCATGCGGTTCCTTTTTTCACGGCGGCCAGCATTCCGAGAGGCACGGCCATGAGCAGGGCTACCAGAAGCGCTGCCGTCCCGAGTTCAACGGTGGCCGGCAGTCGTTCGAGCAGCAGGTCGCGGACCGGGCGTTTCGAGTAGAAGGAAATCCCCAAGTCGAATTGGGACAAGTTCGCCATGTAGCGGATGAACTGCACGTGGACCGGCTGGTCGAGCCCAAGGGCTTGTTGCAGGGCGGCCCTGTCCGCCGGGCGTGCCGATTCACCCAGCATCACTTCCACGGGATCGCCGGGAACCAGGTGGAGCAGAAAGAAAACAAGACAGACGACACCGAACACCACGGCGAGCGCCGTCAGAAACCGTGCCATGAAAAACCGGATGAACACGATCAAGGAACCCCTGATTTATTGCACTATCGGGCGCATGGCTGCGTTGTGTCCTCGCTCAACCCTCACCTATCTCTCTGATAAGCCTCGGGTTTCGCTCCGGGACGCCTTGCCCTGCATCCCGCTATCACCATAAATCAGAGGTTCCTCAATTACAACGCGTCAGGAGATGAACGGCGCACGTGGGCCAAGCCGTCGTAATTGCCGTCGCGGGCCATGGTAAAGCCTGCGATCTCCCGGCGCGCGATGAAAATATGGTCTTCGTACCACAAAGGGACGTACGGTAGCGCATCGGCAAGGTGATGCTGGAGTCGCACGTACCATCGTTGTTTGGTTTCAAGGTCGGGAGCTGCCCGCGCATGGTCGATGAACTCATCGGCCAGTGCGCTGCGGAACCGGCCCCGGTTCGCCCCGTGCGGCGGGATCGATCGGCTGTGGAACACGTAATCGAAGATATCGGGGGTATGGATGCCCACCCAGGACAGGCTGTACATCTGGAATCTGCCGGCTTTGACGTCTCCGTAAAACGTGCCCCAGTCGTAACTGCGCAGGTCCACGTCAATCCCGACGTCTTGCAATTGTCGCTGAAGAATAGTGGCGAGCCTGATCCGAAAAGGATCGCTTGAGGTCTTATAGACGATTTTGGCCGGATGCTCGCGGGAGTATCCGGCCTGGCGTAACAGGGCTTGCGCCCGTTCCGGCTCGTAGGTGATCGGATCAAGGTCCTGTGCGCCGGCCCAATGTTCAGGCGGCAATAGCGACTGGGCCGGCCTGGCCGCGCCGTCCAGGACGTATTCGATGATCTCTTGGCGATTGATGGCGTGGGCAATGGCCCGTCGCACGAATGCCTGCCGGGTCACGGCGTCTTCGAAGCTGAATCCGAGGTAGGAAAAATTCGTGCCGGATTGTCTTTGAACCTTCACCATCCGGTCGTGTTCCAGGTAGCTGACGAGTTCCGGAGGGAGATCATTCTGGAGCATGTCGATTTCCCCGGCCATCAATTTCAAGATCCGAACCGTAGGGTCCGGGACCGTGATGAATTCAAAGCGTTGTTGATCCCGGACCCTGAGGAGGTGGAGTTGGGTCTCGTCCGGTCGTGCCTGAAAGGAAAACGGTCCGCTTCCGACCGGGTGCTCGTGGAACGGATGGTTTGCAGCGATCAGGCGCGCCGGCACAATGCCGATGGCCAGGTACCCCGGAAAGAGCGGTTCCGGACGGTTCAGGAAAAAGTCGACAGTCGTTTCGTCGCCAACGGCGATGCGGTCGATGACGGTCAACGGGGCGCGGTGCGGGGAGGCGTTGTCCGCATCGAGGATAAAGTCATACGTGGCCTTGACGTCGTTGGCGGTCAGCAGGGTGCCGTCATGGAACGGATGCTCGTTCGTTTTGAGATGGAAGCGATAATGGGTGGGCGACAGTTGTTCCCAATCGGCCAGGGCAGGCACGGGTTCAAAGGTATCGTTGAAATCCACCAACCGTTCATACAGCAGGCGGTTGATGCGAGCCGACGTCGCATCCGTGGCAAAGCGCGGATCGAGATTCGCGGGCGCGCCGGCCAGACCGAAACGGAACGCGTCGGGAGCGGGGTCCGCGCAGGCCGAACCGAGAACAATGAGCGCGAGCACCATAAACCGTTTCAGGCCGGCCATTGGTTTCACCATTGTCCCCCTCCGTCATCCCCGACGTTGGTCATCGGGGATCCAGGTCATATTGTCAAGGATGACAGAAGGAGACAGTGAAAAGTGTCAGGGAATAAGTGAACATTGACAAGGGTGACAGGAGGAGGTAAGGCTGTTATAGGGCGCTCGCGCCGCGGCTTTTCCAATTTTCCAGGAACCAGTCCTGGGAGTTGAGGGGCGCCTGCTCGGGTTCGAGTTGGAGACGGGTATAATCCCCGTTCGACAACAATTGGCGGGCCTTGACGTTGTCGTGCAGCGCCACGTGCAGGAGGTCCTCGACCAAGACCTTCCGAAGGTGCGGAGATTCGATCGGGAACAGGAGTTCCACGCGCCGGTCCAGGTTACGGGGCATGAGGTCGGCGCTGCCGAGAAAGAGTTCTTCCTGCCCGCCGTTCCGAAAATAATAGAGCCGCGCGTGTTCCAGGAATCGTCCGACGACCGAGGTGACGGTGATGGTTTCACTGATTCCGGGAATCCCCGGCCGGAGCCCGCAGACCCCTCGAACCTGCAGGTCGATCTTGACCCCGGCTTGGGCCGCCCGATAAAGCGCCTGAATGCATTGGGTGTCCACGAGCGCGTTCATCTTGAACGCCAGGTACCCGTCTCCCTTGTCCTTGTGCCGTTGCGTCTCCCGCTCAATCCGCTCCAGAATTTGATCACGCATCAGGTGAGGCGCGACGAGCAGTTTGGCATAGGCATTCTTGCGGGAATAGCCGGTTAACGAGTTGAAGAGATCGGCCACGTCCGCTCCCATGGCCGGGTCGCACGTCAAGAAACTGAGGTCGGTGTACATCCGGCTCGTCACCGGGTTGTAATTGCCCGTGCCGAGGTGGACGTACCGCCGAATGCTGTCCTCGTCGCGCCTGATGACCATGCACATCTTGGCGTGAGTCTTCAGCCCAAAGACGCCGTAGACCACGTGGATGCCTTCATCTTCCAGTTTCCGCGCCCATCCGATGTTGTTCTCTTCATCGAAGCGCGCCTTGAGTTCAAGCAGGACCGCGACCTGTTTCCCGTTCACTCGCGCGTCCATGAGCGCCTCGACGATCGGGGAATTGACACCCACTCGATAGAGGGTTTGTTTGATCGCCAGCACGTTGGGGTCGCTCGCCGCCTCGCGTACGAAGTCCACGACCGGGGTAAAGCTGTCATAGGGGTGGTACAGCGCGACGTCGCTGCGCCGGATGATTGAGAACAGGCTTTCCTTCTTGTTGAGGGAGTCCGGGATCTCCGGGACGAACGGGGCGAATTTCAAATCCGACCGGTCGATGCGCGTGAGTTCCATGAGCTTGGACAGGCCCAGCGGCAGGTCCTGCGTGTAGACCTGGTACGGAGCCAGGGAGAGGTTCCTGACCAGGATGTCCCGGATATGATCGGGCGTCGCCTGATCGATTTCCAGCCGGATCACCGAGCCGAAATGACGATTGTCCACCTGTTCTTCAATCGACGCCAAGAGATCGGCTGCCTCGTCTTCTTCAATTTCGAAATCCGCGTCGCGCGTGACGCGAAAGAGGTAGGCGGCGTGAATGGCGATGCCGGGGAACAGGAAATCGAGATTGGCGGTGACCACGTCTTCAATCCAGACGAAGTTGTCGGCGGCCGAGTCGGGCAGGCCCAGTTGATCGGATTCGTCAACCATGTCTTCGTTGGGGATACGGACGAGACGCGGGAATATATCGGGGATTTTCACGCGGGCAAAACAGTCGCCCCGCTCAGGATCCTTTCCCACGACCGCCAGGTTCAAACTCAAGTTGGAAATATGGGGGAACGGGTGGGACGGGTCGAAGGCCAAGGGAGTGAGGGCCGGAAAAATTTCTTTGGAAAAGTACCGGCGGAGCAAGTGTTGTTGCTTCGGTTGCAGTTGATGGTAGCGCAGCACGTGAATGTCCCTGGCGTTCAGCTTCGGCAGGATATCGTTCTGCCAGCAGTCCGAAAAACGGGCCAGTTGACGAAGAATTTCCTGCCGGACGGTCGCCAATTGTTCCGAGGTGGTCATGCCGTCCGGGGGGCCTTCGCGCACTCCACCGGATAATTGTTCTCGCAACCCCGAGATCCGGATCATGAAAAATTCATCCAGGTTGCTCGAAAAAATCGACAGAAACTTGACCCGCTCCAACAGCGGGTTCTCCGGATCTTCTGCTTCCTCGAGCACGCGGGCGTTGAATTGCAGCCAACTGAGTTCGCGATTCAAATACAGTTTGGGATCGTCGAGATCCGGCGGAGAAACAGTGATTGAGGGGTTCATGATCTCAACTATTCAGCTAGGGTGAGAAGCTAAAACGATAGCACGACCGCAGGGAGAAGACAAAGAGAAATATTTGTTATCTGATGGTTACATTGCCGGAGTCCCGGTGTTACATTATCACGATGGAAGCCACCGAACTCAAACGCCTGCTGGCCCTTGCCGTCCGCGCGGCGCAAACGCCGGCCGGAATGCTTCTCGACTATTTGACGGATCATGCGCTTTGCGTCGAACGGAAAAGCGACGGCTCTCCCGTCAGCATTGCGGACCGCGAAGCGGAACATGCCATTCGGAACGTCTTGCTGGGCGATCCGGTTTCCGCGGACTTTGACGTGCTGGGTGAAGAGTTTGGAGAGCAAGGCAACCTGACGCGCTATCGCTGGTTAATTGATCCCATCGACGGCACGCGTTCATTCGTGAACCGGATTCCCTTATTCGGCACGATCGTGGCGTTGGAAGACCGGGAAACCGGCGCGGCGCTCCTTGGGGTGATTCATTTGCCCGCGCTGCACAGGACGTATAGTGCGGCGCGCGGATTGGGGTGCGTCTGTAACGGGGCGGCTGCTTCGGTTTCCCGTGACGCAGAACCGGAGACGAGTATCATTGCCACGGGAGATATTGCGCAATTCATCAGTGCGGGCTGCGAGGAAATGTTCCGGCAACTGGCTAGTGCGTGTCCGTATCTCCGGGGCTATACCGATTGTTTCGGTCATACCCTGGTGCTCAACGGATCAGTCGGCGCCATGATCGATCCGGCCCTCAATCCCTGGGACGCCGTAGCGACCCAAGTCCTGGTTGAAGAGGCCGGCGGCATGGTCGTCACTCGTCCGTCCCGCGTGGAGAACAAACGCGACCTCCTGTTCGGCGCCCCGAAACTGGTCGAACGATTGGCGTCCTTGCTGCATTTCTAGCCCAACCCCTTCGCCCTTGGAGGGAGAGGACTGGGGATGACGGAAGAAGAAAGATCGGCTGTTAAAGAACCCGCCTATGCTGTTAAGATGAAGCCGAATGGAAGGGAACGGCAGGAACAGGTGACACGATGTCGAAGATTGCCGTGATAGACATTGGGACCAATTCCATCCATATGGTCTTGGCGAAAGCCGAGCCGGACGGTTCGTACAAGATTCTTGACCGGTTCAAGGATATGACCCGTCTGGGCGATGGGACGTTTCGTCAGCGACGCTTGTCCGCGGAGTCCAGGGCGCGGGGCGTTGAAGTCCTGAAAAACCTGACCACCCT
>JAJDZI010000019.1 GCA_022824735.1 Nitrospirales bacterium
GCGTTGAAATCGATCTGTTGACGTACGAATTAGAAAAAATCTGACAAGCGTTTCGGGAAGGCACATGGGAGATTGAACATGGTTCAGAAAACTATGTGGATAGGTTTGTTACTGGTGCTTGGCGGAATACTGCCGGTACAGGCGCACATGATGACGCCCGGCTCTGTCTTCCGCGATTGTGACAAGTGTCCGGAGATGGTGGTGATACCTGTGGGCCAATTCCATATGGGCGATGTGTCCGGCGAAGGCCATGAATCCGAACGACCGGTGCATCGTGTGACAATTGATTATCCGTTTGCGGTCGGCAAATACGAAGTGACATTTGATGAATGGGAGGCCTGCGTTGCTGCCGGCGGTTGTTCGCATCGGCCGGATGATGAGAGTTGGGGCCGCGGGACACGGCCGGTGATCAATGTCTCATGGGAGGATGCGCAGGAGTATGGGAAATGGTTGTCGCGTAAAACGGGCCAATTCTATCGGTTGTTGAGCGAAGCAGAATGGGAATATGTGGCTCGGGCGGGGACAACGACGAAATACTGGTGGGGGAATGTAGCCAGCCATGACTACGCGAATTATGGAAAGGAATTGAATGACTATGACTGTTGTGGAGGGTTGGCCACAGGTGCGGACCGTTGGGTCTATACAGCACCGGTGGGGAGTTTTCAAGCGAATGCGTTTGGGGTGTTCGATACGGTGGGGAACGTGTGGGAATGGGTGGAGGATTGCTGGAACGACGATTATAAGGGAGCCTTGACGGATGGCCGAGTGTGGATGAGCCTGATGTGTCGCCTGCGCGTGGTGCGCGGCGGTTCTTGGTACGGCCTTCCGGAGAGTGTGCGACCCGCGAACCGCTACTGGGGCGACCCCGACGACCGGGTCAGCAATGTCGGGATCCGTGTGGCCCGGACGCTTACTCCATGAGTCCTTACCTTCGTACTTCTTGGAGTTGATGGTTCAGGAGAGAGATGCCCTCTGGTTCGGCTTGGAAACTGAATGGTGTTGCGATAGTTGTGATGTGGCTTGACATACGCGCGGATTGTCGGGGTCGCGCAGCCCTTCGACTGCGCTCAGGACAGGCGTCATCCGACATTTTCTGGTGCATATCCGGAAGAGTGAACGTCTTGGGCTGAAGTCTTGTATCGAGTAGTCCCATCACCTATCATTACCGGATGAACGAAGCCATTGCCTTTGATACCCATCGATTTGTCAAGAACCTGACGGCCAGCGGTTTTACGGAAAAACAGGCGGGAATCCAGGGTCGTTGTTTGTACGGACGGAGGAAAAAGCAAAGACACTGGATCCTCGATTAAAGATGTCGAGGATGACAGATAGGACCTTGGAGTCCCGATCGGGTCTGACGTGTGCTCTTGACAGGTCGTCGGGATCGTTGGTACAAGTTTCAAGATAACTCACGTACGTTTGATTGGTATTGGGACAATGGCGTCCTCTCCCAGAAGGGAAGAGGACGTTTTTTTTGCGATGCGGACTTGCCGGATTGCCATGGTGCAGATGAATCCCGTCGTGGGCGACGTGGATGGGAACGTGCGTGCGATAGGCACATGGGTGAAACGGGCTCGTCGGGCTGGAGCGGATATTGTCGTCTTCCCGGAATTGGCTGTCACCGGTTATCCGCCTGAAGATCTGGTCTTGCGTCCGAGTTTTCTCCGCGATACGGCTCACGCCCTCCAATGGTTGACGACTCAGTGCCGGGACCTTACCGTGGTTGTCGGATATCTTGAAGAGGGAGGGAGCCCTCGTCCGCGGGAGAGGGCGTCCTTTGTCGTTCCCTCTGGGCTTAGGCGGGTCTTCAACGCGGCCGCGGTGATTCATGACCGGCGGGTCGCGGCCACCTGTCAAAAAACGTTCCTGCCGAATTACGGGGTGTTTGACGAAAGCCGGTATTTTTCGCCTGGCCGAAAAGCCTTGGTCTGTCAAATCCGGGGAGTGCGGTTCGGCGTGAACATTTGTGAGGATATCTGGTACGCCGGTGGGCCTACCCGTGATCAAGTCGCCGTCGGCGGCGCGCAATTAATCCTGAATATCAACGCCTCCCCCTATCACGTGGGCAAGGTCAGGACGCGGCAACGTATGTTGGCGGAGCGGGCCAAGCAGAATAACGTGGTGGTGAGTTACACCAACATGGTTGGGGGACAGGACGAAGTCGTCTTCGATGGTAACAGTATGATCGTCGATCGAAAGGGACGGGTCATCGCGCGTGCTGGGGCGTTTGAAGAAGAACTGCTCGTGGCCGACCTGTCGTTCGATGGGGGCGCGCGTCCGGCGGGTCGGAAAACACCGGCAGGGCAACAGTATTCCGTCAAGCGAGTCAGGCTGTCTTCGGTGGAGCAACAGAAAACGAAAAAGCCGGTGCCGTTGAACAATCGAGACTTGCCTCACGATTTGGAAGAAGTCTATCAGGCCCTGGTGACGGGGGTTCGCGACTACGTGAGAAAGAACGGTTTTCAGCACGTGTTGGTCGCGGTCAGCGGAGGGATCGATTCGGCCTTGACCGCGGTGATTGCCGCCGATGCCCTCGGCCCCGACCGGGTGACGGGGGTGTTCATGCCCTCACCGTTTACCTCGCGGGAAAGCCGCAGCGACGCCAAGGCCCTGATGAAGACCCTACACGTGGAATTATTGACCCTTTCGATTACCCGTCTCTGGAAACAATACGTCCGGGCCTTGTCCCCAACGTTCGGAGCGCGCGCGTTCGACGTCACGGAAGAAAATCTCCAGGCGCGCATCCGTGGCACCCTTGTCATGGCCCTGTCCAACAAGTTCGGTCACTTGGTCCTGACCACCGGCAACAAGAGCGAAATGAGCGTCGGGTATGCCACCTTGTATGGAGATATGGCCGGCGGGTTTGCCGTGATCAAGGACGTCCCCAAAATTCTGGTATATGACTTGGCACGGTACCGGAACTCGAAGGCCGTTGCGACCCACGGCAAAGTTGTGATCCCCCAACGGATCATCGACCGCGCGCCGTCGGCCGAACTCAAACCCGGACAAACCGACCAGGACGCCTTGCCGCCCTACGGAGTCCTTGACCCCATTTTGGAAGCGTACGTCGAACAGGACTGTTCTCTTCAGGAAATCGTCGGCAGGGGCTTTCCCTTGCAAACCGTCAAGTCCGTGATGGCCATGGTCGATCGTAGTGAATACAAACGTCGTCAAGCTCCGGTCGGGATCAAGATCACGCAAAAAGCCCTGGGGAAGGACCGGCGGATGCCGGTCACCAATCGATACGTCAAGCATTGACGGATAATGTTCAGGCCGGTATACGAGAAAGTCGGGAGCGTGATGTACGGCAACGGCACAGGAGTCCTTCATGCGGGCTTGCGGCCTGCACACCAAGAAATGAAAAGAGTACAAGTTGTCATCGAGGGAGAGATTCCTCGCTTCGCTCGGAATGACAAATAAGGATGTCGTTGACTATTTTCATACCAGGACGTCCGTGAATCAGGAACGCATGGAACAAACAGTGGATTTGTCTCAATCGGGCGCGTCCTCCACGCAAGCCGTCCTCGACGCGCGGCGTGAAGGCATGCTCGGGCGATTGCGCGAAGGAGTGTCCGGGACGGAAGTCGTGTCGGATTTTACCTCCCTCGTGGATACGGTCCTGATCGGCAGGTATCGAAGCGTGATGAGGCAGCGGAGCGGCGAGGCGTCCGCGGGCATGCAGCACTGTTGTCTGGCGGCCGTGGGGGGATACGGGCGACGTGAACTGGCCCCGTATTCCGATATCGACGTCATGATGCTGTATCGCGCCGGCGGCGAAACGCTCGCCCAGGATCTCTCCAAACAGGTTTTTCACCACTTGTGGGATTTGGGATTTCAGGTGGGTCACAGCGTCCGGTCGATTCACGATTGCATGGTCGTGGCGGAAGGGGACTTGTCGGCCAAAACCGCGCTGATGGAGTCACGGTTTCTAGTCGGCAACCCGGTTGTCTTTCAGGAGTTTCAGCGACGGTTTGTCAAGCGCGTGTTGGGAAGACGGGTGGGGAATTTTATCCGCGAGAAACTCGAAGAGCGGGAACAGGACTATGCCAAATTCGGAGAGACCGTGTTTCTCCTGGAACCGAACATCAAGAAAAGCAAGGGTGGGTTGAGAGACGTTCACTTGCTGCAATGGGTTGGCATGGCCCGGTATCAGGCCGCCACGTTGCAGGAGTTGGTGGATCGCGGAGTCTTGGCGCATCAGGATTATACGGCCTTGCTCGAAGCGAGAGAGTTTCTGTTCAAGGTGCGCGCCATGCTCCATTTGGGCGCGGGTCGGGCCCAGGAAATCCTGTCGTTCGACGAACAAGTGCGCATGGCGGAGGAATGCGGTTATCGCGATGAGCCGCACCTGCTGGGCGTTGAGCAGTTCATGCAGCAATATTATCGTCTGACCACCGGCATTCATCAGCGTGCGATGCGATTCGTGGAGCGCGCGGGTTCCGCAAATCTCTGGACTCGCTTGAGGCGACTGTGGCCGGCTCCGTTGATCGACGGCGTTTTTCAAACGGTTGACGGGAAGTTGTCCATCCATGACGACAAACTCATGCAGATCCTTGATGATCCGGAACGTCTCATGAGCCTCTTTCAGACCGCGCAGAAACACGGAGTGCCGATTGACGGCCTGGTGCTGGAAGAAATTCATCGCCACATGGAAAGCGTGCCCGACCACCTGTTTGCTTCTCCGGCCGTGAGCCTTCGATTTCGAGAAATCTTATCGGGACCCGGTTCGGTTGCCGATACCTTGACGTTGATGCATCAGGCCCGTGTCCTGGAAAAATTGATTCCTGCCTTTGGTCGCGTTCGGGGCCTCATGCAATTCAATCAATACCATAAATATACGGTGGATGAGCATAGCCTCCTCGCCGTCAAAAAAGTCGAGTTGCTGGGCAAACAACCCGGAATGTTGGGAACGGTCTACCAGGAGATTCACGAGAAGGATCTCCTGCACTTGGCCGTGCTGCTTCATGACGTGGGGAAAGGCCTTCCCGAAGACCACAGCGAAGTCGGCAAAAAGATCGCCCAGGATGTATCCGCCAGGTTGGAACTCGACGCGCAAGAATCCCGAACCCTGGAGTTCCTGGTCCATGAACACCTGCTGATGGCGAAGACGGCCTTTCGACGGGATCCCCATGATGAAAAGGTGCGGCAGACGTTCTGCCGGGCCGTAGGCGATGCGCAACGATTGAAGCACCTCTTGCTCCTGACGGCGGCGGATATTGCCGCGGTGGGACCGGATATGCTGACCAAATGGAAAGAGGCGTTGCTGATTGAACTTTATCTTCTGGCGTCTCCTGAGCTGTCCGGGACCAGTGAACGGACGGAAGCCGCCATTGACGTCGAGCGCGTGACCAACGAAGTCCTGGAGGCTTGGGAAACGCAACTGCCTCGCGTTGGAGCCGGTGGACGGGCGGCCGGGGGCCAGGGTGCGCCGAACCGCGAATGGGTCAGGAGCCAATTGGAGGCCTTTCCGGTACGCTACCTTTCCGGAACGGCCAAGGATCGAATCATCGCTCACCTGTCGGCCATCCGGTCCTTGACCCCGGAACGTCCCAGGGTCGAATCCACCTACAACCGCGAATTGAAAGTGTGCGAGTATTCGCTCATTGCTTTCGAGTCCGTGGCGTCCGGAATCTTTATGAAAATGACCGGCGTGCTGGCCGCGAAAGGCCTGCGGGTGCTTGATGCCCAGATTGTGACGAGACCGGACGGCATTGTGGTGGATACGTTTTTGGTCAAGGACCACGATTTCAGCGGCGAACCCACGCCGGCGAAGCTGGAAAAAGTCGGGAAGGCGACTGTCAGCGTATTGAAGGGCGAACTTTCAATCGAAGCGTTTATGAAACAGAATCAACGCGTGGCATTTCGCAGCCGCATGCCGATTCGCCGGCATCCCACGGAAGTCAAAATCGACAATGAGACGTCGGATCACTTCACCGTGATCGACGTGTTTGCCGATGACAAACAGGGCCTGCTGCACGAGATCGCCAAAACCCTGTATGACCTCGAGCTCTCGGTCCACTCGGCCAAGATCGGGACGCGCCTGGACCAAGTCGTGGACGTATTCCACGTCACGGAACGGAACGGCAACAAAATCGAAGACGCCGGGACGTGCGAATCCATTCAAACGAAGCTGCAAGAACGGGTTGACCGGTTTTTGCAGGATGACGATGGTCGGTGAAGAGTTGAAACCGGTTGTCGGCGGGGCGTTACTCGGAATCTCCTCGCATCATAAAGGGGTGGTTCAAAACCCACATTTCGTACATGGGTATCGCAAACATGATCAAGAACGAGATGGTCATGAGCACGTCGCCTGTCAACAGTGTCATCACGAAGAGGGGAGACACGTAGGTGATCAGCCAAGGCGAGATGAGATCAAGCGTCACGCCGGTGAACGCGACCCACGTGGTCAACATTTTTACGAGAGGGCTGGCCATGGTCAGGTACAGGACGTGCACCATGATCATGAACACGACGGGCATCGTGAACAAGTGAAAGTGTGTAGTTTCGGCCAGTTGCCCGAAGGACATGGGCTCGCCGAAATTGTCAGGGGACCCGCGATAGTGGAGGGCAATGCCCTTTGGCGTCAGGTCGGTCATGCTGTGTGCCCAGATAAAGGTGAAGACGAATCCCACGAACATGAGGAGCAGAAACCACGTGTACACGAGCCGGATCTGCCGGTCAGTGTCGCGGAGCCGAAACCGGGTATTGAAATTCCGCATGGTACAAGCATCTTGATGCTCAGAGCCCTAAGAGGACTTCAAAGAATCCTTTTTCCTGTTTATTGGCCGCCAGAACGTCGCGGCCGAGCCCGCGAGGCTTCAAATAGAATTCATTGACCAGGACGAGTACGCGTTTTACTCCCGCGCTCGAGGAACGCACCGACATCGTGGCCCCGGTGATGTTGATGATATCCCGGTTGATCCGGACCGGGTCTTCGACCGTTTTCCCCTGATACTGATAATTGAAGCGTTTGGTGGCGATCTCGTTGCCACGGGCTTCCCGATATACCAGCACTTCAAAATTCGTGACTTCGCCCGCTGAATCGACGGCCACCATGTACGTAATCGGGCGATGCTTACCGATGGTATTCTGGATGACTGCATATCCGTCGATGTTCCCTTTGGTTTCCCCGATGAAGACGTCGAAGGACGTTTCCGGGAATTCCCAGCCGATGACTCCTTCGACAAACGTTTTTTGTTCGGCCGTCAACGTCAGGGTTTCCCTGCGGATCTTTTCGGAATCCGGGAACATGGCCTTGGCGGCTTCGTCCTCGGTAAAATAAATTTCCAGGTGACCCAGTTCCTCCGGTGTAAGCCAGCGATTGAGCTCGTGGTCCCAGATCCGTTCCTGAGATTCCTCATCGGCGAAAACCGGCGATGAAAGAAAACCGGTGAACATGGTGCAAATCGCAAAAATAATCGCAAGCCGGATGCCCGCTTTTCTCATTCTGTCATTCCCCACATCCGCACCTGTCTTCTTTTCACCCTCTCCCCTGGAGGGAGAGGAGACTCGACAGTCAGCAATCCCCGCAATGTTCTGTCTCAATTGACGATTGTACATCCTTCACTCATTAGTTGATTGGTAATCCGTTGGACCAGACGCCGCTCTTCCTCGGCGTTGGGAGGAACGCGTTTCCAGGCGATGCCTTGCGACCGCGC
>JAJDZI010000120.1 GCA_022824735.1 Nitrospirales bacterium
GAGCGGAAAGTCTACCGAGGCGGGTCGTGGGAAGATCCGCCGAAATGGCTGAAAGTGACCGCCCGGCGCAGCGCCGAACCGAATTTCCCCATCGACGCGAACGACCTCACGATCGGCTTCCGTTGCGCGATGGACGTGAAGAAGTGAAAAAAGGATTTATTCTTCTAATCCGACTATAGGTTCTGTTCTCTGAATGACGAATTTTCTTTTACCGCAATACTTACAGGAAGAAGCGGTAGTTGAGGAACTCATATCGAGCATTATCGGGGTGTCCCTCTTGCAACTTTGACAATATGCCGTGACTGTTTTTGTTCCCATCCTACGAACACCCCGTAGTTTCACCGCAATTTCTACAAACCAGGCACATCCCGTTGCGGACTAATTTGAACTGTTTGCAATTGGGGCAGGGGTCGCCTTCAAACCCTTTTTGAAACGCCGTCTCTATCTCCGCGGCATAGGTCAGGGTTTCCCGTTTCAGTTCGATTTTGTGCGCGACGTTGCCGTTTCCCCCGCCGTTTCCATTCCCAACGTCCCCTTGAATCCGTTGCCGAGCGGGAAACAGTCCCGGGTCGATGGCCGTCGTCGTGATGGTCCGGGGGTCGGCCGGTTCGTCATCCGTGCATTCGGGGTCCTGTTTGACGGAATCCCCGCGCAGGTCGTCCTGGTTGACCTGTGCGAGTTCTTTCTTGTCCAGGTAGGTAATGGCCAATTCACGGAAGATGTAGTCGATGATCGAGGTCGACATTTTGATCTGGTCATTGAGGTTGACCGGACCGTTGGGTTCGAAGCGGGTGAACAGGAAGGCCTCGACAAATTCTTCGAGCGGCACGCCGTGCTGGAGGCCCAAGGAAATGGCGATGGCAAAACAGTTCATGAGGCTGCGAAACGCCGCCCCTTCCTTGTGCATGTCGAGAAAAATTTCTCCGAGTGTTCCATCCTCGTATTCACCGGTGCGGAGATAGATTTTGTGCCCGCCGATCATGGCCTTTTGCGTATACCCCCCGCGACGTGAGGGAAGCGGACGGCGTTTGGCGAGATACCGGACCATCACCCGTTCCGTCACCTGCTGGGCCGCCTTCATGACGTCGTCGTGACGTTCGGCTTGTTCGGCCGGCTCCGTTGAGGCGTTCAAGGGTTGGCTCAGTTTGGACCCGTCACGGTATAACGCCACGGCCTTGAGCATCTGTTGCCATCCCAGGAGGTACGCGTCTTCCGCGTCCCTGACGGTGGAATCCGAAGGCATGTTGATGGTCTTACTGATGGCTCCACTGATGAACGGCTGGGCCGCGGCCATCATCCGGATGTGTGCCGGCGTGGAAATGAACCGTTTTCCGATTCGACCGCACCGGTTGGCGCAGTCGAAAATCGGAAGATGTTCGTCTTTGAGGTGGGGTGCCTTTTCCACCGTCATGGTCCCGCAGCAAAAATCATTGGCCGCGAGAATTTCTTCCTGGGTAAAGCCCAGCGCATTGAGAATCGTGAACTGGGGATCGTTGAGTTGGTCGTTGGAGAAGCCGAGGACGTCCCGGCAAAACTCCTCGCCCAACGTCCATTTGTTAAAGGCGAATTGAATTTCAAAGACCTCGTCCAACGTCGCTTCCAGGCGATCAAGCACTTCCGGAGTAAACCCCTTGGCGCGGAGCGATTCGTGATTCAGGAACGGAGCCTGTTTCAGGGTTCGGGTGCCCGTGGCGTAGGTGATGATGTCGAGGATCTGCTCCTGGGAATAGCCCAGTCCCTTTAACGCCGGGGGCAGGCTTTGATTAATGATCTTGAAGTACCCTCCGCCGGCCAGTTTCTTGAATTTGACGAGCGCAAAATCGGGCTCGATTCCCGTGGTATCACAGTCCATGACCAATCCAATGGTGCCCGTGGGGGCGATCACCGTGGCCTGCGCGTTTCTGAAACCGTGGGCTTCACCCAATTCGATGGCGCGGTCCCAGGTCTCCTGCGCAGCCTGTACCAGCGCGGCGGGAGCGGAAGCCCGGTCGATGCCGTTCGGCGTAATCGTCAGGCCTTCATAGTCGTCGGGTTTGGCCTGATACGCCGCCCTTCGATGGTTTCGCATGATCCGCAGCATCGGCTCGCGGTTTTTCGCAAACCCGGGGAATGGGCCGAGTTCCGCCGCCATCTCCGCTGAAGTGGCATAGGCTTCGCCGGTCAGGATCGCCGTCAGGGCGCCGCAGATCGCCAAGGCCTTGGGCGAATCGTACGCAATGCCCTTTCGCATGAGCAGAGAGCCGAGGTTGGCATAGCCCAGCCCCAACGTTCGAAAGTGAAAACTCTTCTCGGCAATCGGCCTGCTCGGGAATCCGGCCATGAGCACGCTGATTTCCAGGACGATCGTCCAGAGCCTGATGGCGTGTCGATACGCCGGGATATCGAATTCACCGTCCGGCGTCATGAAGGCGCCCAGGTTCAGGGACGCCAGGTTGCACGCGGTATCATCCAGGAACATGTATTCGCTGCACGGATTGGAGGCGTTGATGCGCCCGTCTTCAGGGCACGTATGCCATTCATTGATCGTGGTATCGTATTGAATGCCCGGGTCGGCGCACATCCAGGCCGCCCAACAGATGCGATCCCACAGGTCCTTGGCCTTGAGCGTTTTGGCCGCGGCCCCGTCCGTCCGGCGGGTGAGTTGCCACTCGCCGTCTTGCCGGAGCGCGTCAAAAAATCCGTTGGGCACTCGAATGCTGTTGTTGGAGTTTTGCCCGGACACCGTTTGGTAGGCTTTGCTGTCCCAATTCGTATCATATTCATGAAAGACGAAATGGGTATAGCCTTCCTGGGCATAGGCAAAGACCCGTTGGATATAGGCCTCCGGCACGTTGGCCTGACGAGCCGAGCGGATGGCTTCCTTGAGCGGACGGTTGCGCTCGGGGTTGAGTTCAACCGTCTCCGGACCATCGCCGTTCTTTTGATGACAGACTTTCAGGATGGCGTTCAACTGACTGGCGCAGACCTTGGATCCGGTCACCATCGCGGCCACCTTCTGTTCTTCGATCACCTTCCAGTCGATGAACTCTTCGATATCGGGATGGTCCAGGTCCAGACACACCATTTTGGCGGCCCGCCTGGTGGTGCCGCCGGATTTGATCGCGCCCGCCGCCCGGTCTCCGATCCGGAGGAAGGACATCAGCCCGGAAGATTTTCCTCCACCCGACAACGGCTCGTTTTCTCCCCTGAGCCTGGAAAAGTTGGTTCCGGTGCCGGACCCGTATTTGAACAAGCGGGCCTCGCGGACCCACAAGTCCATAATGCCCCCGTCGTTGACGAGGTCGTCATCCACGGATTGGATGAAGCAGGCGTGGACTTGGGGGCGTTCGTAGGCGTTTTGGGACAGGTTCAGTTTTTGGGTTTGGGGATCGACGAAAAAATGACCTTGCGAGGGGCCGGTGATGCCATAGGCATAATGCAGGCCCGTATTGAACCATTGCGGTGAATTGGGGGCGGCCATCTGTTTGGCGAGCATGTGACACAATTCGGCATAAAAGGTCCGGGCGTCCTGATCCGTGTCGAAATACCCATGGGTCTCGCCCCACTGCGTCCAGCAACCCGCCAAGCGATGAAAGACCTGCCGGGCGTCACGTTCACCCCCCGTGACCGGGTTTCCTTGCTCATCCTTGATGGGCCGGCCATCGGCATCGACCTGCGGGACTCCGGCCTTCCGGAAATACTTTTGGGCCAGAATGTCTACGGCCAGTTGAGACCACTGGTCCGGGACCTGAATGTCATTGAGCTGGAATACAACGGAGCCGTCCGGATTTTTGATTTCCGAAGACCGGGCGGAAAACGGGATACCTTGGTATGGAGATTCTTTGGCCCGTGTGAAACGGCGTTCGATTTTCACCGTTTAACAACCTTCAAATTTTAAATCGTACCTTTTGGTTGGAATGTACTTGCTCAGGATTACACTATCCTTAGAGCCTGAATTGGGTTGCCAATACTAAATATTGTGTTTCCTGTTGTCAAGACTAGAATACAGTGTATAGCCTGGGAACAACTAAAATGCTTGAGATTCAGAAAGTTATAAGAAACTTTTTTGTGTTATACACAGGATGAAAAAATATTTTTCATTTGCCCACAGGGGTCTTCCGGCTTGTGTGGCGATGAAAAAGAGGGTTCCTCCGGTCGTTGAATCTCGATTTTTGCCGGCATCCATACTATTCTACCCGTTCTGAAGGAACCTCTGATTTATTAGACAAAAGGAGGCGTATCTCATGTACGTATGGAGCAAACGGATTGTCATCACCCTGTTGGTGACGTTTGGCGTCCTGCAAATGGTTTTTTGGAGCACTGCCGCGGGTGACGGCGCCAGTGCCCTCACGACGCGCGCGACGCACTGGCTGGGAATCAACTATTTCCTGCTGGTGGTGTGGGTATTTGTCTGGATATTCGATCAGGCGCGCGTCCGTGGGAAGAACGCGTGGGTCTGGTTGCTTCCCCTATTGGTTGCCCCGCTGCCTACGCTCATGGCGTTTGTCCTGATTGTGCAGCGACGTCTGAGATAGCCGGGTATCAGAGGTTTCTTTTCTTTATCCGATCATGACCCTGGATTCCGGGAACCGGTATCGTGGGGTGGTGGTGGTGTACACGGCGAACAGACCGATGAGGAGCGGCCCGAAACGGCCGATGAGCATCGAGGCGATGATCACCAGCTTGCCGAAGTCGGTGAACAGGGCGGAGAAGCTTCGCCCATCCCCGTCGCCCAGGGACATACCCACGATTCCCATGGCCGAGGTGACTTCAAACATGATGCTTAAAAACGGGCGTTCTTCCGTAAAGGCGAGGACCAGGGTGAACACGGTGATGGCCGTGAAGGCCAGGATCGCAAGGCAGAAGGCGCGGATTACCAATTCCCTGGATATTCGCCGGTGAAAGATTTCAATGTCCTGCCGTCGTCGAAGGACCGCCCAGATGGTCACCCAGATGATGGCAAACGTCGTTGTCTTGATCCCTCCCGACATACTGCCGGGTGAGCCGCCGATGGTCATCAACAGCACCAGAAAATACAGGGTCGCGTCGTTCATGGCGCTGATGTCGATGGTGGTGAAACCCGCGGTCCGGGACATCGCGTGGAAATGCGCCGTGGCCAGGCGTTCTCCGATGCTCAGGGGTTGAAACGTCCGTGGGTTGTTCCATTCCAGGATCGTGATGCCGAGCGTGCCGGACACGAGGATGATCAGGGTGACCACGACCACCAGTTTGGTATGCGTCTGGAGCCGGAAGCGCCGGCCCTTGAGATTGTCCCATGCATCCTGAAAGAGAATGAAGCCGGTGCTTCCCAGGATGACCAGGACCGTCACGATGAGATTGATGGACAGGTCGGTTCGATAGGAGATCAGGCTGTCGGAGAACAGGGCAAATCCCGCGTTGTTGAAGGCCGAGATCGAATGGAAGAGACCGGAGTAGAGGGCCTCCCCCCACGGCATGTCTTGTGAAAAGCGTAAGGCGAGAAAGAGAAACCCCAATCCTTCCAACGTCACGGTCGCGATGGCCACGATTTTGACGTAGCGAATCGATCCGGCCATGTCGAACGTGCTCAGCGTTTCGGCCAGCATCATCCGGTCCCGTAGGCCGATGCGATGTCCCAGGGCCAACAGGATGATCGTGGCCAGCAAGGCGTACCCCAGCCCGCCGATTTGAATAAGCAGCAGGATGATGAGTTGCCCAAAGGTCGTGAATTCATGTGGGGTGTCCATCACGATCAACCCGGTGACGCATACGGCCGAGGTCGCGGTAAACAAGGCATCGATAAACCGTAATTCCATTCCGTCCGGGGTGGCGAACGGGAGCATGAGGAGGGCCGCGCCGATAAGGATCAGGGCCGCGGCGGCCAGCGCCACGACTTGACCGGGCAAGAGGCGAATGGACGCCAGCCGGCTGCGAAGGGCAGATGGGAGCGTTTGGGACCGTTCAAGAAGTGGCATGGGGCCGGCGCGTGAATCTGAGGGCGGCTGTTCGCATTCGGGAACGTGCCGCTATCCCCTGAAAGGCATACGGAGTCCGGAGGCGTTCAGCAGCGTTGCCCGTTAAAAAGGCAGGGTTTGTAGCGGGTCGCGTCAAAATCAACGTCTTCTTTATAGACGAGTTCGTTCCCATTGACTCCATCCTGTTCGGGGTCATTCCACATCGTGTGGTTCCACCAGTAAAACAGGGGGTAGGGCTCGAGATAGTACACGGGATTGCCGTACACGCTTCTTTGGTGCTCCCAGACTTTTCGCCCGACCACGTAATCGACTTCTTCCGTCCCTTTCAATGAATACAAGAACATGACCATGCGCGATTCATGATCGTATATTTCCTCGAGCCGGGTTTCTTCATCCGGCTCCACGGGAAGGGTAGGCTGCGCGACGCTCAAGCCTGGCAGGGCAAACAGCAACGAGAAAACGATCGGTGTCATCGAAAAGCGGCGGGTCATTGCAGCACCTGAAAAGAGACGTCGGACAACCATTCTCCCGGCAACTGTTGTCCATTCTACTCCTAACAATGCCCTTGGGCAATTCGTTTTTGTGATCCCTCCCTCACCCCTCATATAAACCGGATCCCCGACTCCCTCTCTGTCATCCCTGTATGTGTTCAGTAATGTGTTGACACATTTCCCCTCACCCCAGCCCTCTCCCACAAAGGGGAGAGGGGAGGTATGGAATGGAATTTCCTCTCCCTTGATTGGAGAGGATGAAGGTGAGGGTGAGTAGGGACAACCCCCTGTGGTTGTCCGCCGCTCTGTTGCCCTCACCACTGGGTCGTGGCTTCCAGCCCGACGGTGTGGGCTGGTTGGGACCCGTCGAATTCCTGGCGCGTGGTTTGGAGATTGAGCGTTAGCGCCGAGGCGGTGGTGGCCGGCACCAGGCGCCAGCCCAGGGTATAATTTCGGCTCCCTGGCCCCAGTCCCAGGCCCACGTGCGGGCTGCCGGTAAACGCGCCGCCAAAAGCCGGGAAGCCCCAGGCCGCCTCCGCTCCCCAGCGGCTCGTGGCTGGGGTGCCCTGTGCGCCGGCTTGCGATGCCAGCGGGTCTGCCGCAAACAATGCATTCAGTCCGCCGGTCGCCCGGCCGCCCCAATCCTGCCGGAGGCTCAGTGATGGCCCCCGGGGGCTGGCCGGGTCGGGGTCAAAGGTAAAGGCGGCGGCCACGCCTTGATCCCGGAAGTCGTCATCCCGGTGCGCCAGCAGCGTGCGCCCCTCCAAATTCAGCGCCAGGCCCACGTCGGGGGCATTCCACGCCAGGCCCCCGCCCAGTTCCACCCCGAAGCCGGTCTCGGCATCGCCGCCGTCATGGCGCGC
>JAJDZI010000110.1 GCA_022824735.1 Nitrospirales bacterium
CACCCTCCGGTAGTGTTGCAGGATGGTTCATATCTGCTACAATTGGAAGTTTCCAGCCGGATGTATGCTTGAGGGCCTGGCCTGAGTTTATCCTGAGCAACGCGAAGGGTCTGACGAAGGATCGAACAGAAGGGAGCAAGCCATTGAGAATAGTTGAATCACGACAGCAAGAGGTGCGGGCGTGAATTCCGTTGAAACGAGGGCCTTTCCCATCGCGGCTTACGAGTCGGTCCCGGCTGAGGAGCTTTTTGAACGGACCCGGGCCGCCAGGAATGCGCTCGGCGACCGGGTGCTGATCCTGGGCCATAACTATCAACGGGACGAAGTCATCGTCCACGCCGACCTTCGGGGGGATTCCTTGTTGCTGTCCAAGTTGGCGGCGGAACGGTCGCAGCACCCCTACGTGGTCTTTTGCGGGGTCCACTTCATGGCGGAAACCGCGGATATTCTGAGCCGGTCGAACCAGACCGTGGTGTTACCGGATCTGGCCGCAGGGTGTTCCATGGCGGACATGGCGGCCATTGAACAGGTGGATCAATGCTGGGAAGAACTGGGGCGCGTGCTGTCCGTGGAAGAGGACGTCATGCCGGCGGTGTACGTGAATTCCGCCGCGGTCCTCAAAGCCTTTTGCGGGGAGCATGGGGGCATTACCTGTACGTCGTCCAATGCCAAGGCCGTTATGGAATGGTGCTGGGCCCGGAGAGAAAAAATTCTCTTCTTCCCGGACGAGCACTTGGGGCGCAACGTGGCCAATGCCATGGGGATGCCGCGGGAACAGATGATCGTCTGGGACCCATACCTGCCGTACGGCGGGAATACAAAAGAGACGATCCGCAAAGCCCGCCTGATTTTATGGAAGGGACATTGCAGCGTCCATCAGATGTTTCAGCCCGCGCACGTCGAATACTTTCGCAAGACCTACCCGGGTATTCAGGTCATCGTGCATCCGGAATGTCATGAAGACGTGGTCAATCAAGCCGATGCGGTGGGGTCCACGGAGCGGATTATTCGGACGGTCAAAGAGGCGCAACCGGGGACGCTGTGGGCCGTGGGGACGGAGTTGAACCTGGTCAACCGGCTGAAACACGAAGAGACCGATAAACAGGTGTTTTTCCTGTCCCCCACCGTCTGCCGGTGCGCGACGATGTTCCGGATCGATGCCGCGCACCTGTGTTGGAGCATGGAGAATCTCGCGCAAGGCTGCGTGGTGAACCAGATTTCCGTGCCGGTCGACGACAAGGCCCTGGCCCGGATTGCGCTTGATCGAATGATGGCGGTCAGCTAACGAACGGGCACCCTTCATGCAGGCCCTGCCACCTGCGCCTCCAGAGATGCAAATGATGCCTTTCTCTGATCTGTCATCCTCGACATTTTTAATCGAGGATCCAGAGTCTTTTTGAACCCCCCTTCCCCCCTTGTCAGGGGGGGCAAGATTCGCTGTCATCCCCCTGACAAGGGGGATTGAGGGGGTTGTCTTCAAAAGGCCGGGCACTGGGGCACAAACGCCTGTCCTAACCCTTCGACTTCAGGCGCGTGGCGCCTTACGCTCAGGGCGAACGGGAGCGGGAAGTCGAAGGGAATTGCTGAACACATACGGGAATGACGAATGTGGTTATTTTTGTACCAATGACAAAAGCAGACGATGGATTATAAAGCGACGCTCAATTTGCCCAGGACGGCGTTTCCCATGAAAGGGAACCTGCCGAATCGCGAGCCGGAGTTCGTTGCCCGGTGGATGAAGCAGGGGCTCTATCAACGCATTCAATCGTCGCGCGCGGGCAAGCCGCTGTACGTGTTGCACGACGGCCCGCCATATGCCAACGGCCATATTCACATCGGCCACGCGCTCAATAAAATTCTCAAGGACATCATCGTCAAATCCCGTACCATGGAAGGCATGCAGGCGCCCTACGTGCCGGGCTGGGATTGTCACGGGTTGCCCATCGAGCATCAGGTCACGAAGCAACTCGGCGAGAAGAAAAAAGACCTGAGCGCCACGGACCTGCGCCGTCAATGTCGCGAATACGCGGAAAAATTCTGGAACATCCAACGGGACGAGTTTCAACGGTTGGGCGTCCTGGGTGATTGGGATCGCCCCTACCTCACGATGGACAAGGCCTACGAAGCGACCATCATCCGGGAGTTCGGCAAATTCGTGGAGCAGGGCGGGGTCTACAAAGGGCTGAAACCGGTGCTGTGGTGTACGCAAGATCGAACAGCCCTCGCCGAGGCCGAGGTGGAATACATGGACCATGAGTCGCCCTCTATCTACGTAAAATTTCCTTTTGATGCGGCTTCAAGGGAACGACTTGATCTTGCCGGCCTCGAAGGCGTCGAAAATATTTCCATCGTCATTTGGACGACCACGCCATGGACGCTTCCGGCGAATCAGGCCATCGCGATCCATCCCCGGATCGACTATGCGTTCGTCCGCGTCGGGAGCGAAGTCCTGGTCATGGCGGAAAAGTTGGTCGAAGCCGTGTCCGAAGCCTGTGAGTTGAAAGATCCTGAAATTCTCGGTTGCAAAAAAGGGAAGGACGGATTCGAGACCCTGCGTTGCCAACGACCTTTGGACAACGGGCTTTCGCCCATTCTGCTCGGCGACTTCGTGACGCTGGAACAGGGAACAGGGTGCGTGCATATCGCGCCGGGCCATGGGATGGACGATTATTTGCTGGCTTTGCAATACAACGCCGGGCAGGTGCTCACGGAACCTTTGCAGGTCAAGGTGCCGGTGGATGATTACGGACGTTTCACGGAAGCGGTGCATGAGTTTGCCGGGCAACACGTGTTCAAAGCCAATCCGGCGATCGTGGAAACACTCAAGCAGGCGGACGTGTTGCTGGGCCATGAGAAATTACTCCATTCCTATCCCCATTGCTGGCGCTGCAAGAAGCCGGTGATTTTTCGCGCCACGCAACAGTGGTTCGTGTCCATGGACGAAGGCCGGTTGCGAGAACGGGCGCTTGAAGAAATCGACTGCGTGCAATGGATTCCGGAACGAGGCCGCGAGCGCATCTTCGGTATGATCGAGAACCGGCCGGATTGGTGTCTGTCCCGTCAACGGATTTGGGGCACGCCGATCCCCGGATTCACCTGCGCGCAATGCCAAGCCCCGTTGATCAACGCGCGGATCATCGAACGGATTGCCGGCCTGGTCAGTGAGCACGGCTCGGACGTGTGGTTCGAGCGATCGGCGGAGGAGTTGCTTCCGGATGGAACAACCTGTGCCGTGTGCGGGGCCACGGAGTTCAACAAGGAACAGGATATCCTGGACGTGTGGTTGGAGTCGGGCGTGAGTCATGCCGCGGTCGTGAAACAGCAGGGCGAAGGCTGGTGGCCGGCGAGCTTGTACCTGGAAGGATCGGATCAGCACCGGGGATGGTTCCACAGCGCGCTCTTGTCCTCCGTGACCACGGACGGGCAAGCGCCCTACCGGGCCGTGCTGACTCACGGGTTCGTGGTGGACGGACAAGGCAAAAAGATGTCCAAGTCCGCCGGCAACGTGGTGGCGCCGCAGGACGTGATCAAACAGCATGGCGCGGAAATCCTGCGTTTGTGGGTCGCGGCACAGGATTACCAGGAAGACCTGCGTATCTCGTCGCAGATCCTCACGCAATTGGTTGAGGCCTACCGGAAAATCCGGAATACCTGCCGGTACTTGCTCAGCAACGTCTACGACTTTGACCCGCGCAACCCGGCGCATCAGGTGGAGATTTCTCGATTGCCGGAATTGGACCGGTGGGCCTTGCTGCGATTCAACAACCTCATCAGTCAGGTTCGCAAAGGCTACGAGACCTTCGATTTTCGGCAGATCGTGCACGAACTCGATTACTTCTGTTCCGTGGACATGAGCGCGACCTACCTGGATATTCTCAAGGACCGGCTCTATACCTTTGCGCCGGATTCGCCCCTGCGGCGGGGCTCGCAGATGGTGTTGTTCCGAATCGTCACGGGTTTGGCCCAGCTCATGGCGCCGATCCTGAGTTTTACCGCGGAAGACATTTGGGATGCCGTGCCCGGCAAAGAACCGTCGCCGGATGACTCGGTCCACCTTTCAAACTTTCCCGATCCCGCGGCCATACCCGATGAAGCGGATCTGGACGCCAACTGGAAACGGCTACTCGCCATCCGCGCCGTGGTCCTGTCGGCCTTGGAAGAACAGCGGCGAGAAAAAATCATCGGGTCTTCGCTGGAAGCGCGTGTGGCGCTTCACGCCGTGCCGGCCCTGTACGAGTTTCTGCAAGCCTATGAACGCGAGTTGCCCACGCTGTTTATCGTGTCGCAGGTGGTCCTGCATTCAACCGGTAACCCGGCCGGCGAGACACACCTGGCAAGTGACGACGCCTTGGGCATGAGCGTGAACGTCCTGAAAGCGGGTGGGCAGAAATGCGAACGCTGCTGGAATTATCGAGATTCCGTGGGCAGCGTGCCGGAACATCCGACGCTCTGCGACCGGTGCATCGAGGCCGTGGCGTGAACCCCGGATTCCACCGGTGGGGTCTCCTTCTTGGTGTCGGGCTCGTCATCGTGGTTCTGGATCAGATCACCAAGACCCTCGTGATGCATACCATGCACCTGCACGAATCCATCCCCATCATCACCGGATTTTTCAACCTGACCTACATTCGGAATCCCGGCGCGGCCTTCGGCATGTTTGCCACGACCAACAGCGCGTTTCGGCTCATCTTCTTCGTGGGCACGTCGGTTTTCGCGCTTGGGCTGTTGGGAACAATCTTCTATCGCATGCACCCGGCGGACCTGTGGGGGCAACTCAGCGTCGCCGGCATTTTCGGCGGAGCGATCGGGAACCTGCTCGACCGGCTGCAATATGGCGAAGTCGTGGACTTTCTCGATTTTTACATGGGCGGCTACCACTGGCCGGCATTCAACGTGGCGGACAGCGCCATCAGCGTGGGGGTCGTGTCACTGCTGATTGTGTTTGCGATGGATAACAAACAGGAAAACCCCGCTCCCATCGAGCCAGCCGAAGAAGGCATCCCGAACGACAAAGGGAAAGGGACAAGCCATGATCTGTGATCGCTGTGAAGAAGTCACCGAAACCTACATGACCGAAGAACACGGCGAAATTTGCGAAGCCTGCCTGCAAGCCATCCAACAAGAAAACCGCCGCCAATTCGGCCGAGCCCGCCCCCAAGGCCAGGATGGATAAGGGCAAACAGCCGGAGTTTCCCCCCACCGCCTCAGCCTTCGCCTTGCGGCTCGGCTTCTGCGACTCCCCCTCAAGGGGGGAGTCATTGGCCAGTGGATCATTGCGGAGCCATGCGCTACAATGTGGCCTCCCCGGAGTCCTAAATGAAAGCCCGGAATCCCAAACGAGAGATCACTCCCCCCTTGAGTGGGAGTCGGCAAGACAAGGGCGTTAGCCCGCAGGCGCGCCGGTGGGGGGAAATACAACGCCAATACGCCCAACAAACCCTCCAAAGCGCCCAAACCCTCCGGGAAACCCGGACTGATGCCGAAGGGCTCCTCTGGCACTACCTGCGCGACAAACAACTCGACGGCTACAAATTTCGACGCCAGCAGCCGATAGGTCCGTACATCGTCGATTTTGCCTGCATGCCTCACAAACTACTCATCGAACTGGACGGCGGCCAGCACACGGAACAACAGACCTACGACCAAAAACGTGATGCGTTCCTGCAAGAGCAGGGCTACACAATCCTCCGCTTCTGGAACAACGAAGTCTTCGAGCACTGTTTCGAGGTGTTGGAGAGCATATACGAAGCATTGGTAGCCCCTCTCTCAGATCACTCCCCCCTTGAGGGGGAGTCGGCAAGGCAAGGACGAAGTCCGCAGGCGCGCCGGTGGGGGGATGAGGGAGTGTCGAAAGGCGAGAATCTTTCGGGGAGGAGGCACCCCCCACCGCCTCAGCCGTCGCCTCACGGCTCGGCTTCTGCGACTCCCCCTCAAGGGGGGAGTGATTGAACAATCGAACGTCCCGCCCGCAAGGCTAGGACCGATAGCGATGAACAGTCGGAGTCCTAGATGAAGGCACGGAAACCGAAGAAACCCGCAAGTGAGTCGTCAACCAAGGCCGCTGATAACAGTGCCACGACCGGCTATGAAGCCGACCTGTGGCGTATGGCCGACACCCTACGCGGTTCAATGGACGCGGCGGAATACAAGCACGTTGTCCTCGGCCTTATCTTCCTGAAATACATCTCCGACGCCTTTGAAGAGCGGCATACCTGCCTCGAAAACGAGCAGGCACAAGGTGCCGACCCCGAGGACCCGGACGAGTATCGCGCCGAGAATATCTTCTGGGTGCCGCCTGAGGCACGCTGGACGCATCTGAAAGGCCAGGCAAGGCAACCCACCATCGGTCAACTCGTCGATGACGCGATGACCGGGATCGAACGCGACAACCCCGCGCTCAAGGACGTGCTGCCCAAGAACTACGCCCGCCCCGCGCTCGACAAGCAGCGGCTCGGGCAACTCATCGACATGATCAGCAACATCAGGGTGGGCGATGCAGACGCCCGCTCCAAGGACGTGCTCGGCCGAGTCTACGAATACTTCCTGTCGCAATTCGCCAGCGCCGAGGGAAAGAAGGGCGGCGAGTTCTACACCCCACGTTGCGTGGTCAAGCTCCTGGTCGAAATGCTGGAGCCCTATCAGGGCCGGGTTTACGATCCTTGCTGTGGGTCGTCCGGCATGTTCGTACAATCGGTGGAATTTATCCGTGCCCACGCCACGGGGAATGGAAATGGAGGAAAAGCACCGAAAGGTGCCAAGGCCGACATCTCCATCTACGGTCAGGAATCGAATCATACCACCTGGCGTCTCGCAAAGATGAACCTAGCCATCCGGGGAATTGAAGGACAGATCGCCCACGGCGATAGTTTCCACAACGACCGCCACCCTGATCTCAGGGCCGACTTCATCCTCGCCAATCCGCCGTTCAACGTCTCCGATTGGGGTGGAGAGCGTCTGGTTGGCGATAAGCGATGGCAATACGGCACCCCGCCCAAGGGCAACGCCAACTTCGGTTGGGTGCAGCACATGGTCCATCACTTGGCGCCGAGGGGCGTGGCGGGTTTCGTGCTTGCCAATGGCTCGATGTCGTCCAACCAATCAGGCGAAGGCGAAATCAGAAAAAACCTGATCGAGGTTGATCTCGTGGACTGCATGGTCGCGCTGCCTGGCCAACTCTTTTATTCAACCCAAATCCCCGCCTGCCTGTGGTTTCTAGCCCGCGACCGGCGAGTGCAGCCCTCTCCCACTGGGAGAGGGGCAGGGGTGAGGGTGAACGGATCCCGAGACCGACGCGGCGAAATCCTCTTCATCGACGCCCGCAAACTGGGCCGCATGGTCGACCGCACCCACCGCGAACTGACCGACGAAGACATCACCCGCATCGCCCACACCTACCACGCCTGGCGCAGCAATTCCCCCTCTCCCAAAACTCCCTCTCCCTTGACGGGAGAGGGCAAGGGTGAGGGTGAAGGAGAGAGCCGGGGTGAGCCCAAAACTCCCTCTCCCCTGGAGGGAGAGGGCTGGGGTGAGGGGGAGAAAGAGAGTGAGGAAGAAATGTCCTACGCAGACGTCCCCGGCTTCTGCAAAAGCGCAACACTCGAAGAAGTCCGCAAGCACGGCCACGTCCTCACTCCAGGCCGCTACGTCGGCGCCGAAGCCCAGGAGGAAGACAGCGAACCCTTCGAGGCCAAAATGAAGCGCCTCACCGCCCAACTCCGCGAACAACAAGCCGAAGCCGCGAAACTGGACAAGGCGATTGCCGATAACCTGAAGTCGTTGGGGTTCCCAATCGGAGGAAAAGACGAATGACCGTCAGTGAGCTGATCGAATTGCTTCGAGAATACCCCGCCAGCCTGCGCGTGGTAGTGAACGGCTACGAAGAAGGCTACGACGACCTGTCACCGGAACAGATCTCCGTAGCAAAGATCAGTCTGAACACGGGAAAA
>JAJDZI010000042.1 GCA_022824735.1 Nitrospirales bacterium
CGGGACGCCTTGCCCTACATCCCGCTATCACAATAAACATGTCCTCGACGTTCTTAATCGGGGATCAGAGGTTCCTAATGATAAAGTCCCCGGGGCCGGAGGCTCCGGATATTTTTACTCTACCCAACGTCGCAGGGGCAACCCCTCCCCCGTGGTTGCCCCTGGGTGCCGGCACGACGGACGGGCACGGGGGCCTGGAAGATCAGGGACGAATTCGTCTCATGACGTGCCATCTGCGTCTCCTGTAGCCACTCGGTGTGTCTCATCAGATGCTTCCTTCCGCATCCGATGAAAACCGGACAGATTATGTGCTCTCTACAACTGGTAAATGGCCCCCTTTCCCCCAGCCATTCTAGAGGCTATAATTCGGTCACGTCCTCACTTCCGCCGTGGACCTAATTTGGGGGGAAGGTCACTCGGAATCTCAAGTAGGAGGAAGGTAAATTGCTTGAGCCAGTAGGGGGGTCATGAAATGTCCGTCTCTCCCATAGAACAACTCTCAGTATTCAACGAGAATAGCAAAAATGTGCGGCTCCATCGTGAACGTCTAACGCCTGCTGCCTCCTCAAATGGTTTTCTTTCGATTGCGGTGAACGACAAACAGGTCGATTCACTTGCGCAATCCGTGCTCATTCAAGGGCATGCGTTTGATGCACTGGACCTGCTGCCCGAAAACAGCATTCAGACGGTGGTGACATCGCCACCGTACTGGTCCCTGAGGGATTACGCTGTCGACCAGCAGATCGGATGCGACGAATCTCTTGCAGACTACCTTGTCGGCATCGTGAAGACTTTCGACAAGGTACGACGGGTTCTTAAAGCGGACGGCACTATCTGGTTGAATGTGGGCGACGCCTACACCTCGGGAAACCGCCGGTATCGTGCGCCGGACAAAAAGAACCGCGCGAGAGCGATGTCCACGCGTCCCGTTACACCGGACGGACTCAAGCCAAAGGATCTGATCGGACTTCCCTGGAGGCTGGCGTTTGCACTACAGGATGCCGGGTGGTGGATCCGCTCCGAAATTATCTGGAGTAAACCGAATGCCCACCCCGAATCCGTTCGGGATCGTCCAACGAAAGCGCACGAAACGGTGTTTCTCCTGTCGAAAAATCAGGACTACTATTACAATGTCGGTGCAGTCCGTGGACCGAATGGCCGCCGTCTTCGGACGACCTGGGAAATCCCGACGGAACCCCGGAAACAAGGCAATGGCGTATTGGACGATCATCCGGCCGTCATGCCGGCAACGCTTGCCCAGCGCTGCGTGAGGATGACAAGCAGGCCCGGTGACTTTGTCCTTGATCCCTATGCCGGCTCAGGCACGACACTGTTGGCCGCGCAGTGTCTGGACAGGCGATGGGTCGGCATTGAATTGAAGCCAGCTTTCATTGATCTGATGCAACGCAGGCTTGAGAATCGGTGACGCTCGCCGCACTGAAAGAGCGGCTGGATGTGCTTTCGCCGACTGGAATCCGGTTCGTCGCCCGGATGGTGGAGTCGCTGTCTACACCTCCGCAGGCGAGAGTAAACAAACAGAAGACATGGCTGCCCGCCGACTGGATCGAGTATTTTGGCCTCGCACTTTCCGTGCATCATGGAACGACAACGCAACCGCTAGAGCAAAAGGGCTTCGAAACGGTCTTCCGCAACGCATGTGAGTCCGTCGGCTGGAAGGTGGGGAAGTCGGTTTCGGAAACCCAAAGGTTTTTGGACCTTCGCGTCAAGCGTGGCGGTTATTCTGAACAGAAGTTGTCGTTGAAATCGACGTCTGCACAGCGACTTTCTCGCACCTCAGTACATATCTCAAAACTGACCGAGGCCGCATGGATTCAGGACATGCGGACGGCGAAACAACGCCGGGAACGGACTCTGGACCTGTTCCGGGAGTACATGCATGCGGTGGACTCAATCATGATGTTACGGGCATTCCGCAAGGAACAAAGCATCCCGTCCAAATATCAGCTTGTCGAAATACCGAGCGGAATGTTCCAGTCTTTGCAGAAGGCTCCCCTGGCGTCGTTCAAGACTGACGGGCCGACCATTGACTGTTCCTATGCGGGGCATGATATCGCGGCTCGCGTGTCCCTGGACCGATCCGATGCGAAGATCACGGTCAAACAGATCAAGCTTGCAGCGTGCACCGTGCATGTGGAGTGGGAGATCGTCCCCCGGTAAGCTGACGCGCATGCTCATGATCCTGCGAAACTGGATGCTCGGTGGGTTTGTATGAGGTTCATCAAGGCTGTTGAGCTTTGACTGTCCCCCGGGGACTCGTGGCTTTATCAAGGCTTCCTTAAATATAGAATCCCCACATTTTCCCTCGCCATTTGCTTGACGATTTGAAATTGACTACAATGGTCTGAAAATGCTGGCCAAAAAGGTCATTTCATGAAAACCACCACAGTCTCACAGCTCAAGACGTTGTTAAGTGCATACCTTCGCCAAGTCAAAACCGGTGAAGAAGTCTTGATTACCGAACACGGACGTCCCATTGCACGCTTGCTGCCTATTGAAAATTCCGTGTCCTTGTCCGAGCACTTGCAGGACATGGAAAAAAAGGGCCTCCTTAAACGTGGAGAGAGGCCCCTGCCGGCGAATTTCTGGGATTTGCCGCGTCCGGCAGACCCGCAAGGGACCGTGCGTTCGGCGATCTTGGGTGAGCGGGAAGAAGGCCGGTGAAATTTTGGGATACATCGGCCATAGTGCCGCTCTGTGTGCAGGAACCGAACTCAAGTATCGTGCGAGAGATCCTCATCGAAGACCCGTCCATGATTGTGTGGTGGGGCACGCGCACCGAGTGTATCTCCGCCCTGATGCGACAGGTGCGGGAAGACGTTTTGACGCCCACGGATGAACGAGCCGCCCGCCACGTGTTGCAGACCTTGGTGCACACATGGACAGAAATACAACCGAGCGAGGTACTGCGTAGTCATGCCGAACGATTGCTCACCGTACATCCGTTACGGACAGCGGACGCTTTGCAACTTGCCGCCTCCCTTCAGTGGTGTCAGGGATTCACAACGGGACAGGGCTTTGTGGCGTTCGATCGACACCTGCGTGACGCGAGTTATCGAGAAGGCTTTACCGTGCTTCCTGAGGCGAATGTCACAGGGGCGTAGCGATGCCGTTTGATGAGCGGGCCAAGGCTCGCTATTTTTCGGGCATGCGGCGTCGGATCGGCGAACTGCGAACCCAATCGGAACGCAGCCTGGATTTTGCCATCGACGCCATGATGCTGGAACGGGCTGAAAGTTACATTAAGGTCGAGACCGGCCTAACGGAAATCGAACGGATGGTCACACTCATCGAAGAGGAATTGGACGAGGTCCGGGAACTGACGCATGCCCAGCGCCTGGAAGCCCGCCTCGAATTCATCGAGGATCGTTTTGAAGATTTCGACAGCGAAATCCATCAACGTCCCAAGCGACGCCGGCGAAAGATCAACCTGTTTGATTTCTTCAAGAAAGCCACGGGAAGCGGCGACGTCGCGGCTTCTCGAGGGGAAATCAATTCCCACCAGGACGCGTATGAGGCCCTGGGCCTGGAATTCGGGAGTTCCATGACAGCGGTGACCAGGGCCTTTCGTCAAAAAGCCAAAAAACTCCATCCCGACATCAATAAAGGGGATCGTAGCGCCGAACCCGAATTGCGGCGCATCATCGAGGCCTACCAGTTCCTCAGGGCGGATTCCAGTATCCCGCGCACCGAAGCCCACGGCACGGAAAGCCAAGCGCGGTGAGGCCCGGCGCATACTGCTCGTCATCTTGACGGATTTTTTTTGCGCGTGTTACAAGTCGGGACGGTTTTTCCCTCAACCTTCTTGTACGAAACTCCCATAATGATGGCAACTCCAGAGGCTCCGGACGCGACCCAATTCGAGGTGGCGATGGATTCCCATCGCACCTTGAAGGATCTTCGTGCGCGACAACCCGGACAGCCCGTTTGCGTCGTGGGGTCCGGTGACGACCGGAAAGGCAAGGAAGGCGTCTTTCAGCATTTCAACGTGCGCTTGGCCGTCGTGAAGTTTCCCGACGGCAAAACCCTGGGCTATGATCCGCTGGACCTGCTGCTGCCGTGCGAGATTCACGAGGATGGGGAAGCGTTTTTTGAAATCCGCACCTGTGCGACGTGCAACCAGATTTTCCCGTTGACGTCCGATGAGTTCCGGGCCGAGCAGGAACGGACCGAATGTCCCGAATGCCAGCCGTAATCGCCTGGACTGAACCCGGGTTAGACGTCTCCCCATTTGAGTTTGTTCCGTAAGACGTCATAGTAGGTCCGGTCGGGGAAGCGGATGAGGCGAGTCCGGTGGGGTGAGGCGCTGATCGTGACCGTGTCTTCATGCTCCATGTGAATTCCGATTTGTCCGTCTAACGTGACCGTGCCGCCCTCGTGGCTGGTCAATGTAATCTCCAGTAAGGCCTGGCTGGGTACAAGGAGAGGACGGTGGGTTAAGGTATGGGGGCTGATGGGCGTCAGCACCAGGGTTTCGAGACTGGGCTCCAGGATCGGGCCGCCGGCGGACATGGAGTAGGCCGTGGACCCGGTTGGGGAGGCAATAATCAACCCGTCGCCCCGAAGCTTCGTGACGAATTGTTTGTCGACCTGAATACTCGTGGTAATCATTCGTCCTGATGTTCCTTTACTGATGACTGCGTCGTTCAACGCCGTTCGTTGCTGCTGCTCTCCGTTTTTGTGGCGGATATGAGCTTCGAGGCGCAGGCGGTGATCCAGGTAGAATTCTTGCGCAAAGATTTTTTCCAGGGAGTCGTACATCGTGTCCGGCGTACTTTCCGTCAGAAATCCCAAGCCGCCCAAATTGACCCCCAGGATGGGGACGGATCGTTCTTCGACGAGCCGGGCCGCCCGCAACATCGTGCCGTCTCCGCCCAGCACGAGTACGAGGTCGGCTTCGGCGGCGATTTGCTGATCGACCGGCTGCGGGCCTTCGTGGAAATGGTCCCCGGAAGAGGAGCCGACCAGGACGGTTTTGTGTTTTCGTCCAAGCCAGTCGATCAATTGCTCAAGAAGGGGGCGAATCTCGGGGAGTTGGGGTTTGGTCAGGATGCCGATCACAACCACAAGCGACTCACGCGTTGATGAACAAGACGGGGCATTGAAGGGGAACTGAACGACCGAGGCGCGCACGCACGACTCCGAAGCGAAAGAAGATTATATCGTTCACCACGTTCCGGAGTCAATGAAGAAATGTCACAAACGTTCCTCCCTCTTGACGGCATCGCTAGAATGTGAAACCTTATACGTCATTTCCAGTCGCGGTCTTGCCTTGAGGCTCCTTGACAGTTTTCAAAATGGATGGATAGACTGATCAGTGTGTGACGGTGGGATTGAACTGACCCGTAGAGGGTAAACTGTTACCCCAAAAGGAGAGAAAATGTTCGAGCGATTCACGGACAGAGGTCGCAAGATTATTATTCTGGCCCGCGAAGAGGCTGAACGCCATCAGAACGACTATCTCGGCACGGAGCATTTGGTGCTCGCCATTCTCCGCGAGTCCGATGGCATTGCCCTCATGATCATCAAGAAGATGGGGCTGTCTCCCGAACAGATTCGTCTGGAAGTGGAGCGCAGTTTGCCGGGCGGCGGGACGACCGTTACCTTCGGAGAAATTCCCTTCAGTCCGCGCGTCAAGAAAGTCATTGAATACGGCGTTGAAGAAGCCAGGTTGCTGGGGCACAACCACATCGGGAGCGAACATCTCCTGTTGGGTCTCTTGCGGGAAGAAGAAGGGATCGGCGGGAAGGTGCTTCGGAGCCTCGGCGGGAACCTGCTCACGGCGCGTCAATTGACCGTGACGTTCTTGCGGAAATCGGGCACCCGGGAACGCGACAAGAAAAGCAGCACGCCCGCGCTCGATGAATTCGGCAGGGACCTGACGCAACTGGCACAGGATTCCATGTTGGATCCCGTTATCGGCCGCGGCGATGAAATCGAACGGGTGTTGCAGATCCTGAGCCGCCGTTCCAAGAACAACCCGGCCTTGATCGGCGAGTCAGGGGTGGGGAAAACCGCGATCGTCGAAGGGTTGGCCCAACGCATCGTCTCCATGGACGTGCCCGATAATCTGTTGAACCGGCGCGTGATCGCCCTGGACTTGGGGTCCCTGGTCGCCGGCACGAAGTACCGGGGGCAGTTTGAAGAACGCCTGAAGGTGGTCATGAAGGAGATCGTGCAGGCCGGTAACGTGATCCTGTTCATCGACGAGTTGCATACCCTGGTGGGCGCGGGCGCGGCCGAAGGGTCGATCGATGCCGCCAATATGCTCAAGCCGGCGTTGTCCCGGGGCGAGATTCACTGCATCGGGGCCACCACCATGGATGAATACCGCAAACATATTGAGAAAGACGGCGCCCTGAAACGGCGCTTCCAGCCCATATACGTGAATCCGCCGTCCGTGGAAGAAACGATCAAGATCATTCAGGGCTTGCGTGATCGCTACGAGGAACACCACGGCGTGGAAATTTCTGATGACGCGGTGGTGGAAGCCGTGAAATTGACCGACCGCTATATCACGGATCGATTCCTGCCCGACAAGGCGATTGATCTGATCGACGAGACGGGGTCCCGGGCCAAGTTGCAATCCTATTCACTGCCCCCCGAGTTGAAATCGTTGGAACAGGAACTCAAGCGCGTGGCGCACGAAAAGGAAGTCGCCATCGGGCTGCAAAGTTTTGAAGAGGCCGTGAAATACCGGGAAGAAGAAGAGCGGCTTCGCAAACTGTTGGAGGATGCCAAACGCGACTGGAAGAAGAATCAGGAGCAGCAGAAGCCGGTGATCGGGGCCGAGGAAGTCAGTTTTGTGGTCTCCAAAATCACGGGCATTCCGCTCTTTAAACTCGAAGAGGAAGAGTCGGAAAAGCTGTTGCACATGGAAGACTTTCTTCACAAGCGCATCGTAGGTCAGGAAGAAGCCATTTCCGCGGTCTGTCGCGCCATCCGTCGCTCGCGGGCCGGGCTCAAGGAGGCGCGCAAGCCGATCGGGTCCTTTATCTTCCTGGGCCCCACGGGCGTCGGGAAGACGGAACTGGCCAGGGCCCTGGCGGAATTCCTGTTCAATACCGAGGATGCCCTGATTCGCATCGACATGTCGGAGTACCAGGAGAAATTTACGAGTTCCCGGCTGTTCGGCGCTCCTCCCGGCTACGTGGGCTATGAAGAGGGCGGGCAATTGACCGAAAAGGTGCGGCGCCGCCCGTATTCGGTGGTGTTGTTCGATGAGATCGAAAAGGCCCATCCGGATATTTTCAACGTGCTCTTGCAGGTCCTGGACGACGGGTTGCTCACGGACAGCCTGGGCCGGAAGGTCGATTTCAAGAACGCGATTCTCGTGATGACCTCGAACCTGGGGACGAAGCTCATTCAGAAGGGCGTGTCCCTCGGCTTCCAGAAAGTCGAAGAGTCGGAAACCCGGAAGCGCATGAAGGACGATATCCTTGATGAATTGAAACGGAATTTCAGCCCGGAATTTCTGAACCGGATCGATGAATTCGTGGTCTTCCATCCGTTGGAAAAAGAGCATTTGATGAACATCGTCGATATCCTGATCCGCGAATTGAATGAACGGTTGGCGGACCGTGAGGTCCAACTGGAGATGGGCGACGACGTGAAGCAATGGCTGATCGCCCAGGGCTATCAACCGCAATACGGAGCGAGGCCCATGCGGCGCACCATCCAGAAACTTCTGGGGGATCCCTTGTCCGATGAACTCATTCGAGGGCGATTCAAGGACGTCAAGAAAATCAAAGTGGTGCTTCGTGACGACGCTCCCGTGTTTGTTGAAGAGGAGGCGATGGCAGGCGTCTGAACCGTGGGCGCTGCATCGGTTGCCGTAAGACGACACATCATTTACGGATTGATTCCCTTTCCCTAATAAACGACTCTCGCTACCCGGCGTGGCGAGAGTCGTTGTTTTTTATGACGACGGTTCTCCCGTGATGCCTCAAAACGGCCAAACGCCCGCGAACGCTCCTTGCCGCGTACCGACCCCCAGTCTCCTGGGTATCGAAACGTCTTGTGATGAAACAGCCGCGGCCGTGTTCTCGCTCGAAGGGAACCTCTTGTCGAACCTCGTGGCGTCCCAACACGAGGTGCACGGCCGGTTCGGCGGAGTCGTGCCGGAGCTGGCATCACGAAAACACGTGGAAAGGATCGAAGAGATCACGCAGGCTGCCTTGGAGCAGGCTGGTGTGGGTTGGTCCGATCTTCGGGCGATTGCGGTCACCCAGGGACCTGGCCTTGCCGGTGCATTGGTCGTGGGGGTGAGTTTCGGCAAGGCCCTGGCGTACGCGTTGGGCGTGCCCTGCATCGGCGTGCATCATCTGGAAGGGCATATTGCCTCCGCGTGGTTGGAATATCCCGGTTTTGTGACTCCCTGCATCGTGCTCGTGGTATCCGGCGGGCACACCCATTTGTATCTCGTTCCCCAACGCGGTGAATATCGACTTCTCGGCAAAACCCTTGATGACGCCGCGGGCGAGGCGTTTGATAAGGGCGCCAAGATGTTGGGACTCCCTTACCCGGGCGGTCCTGCACTCGATCGTCTGGCTCAAACGGGGGATTCGTCAATCGTCCGGTTTCCTCGTCCGTACTTGAACAAAGGACAGTTCAATTTCAGTTTCAGCGGCCTGAAAACGTCGTTGTTGTATTATTTGAGGGACCGGCAGGCGCGTCAGGAGTCGTTCTTGCCGGCGCACGTCGCCGCGGGTTATCAGGAAGCCATCGTGGACGTGTTGGTGGAGAAATCGTTGCGGGCCGTGCGCCGGCACGGCGTCACCGGCTTGGCGGTGGTCGGAGGGGTCAGCGCGAATTCCCGTTTGCGTGCGGTTTTACGGGCTCGTGCGGAAAAGGAAGGCATACGCCTGGCGTTGCCGCGGATGCATTTTTGTACGGACAATGCCGCCATGGTCGCGGCCGCCGGGTGGTGGGCCTACCAGGAACAGCGGTGGGCTTCACGGGACCTGGATGCGCAGCCCGGTTTGGCGATCGAGACCACGACGCTGGATCTCCGATGGAAATAAGAACCATGCTCTATTATTCCCCTCCTTTGTAAGGAGGGGACAGGGGAGGTAGAGCCTGAGCAGGTCTGGTCCAGCCGGATAGCGGCCTCGATAATGTCTTTGGCTTCTACCCCACCTAGCCTCCCCTTGCAAAGGGGAGGAAAAGAAAAAAAGGGGAGTTTCTATTCCACATGCCATTGGACATCTGACCGGGTTGAAGCCCGGCCAGGTTACGCGACTCGAACGGCTCTATCGCCGCCGCGTGCCCGTTGAAAAAGTCATTTCTCCTGAACTGGCCCGCTCCTGCACGGAATTATCACATGAGATTCGACGGCAAGTCGGGTTGCTGATCAATCGACGGGGCATCATCGAATCCGTCATCATCGGCACGGACCGACAGTTGGTGATCCCGGAACTGGCGCGGAGCCGGTCCGGTCCCCGGTTATTGCGCGGCGTCCGGTTCGTGCATACCCACCTGAACAATCAACCGTTAAACAAGGACGACCTGACCGACTTGGCGATGCTTCGCTTGGATTTGATGGCGGTGCTCGGCGTGGGAAACGGAGGGGAACCGATTTCCATTTCGCTGGCTCACTTGGTGCCGCCCAACCCGCAAGGCAAAGCGTATGAGGCCTGGGCCCCGCAGAGCTTGCAGGCGTTTCAGTGCCGGTGCGACCAGTTCGTGCAATCGCTGGAAGCTGAAATTTCCAGGGCAACCCCGGCGCTTCGCCGAACGGACGACGGCCCAAGCGCGTTGCTGGTCAGTATCACGGCGGAAAAACGGTCCGATCAGGAAGAACGTCTGCGGGAATGTCAGGACTTGGCGACGTCGCAAGGCATCCAAGTGGTCGGGACGGTGATGCAACGCTTGTCGCGGATCAATCCCAAGTACGTGTTGGGGGTGGGAAAGATTACCGAGGTGATCATCCACGCGCTGCAAAGCGGGGCCGACCTGTTGATTTTCGACCGGGATTTGACCCCAACGCAGATCAAGGCATTATCCGAGATGATTGAGTTGAAGGTCATCGACCGGACGCAGTTGATCCTGGATATTTTTGCCACCCGCGCGCATTCACGCGACGGGAAAATTCAAGTGGAACTCGCGCAACTCAAGTACCTGTTGCCCAGGTTGTCTCAATCCAGCACGGCGTTTTCCCGTTTGGGCGGCGGCATCGGGGCCCGGGGTCCCGGCGAGACCAAACTGGAGACCGACCTGAGACGGGTGCGGGATCGCATTCACCACCTCGAACGCGAGTTGAAGAACTTGGGTCGTCGACGGGAGCAGCAACGTCCCAGGCGCCTGCGTCAAGGGACCCCGATGGTGTCGATCGTGGGGTATACGAATGCCGGGAAATCCACGTTGCTGAACGCCCTGACCCGTAGCTCCGTTTCGGCCAGGAATCGGCCGTTTGAAACCCTGGATACCGTCAAGCGACGACTCAGGCTTCATTCGGGCCGGCACGTGATTCTGACCGATACCGTGGGGTTCATTCGAGACCTGCCCCAGGATCTCCTGGAAGCCTTTCGGACGACGCTTGACGAACTTCACCAGGCTGACGTACTGGTGCACGTCGTCGATGCGACCGCGCCGGATCGTGACCAGCAAATACAGGTGGTCGACGGGCTCCTGCGTGAACTTGACCTGCAACACGTGACCCGGATTCTCGTCATGAACAAATGCGATCAATTGCCGCCGGAAGACGTGGACGTGCTCGAACGGCGCTTTCAGGCCTGCCCTGAGCCGGCCCTGTGCGTCTCCGCGCTTCGGAAAGAGACCTTGGCCCCGTTGCGGGACGCGATTGCCGGCGCCTTGGAATCCGGCGTGCCGGTGGCGGAGGCAGGGTGAAGGCCGTTGTGACCCGTGCCCGCCGGATTCTGAAACGCCTGCGCGCGCAAGGGACGAACGCGCCGGTGGAACTCAGCTACGCCAATCCCTTTGAGTTGCTGGTTGCGACGATCCTATCGGCCCAATGTACGGATGAACGGGTGAACCGGGTGACTCCGGGGCTGTTCGCAGCCTATCCCGGAGCCCGGGAATTGGCCGGCGCATCGCAAGCGAAACTCGAAACGTTGATCAAATCCACGGGATTTTATCGAAACAAGGCGCAACACCTGATCAAGTGCAGCCAAGCCCTGGTGTCGCAGTTCCAGGGAGCCGTGCCCAAGACCATGGAGGAATTGACGTCGTTGCCCGGGATCGGCAGAAAGACAGCCAATGTGATCCTGGGCGCCTGTTTTCAGGTGCCGGCGATTGTCGTGGATACGCACGTCAAGCGGGTGGCGCAGCGATTGCACCTGACCCGGAATACCGACCCTGTCAAAATAGAATTTGACTTGCAGGCGGTCTGGCCTGCCAAGGATTGGACTGATGGTTCGCAACGCCTGTTGCTTCACGGCCGCTACGTGTGCCTGGCGCGGAAGCCTCAATGTTCCGGCTGCGTGTTGTATGAAGACTGTCCATGGGAAGGAAAAGGGTCGCGGCCATGTTGAGAAGCATGACGGGTTTCGGTAAACGGGAGGGAACGAGTCACGGGCTTGCCGTGGCCGTGGAAGTCCGGTCGGTGAACCATCGATTCCGGGAAATCGTCCTTCGGGTGCCCAAGGGAGGGTTTGAGTGGGAAGAAGAATTGAAGGAGTTGGTGGCCCGAACGTGTCGCCGGGGACGAATCGAACTCGTTGTTGTCTACGGAAAAGGCCGTGAACACGGCAAACACGTCACGCTTGATCGTTCCCTGGCGCGGCATTATTATCGGGCACTCAAGGATTTGCAGCGGGAGTTCCGGTTGGGGGGACACATCGACGTTGAACTGTTGGCCTCGTTCAGGGATATTTTTCACGTTGCCGAAATCCCGATCGACGACAAGCACCTGAACCGGGTGGTGAAGCGGCTCACGTCTGGAGCGCTCGCGGATCTTGACCGCATGCGGTCGAAAGAGGGGAAAGCCCTTCAAGTCGATATTGCGAAACGACTGAAGTTGATTCGCGAGACGCACCGATTGATCGAGCGCCGCCTGCCCCGCGTGGTCAAGGGCCTCCAGGAGCGCCTGCGGGTTCGTGCGCCTGCCTTGGCCGGGAGCGAACAGGAAACCTGGCTCAACAAGGAATTGGCGCTCGTGGCCGACCGGTATGACGTCACGGAAGAACTCACCCGGTTCCGCAGTCACGGCGTCCAATTTGAGGAGATGCTGAAAACACGGGAGCCCGTCGGGCGGCAGTTGGATTTTTTGTTGCAGGAAATAGGTCGTGAGGTGAATACGATCGGGTCCAAGGCGAATGACGCGGAAATCACCAAGCACGTCGTCCAGCTCAAAAGTGAACTGGAAAAGATTCGCGAGCAGGTGCAAAATGTCGAATAATCGGGGAGCGAGCGTGGCTGATGTCGGCTGATGGTGTCCTGGTTGTGGTGTCGGGTCCTTCCGGCGTGGGAAAAACCACGTTGTGTAAAAATATCGTCGCCCGGTTGCCGGACACCATGTTTTCGGTGTCCTATACGACGAGAAAACCGAGACCGGGCGAACGCGAGGGGGTTGAATATTGTTTCGTCGATGAGGCACGGTTCCAGGACTTGATCCGGGAGGAGGCCTTCGTCGAGTGGGCTGAAGTGTACGGCCACAAGTACGGCACTCCGAAACAGGCGTTGGTGGAGGCCCTGCATAAAGGGATCAACGTGTTGCTGGAGATTGATGCGCAGGGTGCCCAGCAAATCATGGAACGCGTGGCCGGGGCCGTGTACGTGTTTGTCGCCCCGCCGTCGCTCGACGCGCTGCGCAACCGGCTCTGCCGGCGGGACATGGATTCCAGGGAGGAAATCGAGCGCCGTTTGCATGAAGCGAGTGATGAAATCGCCAATTTCAAATCCTATCATTACTTCGTCCGGAATGATGAACTCCTGCAGGCGACGAAAGAATTGGAGTCCATCATTCTGGCCGAACAGGTGAAGACCAACCGGTTGGACCCCGAATGGCTGGTGGAAAACGGGTTGGTCGAACCCGTGATGATGAAGAAGAGTGTGACGTAACCTACCAAAGGAGTTTCGATTATGATTGATACGCTTCCGTTACTGCCGGATGACCGGGACGGCAAGTTCGATTCCCGCTATCGAGTCGTGCTGGTTGCCGCTCAACGCGCGAAACAGCTCATGCGCGGGACCCCGCATGCGCAAACGAGTAAATTCACCAAGGAAACCTCCATTGCGCTTGAGGAAGTCCTGGGAGATAACGTGGGGTATTTGATGGGACAAGAAGCGCGTGACGCGCTGCGCGAAGCCAGGAGAAGCCTGGACCGTGAATTCGAACCGGCGTTGTTGGCAGAGGCGGATGAGGATGCCAAGGAAATCAAGAAGCAACTCAGCGTCTACGTTGACGATTCGCCACAAGAACCCGCCGGGGAAGCAGAAGCCGAGGGATGAGCGAGCCCACTTGCTCCCTCTCCCTCTGGGAGAGGGTTGGGGTGAGGGGAGTAACGAGAACTTTACGATGAGCAAAAAAGCGTTACAAGGCAAACGAATCGTTCTCTGCGTGACGGGCAGCATTGCGGCTTATAAGGCCGTGTCCCTGCTTCGGGCACTGGTCGAGGACGGGGCGGAGGTGTCGGTAGTTATGACGCCGTCCGCCACGCAGTTCGTGGCGCCGCTGACCTTCGAAGTGCTGTCCGGGCGGCCGGTGTTGCAACGACTCTTTGCAGAGAACCAACCCATGCCGCACCTGCAGGCGACGGAAGATGCGGACCTGATTCTGGTAGCCCCGGCGACCGCGAATTCCTTGGCTCAATGCGCGTTGGGTTTGGCCGGTGACCTGCTGGGTACGTTGTTCGTGTCCGCACGATGTCCCATTGTCATGGCCCCGGCCATGGACGTCGAGATGTGGGACCATCCTGCGGTGGCAGCGCATACGCGAACGTTGCGCGAGCGCGGAGTCGTGGTGCTGGAACCGGAGGAAGGCCCACTGGCGTCCGGCCTGACCGGGAAAGGCCGGTTGCCTGCTGAACACGTGATTCTGGAGGCGGTGCGTTCTTGTTTCGCCCGTCAGCGTGACTGGTCCGGCCAACGGGTGCTCGTCTCGGCCGGTCCCACGCGGGAACCGATCGATGCAGTTCGCTTTATCACGAATGCCTCATCCGGAAAGATGGGATACGCGATGGCGGAAGCCGCGGCCCAACGGGGAGCGGAGGTGGTACTCGTCAGCGGACCTACGGCGTTGCCGGTTCCCCCTAACGTGACGTGTGTCCCGGTGCTGACGGCCGAAGAGATGCATCGGGAATTGGAAGCCCGGTTCGCGTGGGGCACCGTGCTGGTGATGACCGCGGCCGTTGGAGACTTTCGACCCCGGAACCCTTCATCCGCAAAGGTCAAAAAACACGAATGGACCGGCGAGTCCCTGGAGCTGGAGCGGACTCCGGACATCCTGCACGCGTTGTCGCGGAAACGAACGCACCACGTGCTCGTCGGCTTTGCCGCGGAGTCCGAAGACCTGCTCGACAACGGCCGCAAGAAACTGCATCAAAAAGACCTTGATTTGCTGGTCGTGAACAGGATTACGGGACCGCAATCGGCATTCGGCAACGAGACCAATGAAGTCATCCTCCTGCCTCGTCACGGAACACCCACCGAAGTTGAACGCCTGCCAAAACGTGTCCTCGCGGACCGCATTCTGGATACGGTTCAGGAACAGTGTATCGGTTCCCCATCCGCTCGCTCCCGACAACCCCATGACGGCATCCGCCGGATTCAGTAGCGCCGGGCCCCCTTTGCTGTCATCCCTGACCCCGATCGGGGATCCAGTTCATATTGTCGAGGATGACAAAAAAGGACATGACGGCGAAAAGGGAATTTCAAACTGAGGCACTACCGACTTTTGAAACGAGTTGAAAGCAGCAACCCCCTTTGCTAGAGTGGGAGACCAATCTGGAAGTCCCTCAAGTCCAGAGCAGAACGCCACTGGGGCTTCGGTAAAAGAGATGAGCACGATTAGTTTTGATACCCATACGTTCGTGAAGCGCCTGACACAGGCTGGCATGCCGGAAGCGCAGGCCGAAGTGCTGGCAGACTCTCAGGCGAAACTGGTTGATGAGAAACTCTCTACCAAGCACGATTTGAAGGAATTGGAAACCCGGCTGACCCACGAAATGAAGGAACTGGAAGCCCGACTGACCCATGACTTAAAGGAACTGGAAACTCGGCTGACCCACGAAATGAAGGAA
>JAJDZI010000142.1 GCA_022824735.1 Nitrospirales bacterium
CTGCCCTTCACCGTCTCAAAGGCATGATCTTCCCACTTGTCGCCCCGGTCGGTCAGGGCGGCGTTGATACCGCCCTGCGCGGCATTGGAATGGCTCCGAACCGGATGGACCTTGGTGATGACTGCCACGGTCGCCCCGGTCTGATGCGCCGCCAACGCCGCCCGCAACCCCGCCAACCCAGCCCCCATCACCATCACGTCAAATTCGTAGGTCGTTACCATGTTTCAAACGGATCAATGAATAAGAAGGTTCTCATTCATTCTATCATAGGTGTTGCGCCGCCTCTTCTCCCGTTCTGGTCGTCTCCTATTTTGTCATCCTGAACGAAGTGAAGGATCTGATGTTTGAAGAATCGCTAATCCGATACTCAAAGACCCAGAACGTCGAGCAGACCGACATTGTGAGAGGTCACGAAGAGTTGCGCATCGTGAGGATTGGTCTCCTGGGAGCGGAACAAGTTAAGAACTTCACTGGCGATATCCACATGAAGATCGCCGTCGATCTCATCCAAGGCAGCAGGAACGCCACTGCTGAGCGTCGCCCCGGTCGAGTTGGACCATCTCGCGCAGGATGGCTTTCAGCCGGTCGAATTTTTCGGTGGATGGCGAAGCAGGCTGCATCTTCTTGCTGTTCATGATCTCGTCTTTCGCTCCAAAATGACTTGGGCGGACACCGCCCCTACGATGCCGTCGGACTGCTCACGGCGTTGCTTTCCATTCCATGCATATTTTTAACTTGTTCAGAGGCGTCCAGGCGTTTCTCATCGTGGATTATGACCGGCAGTCAGTGAAACGGCAGGGTCCGGAAGCGTCGTCTCGGTGGTCTCTATTTTCTTCAATTCGCTTTTCAGGGCCTGCTCCAAACGCCACAGATCATGATTCTGTTGCATCCTCAGCCAGAGCCCCGGTCCATTGCCGATCAGTTTGCCGATCCTCAGCGCCATTTCCGTCGTGATGGGGTGCGTGCACGCTAAAATCCTATGCAATTGCTGGCGCGAAACACCGAGTCTCCTGGCTGTCTCGCTGACCGATAAGCCAAGCGCCGGCAGTACGTCCTCACGCAGGACTTCTCCCGGATGAATTGAAGGACGTTGTAACGGGCGTTTGACGCGATATTCAGCCATGTCTGCTCCTTCAATGATACTGTTCAAGATCGACCCGTAGCGCCTCACCTTCTTCCCATGCAAAGGTGATGCACCAAGGTCCGTTGACGTGGATGCTGTAGCGCATGGGAACTCCGTGAAGACCGTGAAAATTAAACCCCGGAACGTTTATCTCGGTCAATGATTCAGCCTGATCCAACACTTCCAGCCGACGTAAACAACGCGCCTGCAAACTCCGTTGGACATAACGGCTGCGACCACGTTCGAACAACTCGGCAAGACCTCTATGCCGAAAGCTCTTAATCATTTTGAACTGTAACCTTTTTTGTTACAATGTCAAGGATTCTCCGGGCAGGGATGCAGATCTCCAAATGCCTCTACCTCCCCTCGCCCCTCCTTACAAAGGAGGGGAAAAGCCAGACAGTCCCCTTATTCCGTCGGCGAAAGACAATCTGCGAACGTCGCCGTGACGACTGCCTTGCGACGGGCTGGAGGCATCGTGTAATGTGGCGTCGGTTATCGTGATGATGGGTGACGGATTGTTTCTGGTGTGAGTTGCATGAGCCCCGTTCAAGCTATCCCCTCCGACGTCGAATCGCTTGTGCTGGAACTCCAGTCGCACCCGGTCAATACCAACGAATTCTTCCGAACGTTCGAGTCTCGAAAACTCCGGCATCAACAACTCCGGGCCTTCATCGGGCAATACCATTATTTTTGCTTCCATTTCGTCAAGGTCCTGGAAGGGCTGTTATACCACACCCCGATTCACGAAATGGAAATGCGCACCGAGTTGGCCAAGACCCTGTATTCGGAGTTGGGTAGCGGGTCACCCGACCGCGTGCACATCCGGCAACTGGAACGGTTTGCGTCCGTCATCGGGCTCCGGCAGCAGGATCTCCAATGCACGGTCCCGATCCCCGAAGTGACGACCTACCTCGACACCTTGCGACGGTTATACCTTGACTCCGGTCATTTGACGGCACTGGGCGCGGCCTTGGCCGTCGAAACGACCGCGGCGTCCGAATTCAAATATTTCGTACCGGGCCTCGAACGCTATGAGCAGTTTCAGCCCGGGGAGTTGGAATTTTTCACGTTGCACCTGGCCGAAGAACAACACCACGGCAATTGGTTGGTCGAGGCCGTGCGCAAGACGGCCCGGTCCGAGGACGACTTACAGCACGTGGCCGTGGGCGCCAGGGAAACCGCCGATGCCTGGTTGGCGTTCTGGGCGGGCATACATCGGATGGTCTTCGATGCCAACCCAACCGACTCACATGAATAGTTCTCCCTCACCCTACCCTCTCCCGGAGGGCGAGGTGAAAAAAGAATGACCACTTCCCCTGTCACATCCCTTGAACCCCTTGCCTTGGAAGGCGAGATTCTCCAACAGCGGGCTTGGCGCATGCCGGACCTCGTGGTCTACCAGCACGGAGAACAGGAATGGTGGGTCACGCCCCTGGATGAAGACTTGCCGTTGGTCCGGCTCAACCGGATGGGTGCCTCTCTTCTCGGAGCCATGGATGGGCGCCTGTCGATCAGCGCGCTTCTTGATCAGTTCGGCAAATGGGTCTGCGGCACGAATCAAGAAACCGGCCGGTGGTTTCTCGAACGGTGGTCCTTGCCCCGCTATTCGTTGTGTTATTTCGGAACGGAACCACCCAGCGGGCACAGCGTCGAAGCGAAGTGGGACCTCCTCCTCCAGAAGGTTCGTGAACAATGGCATGAAAACGTCGCAGTCGAAAGCGAGGAGCACCTCACGGCATTTCATCACAAGGGGATTCAAAGTCATCACGGCCATTTCGAAATCGTGGAAACCACGGTTTCACATCTTCTCCGGGAACCTTGCGAGGCGCTGCACGGATTCTCCTACGGCCAATTGCTTGCCAAAACCCTTAGACAGTTGGGTTGGTGGAGTCCGAAACCGCAGCGGGTGGTGGAGGTGGGCGCCGGCCTGGGCTACCTGTCCCAGGAAATGGCAAAGGAATTTTCGCGGGCTGAGCGACGCGGCGTGGAATACATCTTTCTGGATCTGACCCGGGCCTTTCTGCAATCCCAGTTCACATTAGCCGGCAAAGCCGGATGGGACGCCAAAGTTCTGAACGCGAACGCGGAGCAGTTACCCCTCGCCGAGTCCAGCGTGGACCTGGTCATCGACAATGAAAACTTGGCGGATATGACCCCGGTCCACTTATCCAAAGAAGAACTGGAGACTCGCACGGGCGCGACCCCTGAACATCAGCAATGCCTGGACCTGATCCGGAAACTCCGCCTGAACCTGGATACCCCCTATCCCGACGAAGCGATCTTCAACTACGGCGCCATTCAATTCCTGCAAGAACTCTGGCGCGTGCTCAAACCGGGCGGGCGGGCGTTGCTGATTGAGTTCGGGATCGATTCAGGCTGGCCGGACCCCGTGCGGCTTCCCGGACATACGGAATACGAGGTGCAATATACCCACCTGCGCCACACGGCCAGGTGGTTGGGCTTTCGGGAACAATACTGTGCGCTGCCCCAACTGCTCTCGATTCGACGGGATACGCAAGTCCTGTGCACCGGTGCCGCCTATGCCATCCGGCGCCTGCAGGACGCTGAGGGCAAGGCGTTCGCCGTGCGGGCGTACACTGAAGGGGAATTACAGGACGCACTCGGCGAGACGCTGACCAAACTGACCGGCCTGCACTACCACAACGTCCTCGACCCGGCCTGGTTCGGGCTGTGGGATTTCAAGGCCCTGATCCTGGAGAAACCCGGCGGGTTTCACCGCCCCGCCTACAAGGAATCCCAAGGCTTCCGCTGGTATAGTCAACGGTAAGGAACCTCCGGTTCTAGGCCTTCTTGCCCATCACCAGGTTGTATCCAACCGTGTAACAGTATTCGCTCGCCGGGACAAATTCAAAGTTGACCCCGTCAAGGACTTTGGAGGCTTTCTGTTGTTTTGACGTGACGAACATGTTTTCCAGATTGTTGGAACGGCAAAAGCGCAGACTGCTTTTGAGTTTATGGGAATCCTTCGAAAACCGGTCGGACCACATGACTTCCATGGCCCATTGAATGGTCGACTCAGGCCCTCTAAAGACCATATCAACTTCTCCGCCAAGCCACCGGGAATAATGAAACCTGGACATATCCGCATGAAACCACTGGGAGAAGACTGCCGTTTCGACTAATGAACCCATTGATTCGTCATGGGATTTGACCGGAGCAAACAGGGCGCAATAGATTGACGGATTGGTCAGGTACACTTTAAAAAAATTTGCCCGTCTGAACCGTCGCCCGTTCTGGTCAACACGATGAAGCACCCTGAGCAAAAACGCGGCTTCAAGATACTCGATGTATCGTTTAATGGTATTCTTCGCGACACCGGAATTTTGCGTCAGGTCCTCCAGGGAAACCTCGTTGGCCGTATTAAACGCAAGCGTGGTGAATAACGAGTTCAGTTCCTGGATATCCTGGATGCCATAGAGACTCGGCAAATCGCGCAGGAGAACCTTGTCGACAATGTCCGCCTTGACGAATCTCCCCGGATCTTTCTGAATGTCGGCTGAAAAAACGACCTCCGGATACCCGCCGTAGTTGAGGTAATCAACAAACACCTTATTCAAATGCTCGATGTCCTGTGCGTGCGAAAAGTTTGGTCCCTTCGACAATCTTGGACGTATCAATTTGGGCATTGGCTTGTCGGAACTGTCCAATAGGGTCAGGTATTCATGAAACGTGAGTGGGGGCAGGAGAAACTCCGTAAACCTTCCGGCGCCCGATTCCGCGCTCTTCAGCCGTAAGGCAACCGCAGCGGAACCCGACGTGATCGGTTGCACCGCAGGGAACGAATCCATCAGTACCTTCAGGTGGATTTCCCAATCCTTCAGATACTGAATCTCGTCAAAAAAGACATACGTGGGAGTTCTCCTATAGTCAATCCCACTGACCTCACCAAAAAATTCCAGAAGCTGCTCGAGGCTGAGGCTGTTGTACAAAGGGTGATCAACGGAAATGTAGACGATTTGCTTTGGCGGAATGGTTTGCAGGAGCCGACTGATGGCGTGATGAATGAGGACCGTTTTCCCGACTCGTCTGGGACCCATAAGAAGAACGGCTCGTCGAATATTTTGATTTTCGACAAGGGGATAAAAGAGTTCCAAGTACGGTCGCGGCTTCCACTGGGTATAGTTATGGGACACCTCATGAGGCCTATCCCACCAGGGATTTTCAAATTCAATCCGCTTTAATATCTGAGTTTTCGGAACGTCTCTCATCAGGAATCCCGCTAGGCTTGACCTTGTATCAGAACGATCAGATAAGATCAATGTACTGATCTTAATTTGGCATTCGGCAAGACTTCATTGTTTATCCGATCGTTCCCAGTTCCAATTTGGTTTGCCATTTTCGCAATACGGTGGTCTTGAGTAACTGATGATCCGGATGCGACAATTGCGGGTCCCCTTCTATCATAGCGAACGCCGCTTGCCGGGCCTGCTCCAGGGCCACAGCATCCCGGACCAGATTCATCACACGGAACTCGGGGATCCCGGACTGCCGCGTTCCCATCATTTCACCCGGTCCACGAATTCGAAGATCCTGTTCGGCAATCGCAAACCCATCGGCATACTGTACCATTGCTTTCAAGCGTTGTCCCGCGGTTTGCGTCGGCCCAGCCGGCCTGCGCGGGCGGTCCGCTGCAGGCTCCGGGGGGAAAGGCAACGCCGGATCAAACGTGCCCTGCGCCGGTCCATCCGTTTCCAAATCCCGTCGCCGGCCCGCGGAACTGATCAGGAAACAGAACGAACGTTGCGCGCCTCGCCCGACCCGACCGCGAAGTTGGTGGAGTTGGGCCAACCCGAACCGGTCGGCGTGTTCGATCACCATCACCGTGGCATTGGGCACGTCCACGCCCACTTCAATCACTGTAGTGGCCACCAGGACCTGGACGTCGCCGGCCCGGAACGCTTTCATGATTTGGGCCCGCTCATCCGACTTCATGCGTCCGTGGATGATGCCCACGTTCATCCCGACAAATTCCGTGGACCGTAAACGTTCCGCGGCCTGCATCACCGCTTCGAGATCGAGCTTTTCCGATTCTTCCACCAACGGATACACGATGTACGCCTGCCGTCCTTCGTTGACTTCCTTCCGCACCAACTCATACGCCCTGGACCGCGCGTTGTGGCGAAAGACGCGCGTCCGGATGGGTTGGCGCCCGGCGGGCAATTCGTCGATGACGGACACGTCAAGGTCTCCGTAAACGGTCATGGCCAGGGTGCGGGGGATCGGGGTGGCCGTCATCACCAGGACGTCGGGGTACAGGGCTTTCTCGCGCAGCTTCCCTCGCTGAAGCACGCCGAATTTGTGTTGTTCATCCACCACCACGATTCCCAACTTGGCGAATTGCACGTCCTGTTCCAACAGCGCGTGCGTCCCCACGATGAGTTGCACGTCGCCCGCGGCGATACGCGCCAGCACGGCGGCCCGCTCCTTCGGCGACGTTCCACCAGTCAGGAAAGCGACGGACACATCAAGCGCGTCCAGGTACGGACGGATAGTCAACACGTGTTGTTCCGCTAAAATCTCGGTCGGAGCCATCAAGGCGGCCTGATACCCGTCCCCGCAAGCCCCCAACATTGCATGCAGGGCCACGATGGTCTTGCCCGACCCCACGTCACCCTGGAGCAACCGGTTCATGGGCCGGGCCGCGCGCATATCCGCTTCAATCTCGGCAAGCACCCGTTGTTGGGCATCCGTAAGTTGAAAGGGCAAATGCTTGTGCAACGGTGTAGTGTATGACCCGGAGAGCCGGAAGGCAATGCCGGGTGACGCCGATTGACGCAGACGCTGCCGAAGCGCTAACGCCAGTTGCAGGAGAAAGCCTTCTTCAAAGGCCAACCGGCGATGCGCCGGCGTCTGCCAGTCGTTCAGCAAGGACAGGTCCGAACCCGTGCCGGGAAAATGGAGCGACGTAATGGCCGCATTCAGCGAAGGCCACTGGTGTTGCTCCAGGAGACGTGAGGGAAGCGGATCCTGCAAATCGGAGCCGTACGTTTCCAGCAGCCCCCACAGGATCCGTCGAAGCTGCCGGGAACTCAGCCCGCGCGTTTCATGATACACCGGAACGATGCGCCCCACGTGAAGCAGCAGGTCTTCACCCTCATCCACCACCTCATACTGCGGCGTCCGCATTTGGACCCCGGCCCCACGGCGGTGCCTCACCACCGGACCGCTGAGCACCACGCGCAACCCGTCCTTGAGAACGTCATCGAGATACGGCTGGTTGAAGAACACGACTTCCACGGCACCTGTTTCATCCTGAACCGACATCGTGAACAAGGTCATAGTGCGTCGTCGCGTCCGCCGGAGTCCGGCATGGTGGATGGTTCCGGCTATCGTGGCTTTTTCCTCGGGAACCAATTGAGAAATGGACACAATGCGCGAACGATCTTCATACCGCCAGGGTAAAAACCACAAAGCGTCCTCAATCGTACGAATTCCCAATTTTTCCAGTAACAGCGCACGCTTGGGTCCCACCCCCTTGGCAAACCGGATATCAGTCTCGTGTAATGCGCGATTCGAAGAAACGGGAGGCTTCTCCGCGCTCCGCGAATCGCCGTGACCGCTTGAAGCCTTGTGTTCCGGTGAGGATTCCCGGCTTGGAGAACCGGAAGTCTGCTGAAGCGCCATGGTGGATAAACGTCCGAGTACCTGCCTGGCCGTCTCTAACCGGTTCGGGGTTCGCGCCGGACCGCCCTGTTCCTGAAACAAAAAACGCAGGACCAATAATTCCGCTTCGACGTGAGCGGGAAAGACCATGCTCCGCAAAGCCTCCACGATTTGCGAGGAAACGAATACATCAAGTTGGGCCGTAGATGAGACCGGAGTTCCCCTATTCTCATAGGCTGCTTGAATCGGGCGATGCAACCGGTCCAGCAACGCCTGCAATGCCTGGGAGATCCGGGTGTTTGCCTCCATGCCGGGACGAATCATACAATAGATAACGGCCCCGGACAAAGGGCTTTCGACTGGCTCAGGACGGGCCCTTCGACTCCACTCCGTTACGCTCAGGACAGGGTTGTCAGACGAATCAATGGTATGGTATCAAGCAGGACGTTGCGTCACGTTTCAAGAGAAGGAGTCATCGTCATGGCTTTTGCCTGTGAAGTGTGCGGAAAAAAACGCATGAGCGGAAATAACGTCAGTCACGCCAATAACAAAACGAAGCGGGTCTTCCGGCCCAACCTTCAAACCGTTCGGGCGTTACTCAACGGCACGGCGCAACGCATTCGGATCTGCACCCGGTGCCTGCGAACCGGCCTCATTCAAAAGGCGTAAGGCCTCCCTTCGGCGGTCTGCTTCACTCCCAAACACCACGTGAAATTTCCTCTCCCTTGACGGGAGAGGATTAAGCCTGCCCCTGCGGAAGCAGGGGGTGAGGATGAGAAGAGGGGAGAGGGAACGGTTAGGCGGCCCGAAACTGAAGCGCCGCAGCATTGATGCAATACCGCAAGCCGGTCGGCGGCGGGCCATCGTTGAAAATATGACCCAGGTGACCGCCGCAACGCGCGCAATGCACTTCGGTCCTGGGATACAACAATTTCCAATCGGTTTTGGTTCCCACAACCCGTTCCGATAGCGGCTGCCAGAAACTTGGCCAGCCGGTGTTGCTGTCATACTTGGCCTCCGAAGAGAACAACGCCAGGTCACAACCCGCACAATAGTACGTGCCCGTGTCCTTACTGGCATGATAGCCATTGGAATACGGCCGCTCCGTCCCTTCCCGTCGAAGCACGTCGTACTGTTGAGGAGTCAGGATCGCCTTCCATTCCTCGTCGGTTTTGACGACTTTGACGATTTCCCCCTGGGCCTCTTTCGTCGTGGCCAACACGGGCGAGAAACCCATGGCCTTCACCAGGAGTCCCAACCCCGCCAATGCCCCCACCTGCAAAACCGTCCGTCTTCCGATCTCCATATGCCTTCCTCCTTTCCATCACCCGCAAACCGGCAACGCTTCCTATCGCCGGCATACTCACGATGATTCAGTCTACTCTTCAGCAAGCCGTGATGCCAGAGGAGGAAAAACGTCGAAAAGCAAAGAACCCCTACCCGAACAGGAGCGAAAGCAGGTCGGCCGGTTTTTCACAATGGTAGTCGGGGTTGAGGGCTGAGACTTTATCCCGGTTGCCGTAACCGTAGCCGACGGCGCAGGCAG
>JAJDZI010000072.1 GCA_022824735.1 Nitrospirales bacterium
GGATGACGGAAGGAAAAACCAATTAGCTTAAGAGGAGGCTGGTGTGATTTTCAGGATGGTTCCGCCTTCGCCTACGGCCCAGCCGGTCTTGGGGTCCGGAAAGGATAATCCATACAGGCTGAAGGGCTCGGAGAGTTCCGGTTCGGTCCACGTGAAACCGGCGTCCGTGGTGGTCAGAAATGCGCCTCGCTCGCCAATGATCCACCCGGTCCGGAACCCGGTAAACTGAACTTTCAAGAAGTCCGGCGGCCTGATACAGGGAGACCCGCACGGCAGGGTACGATCGACCCACTTTTCTCCACTGGTGATCGTTTGAAAGATGGCGCCCTGGGAGCCCACGACCCAGCCACCCTCGGGATCCGTAAAGTACAGGTCAAAGAACGTCGTGGCACTATCGGTGGCCTGTTGAGTCCAGTTTTGCCCGCCGTCTTGCGTGACGAGGATTGTTCCGATCGCGCCAACCGCCCATCCGTGTTGCGCATCGATGAACTGGACGCCGAACAAATCCACCGCGGTCGAACTGCTTTGATCCTCCCACGTCACGCCGCCGTCTGCCGTTCGCAGAATGGTGCCCCGGTCTCCGACGATCCAGCCCTGCGAGGGATTCAGGAAATACACGTCGTAGAGCGCGGAGCCAATCCCGGCAACCTGCCGGCGCCACTGTTTCCCGCTATCGTTCGTGTGCAGGATGGTCCCGTTCTGCCCGACGATCCACCCGTGTTGAGAATCCGTAAAATACACGCTGGTCAACAGGGCCGCCGTGCGGCGTGTGACTGCCTGCCACGTCTTCCCCGCATTCTCCGTTTTCAAGACGGTTCCCCCCGCGCCTACGGCCCAGCCGTGTTGCGCGCTCACAAAGAACGTCCCGAGGAGCGTGGATTTCGTGCCGCTCGTCTGGACGGTCGAAACCACGTTTTCTTCGGCTTGGACCTGTCCCGCCAAGCCGGAGAGACAAACCAATCCCGCAACCATCAACCGAAGGAGAGCATGAAAAGAGGATGGAACGACTTTCACGGCGCTTGGTCGGTTCTCCAAGGTTCCTGCGTGTAATCGTAGAAAAATTCCTTGTGGGGCAATCCCCGCGGCAAAATCTTGAATTCGCCTGCCACGGCGCTCTGCCACTGCTTGCGGGAACAACACCGGCCATTCTTGAGTAAATCCCATGACCCGCGACGCACGACGATTTCCCCTTTGGTGGGATCAACGTAAAACCCTTCGGGATGCCCGAACCCGAACACGTGCCGCCTGGGCACCTGCACCTTGATTTCGGTATCCTTCCAGGAGACCACGACGGCCGCGACCCCGTTCACCAGCACTTCCGTGCGTGAGACGTCGGGCCCCAGTCGATAGTTCTTCCAATCATGGGCATCGGTGTTCAATTCCAGGCGCGTCGCCTCCGCGATTTTCAGAAAATCGCCGAAGCCTTCGCCTTTCAACGTCACGATCTCATCGATACCGGCTTCCTTCGGAGAGTAGGACGTGACCTTCGGCATCTGCACGGTAAATGAGCCCACTTCCAAATCGACGACGCCCTGCTTGGCGCAACAAGTCCCATCGGGGTTGGGAATGGTACCGCCCCGCTTCACGACAACGGGACCCGACTTGGCGCTATAGGGCACCCACACGTTGATTTCGTCATCCTGCCATCGGTGAATGATGGCCGGAACCCCGCCAATTTCCACACGGTTCTGACCGGGATCGAAATCGAACGCATAGGCCGTACTCCCCGCTTCGGAAAAGACTCCGAAATTTTTCCCCTTGATATGAACCAGGGTGCCGATCGGGCCCCGAGCCGGGAACAACCCCTCGGACCCGGGTTCGACCAATGCAAATTGACCCAAGGTTCTCGCACGCCCGTCCTGTTGAAACGTCACGGGGCCACTCACGGCGTTGAGCGGCACGTGAACCACGATGGTGCGCGGAGCCCATTTGGCAATCGTCACCGGCTTGCCGCCGATCGTAATCGCGTCATTCGGCCCCTTGGCGTCACCGAACTGTTGTCCGCTCAGCACGACTTTGGTTCCGACGGGCCCTCGATTCGGGGAAAACGAAATACTGGGGATCAAGGAAACCGGCATGCGATTACTCTCGGCATATTTGACCGGCGCACAACAGGACCCATCCGGCAGCGGATCGGAGGAAGCCAATTGCACAAGCACGTCACCGGATTTGGCATTGGCCGGGATCTTGACGTCAATCTTCCCGGGCCGCCATTTCAGGATTTCCGACAGGATACCGTTGATCAACACGCGGTTCACGCCGAACATGGTATTGGGATCGCGTGACCCTGCGGTATTGCCGAAATGTTCACCCTCGATCGTGAGCACCGAGCCGGGTTCCGCTTCCGGCGGCACCAACTTGGTAATCTTCACCTGCTGAATGGCAAACCGGCCTGCCACCATGGTGCCTTTCGTTCCCGTCACCGTGACGTCGCCGCTCTTGGCACCCAACGGAACCTTGACCATCACCAGGTCCGGCTCCCAGAGTTGAATCAACGCGGGCACGCCATTGAAATCCACCCGATTCTCCGCCGTTGAAACAAACTCCCCGAACGCGCCCCCCCCGATCGTTACCGTGGCTCCCGGAGGCCCCGAGTCCGGAAACAATTCAGCCTGTACAAACGAAGCCGTTATACAAACGACCAGTAAAGCAATAAACACGTGTCTCATATCGAACATACCTTTCTGTTGTTACCTGTCAGAACCGATACTTCGTCTTGCAGCTCACGCCCCCTCTCTCCAGCAACTCCCTCTCCCCACCGCGGGAGAGGGCTGGAGTGAGGGGGCCTACATATCCGGAGACCTGAAACAAAAAGTGGCCACGCCACAATAAATGACGCGGCCACTCTCTACTGTATAACGACGCCCTTTTTGCCGTCAACCAAGGGCAACCATTAGGACAAAATTCCGGTCAGCCAAAAAACACAGCGATTCCGATCATTGCATCCTTGCCGGTCAGAATTGATACTTCATGTTGAGACTCACACCCCAAAATTGAATGTCATCCGTTTTGATATAGTAGGTCACGGGCCTGCGCAAATTCCCGGCCACGGACGCATGCCCACGTAGTCGCGTATAGGCCGAGTCGTCCTCGAACTCTCCAAACATCGCGTACCGGAACTTGAGCCCGATCGTGAGGGGCTCGCTGACCTGATAATCCAAGCCGGCCAACGCCTGATACCCGAACAGGGTATCCGACATGGTGGCTTCATCATGCGATAACAAACCCGCTAATCGTTGATTCAACGCCGCATCGCCATGTGGTGGCTTGATGGCGTCGATCTCATCACCGTCTGTGTTGCGCTGCCACCGCGTTCGATATTGGAGTGACACTTGGGCTAATCCGATGCCAAAACCCGCATACGGAGTGAACTTCGAGTCCGTGCGATAATCGTAGTACAAGTTGGCAAAGAAATTGTGCGACATCAGATTATCGACGGCATCCTCGACACCATCTCCGTATTGTGATGAATCACTGGGATACCAGTCATCGTCAGGAAAGTAGGGTTCATCCGTGCTGCCATACCGGGTACCGCGATAGAAATATTCACCCTCGACCCTGAAGCCGCCCAAGCGATACCCCACGGCCAATCCCGCCAGAATCCCCGAGCCCCCATCAAACGACTCATTCGCGGGCCCCCATGCAGCCGGATCATCTCCACAGGCGCCCTGAGGAGTCTGAACGTCACCGAAGATGGTCTGGTCGCATAGGACGCCCGGGAAACCATCCGGCGCCGCGTCCGTAGTCCAATCATCGAATCCTCCGGTCTGCACGTCCATATCCGGGGCAACGGCCACGCCCAAGTCCATCCCCATGTATATCCCATCCTTGGCCAATACCTGGCCTGAGAAGACCACAAACGCCGCCCCCAATAACATGAACAAGATGATTTTTTTCATGTTGTCGTTGCCCCTTTCATAGATGAAGTATCACTGCACGCTTTTGGTATGCTCTGATCGTAAACATCTTCCAGTGCAACGGATTGTATAGTGAAATATTTTTGCGGTCAACCAACGGCAATAATTGGTGCTGTCTCAGTTCGAATTCTGCTTTCCCCCCTGAGGCCGGGTCTTCCTTTCTGTCATCCCTGTATGTGTTCACGAATTTGTT